>JBBSFG010000264.1:0-5674 GCA_038238965.1 Candidatus Acidiferrales bacterium | reverse complement strand
TAACACTCCGGGCTGTGCGGCCGATCTCGTCCACAAAGTCTGTCAATGTTGCGATTCTAAAATCGATCCACTTGCGAAAATTGGCGTCCGCAAAATCTCCCAGCTTGAGGTCATGACGCGCGTCCAGTCCGGTACTGCGCCGGAAAGCATTTACGGTGTACTCGTCGAAACTCGCCCAGGTATCTTCCCAACCATCGAAGTGCGTCATCCAATACGGAATATCTACGTAAATTCCGTCGATCCCGGTGGCCGCGATTTGCCGCACCCTCTCCATATAGGTTTTGCGCCACTCTACAGCATAAGGACTGACCCACACGTCTTCATCACCCGGGCTGATCCAGAACGCAGCACCGGAAGTGAATACCGCGGGCTCACCGGTTATTTTTCGCTGCAACCAATCAGGATGGTCCTTCGCCAGGGTGTGCTGGGATTTGTCCGCGTGCGCGGTGATGCATTCCGTTCCGGCTATGTACACGAAGCTCTTGTTGCCCGCCTTGTGAGCCGCTTCCGCAACGGCGCGAATAGCCTTCAGCTTTTCGTGGGGATCGAGAAAACTTTGGTAGCGCCCGGGAATATCGTTGTCTACCTCGATGCCGAAAACGTCGGTCGCTTGCGCGTCACGCACAATCGCTTCCGCACCGGCGGCAGAATGCAGCCCGTATGCACCGATGCGCACGAAGTGTGTCCAGTTTTCGTTACGTTCATCGATGGATGCCGGAAAATAAAGAAGCGCCAGACCACCGATGAGTGCGATAGGCCGGGTCAGCATCGTCCGCAAGCGACTAAAACTGGAATCGCACGCCGATTTGCGTGTGCCGCGGAATACTGCCATGAGCGGTGGAGGTCACCTCACCGAACGTATCGCTGCCCAGGCCAAGGTCGGGGAATGCGAACCGCGGGGTGTTAGTAAAGTTGAAGAATTCTCCGCGGATCTGCAGTTTCATGCTCTCTCGAATGGAAAATTCCTTACTGAAAGACAAATCCGTGTTGTGGATACCTTCGCCTCGCAGATTCGAGAAATAACGCGGAGCATTTCCGGGAATCTGGTCTCCCGGATCCGCGAAACAATCCGCGTTGAAGAGCGATGCGCCGGTTGCTGCCGCCTGGTGATAGCTGATACCGCTGGAAACCTGCGGACAAACGACGTCGGGACGCTGGTTTCCGTCCGCCAGGCGCGGCGTTTGGAGGCCGATCGCCAATGGCTGGCCGCTCTGCAAGGTGATGATCGTGGAAATGGACCAGCCGCCGACGATTCCATCGACCACACGATTCATGTCGCGCCCAATCCACCGGCCACGCCCGACCGGAACTTCGAGAATGGTCGCCAGCACCATCCGGTGCGTGGCATCGTTGGCACTGATGGCGTGCTCGAGATTCAAACGGTCCAACTGCTGCGGATTTCCAAGGTTGAGCCCGCCCACGAAAGCGTTAAAGCCGACCGAAGAGTCATCTGTCGCTTTCGAAAGCGTGTAATTGCCCTCGAAGCTCAAGTAATGGCCGGCGCGCTTTTGAAATCGAATCTGCAGCGAGTGATACCAGGAGTTGGCACCAAAATTCGGTAAGCCCTGAAACGTGCCGTTAAATTGTGGGTAAGGGCGCAGCAAATTGATCTGCGGAATGGTGTCCAGATTGTATTCCGATGCCGGCTCATTGAAAATCGCATTGGGCCCCTGGAAAAACGGCAGGAAAGGATTATCCACGGCGTTAAACAAAGAGTTGCTGACCGAGTTGTCATTCGGATCGTGAGTGGGATTCATGGCCTGGACAAGTTGCGCGAGCGCGCCGGACGGGACGAAATTGCGGTTGCGAGTGCTCGAGTATCCGCCCCACGGTAAGTGCGTGCTGCGGTTCGCGGAGTAATCCACGCCAATGGTGATCTGCCCAGGCAATAGCCGTTGAAACCCGATGTTCCACTGGTAAATGTCGGCGTTGCGAGCGGTTTGCGTGCCCAAGTTGTTGTTGTTGTCGTAGCCCCACATCGCCAGTTTTCCATAGGCATCGCCCTGGGCTACGGGCAGACCGAGCGGGAAGGGATTGCTTAAGGACGCAAAATGCGTGCCGAAATTATCCTGGGAAAATATGACGTTCTCGCTGGAGCTGAACGCGGCGCCCGGATATTGAAAGTTTGTCGCAGGATTCAAGCCGTAATAAACACCCGCTCCGCCGCGTATGACGGTTTTGGAATTGAGCGAGAACGCGAATCCTATTCGCGGCGCAAGATTGTTGCGATCGGTCGGCACGTGCCTTCCCAATCCGTTTTGACCTGGAAATATTGTCGTTCCCTTCAGATCCACAGGCGTTCCGCCCGGCTCCAGCGCGACGGAAATCCCCGTGTCTCCGGTGAAATCGCTGTACTGCTGGTGGTCGAAGCGTTCGTTGTACGGAGTGCTCCATTCATAGCGAAGGCCCAGGTTCACGGTCAGCCGCGGCGTAAGTTTCCAGTCGTCCTGAATGTAAAAGGCCGTCTCCAAGGATTTATCGGCAACTGCCGGCTTGATATTGATGAACCCATAATCGCCATACCCCAGCAACACGCCAGCGAAAGCGTTGCCTTGATCCTCGCCATTTCCAGGCGATTCGGCAGTTACGTCCGGCGAGAAATGGAAATATCCCGTGGGATTGTCCGGCTGATAGAAATTGTTGAAAAACAGCCGCTGCTCAAAACCGGCTTTCCAAGTATGCGCGCCGCGAATAAACGACAAAGCGGACGAATAGGTATACAGCGTGTGCGCAAAATTCGTATCGGTGCAACATTGCGTATAACTGGAAAGCAACGAGTCGCCATTGTTCACATCAATGGACGGCATGCGGTCCAACCCGTTGGCTTGCTCGAGTATTGGCGGGAACCCAACGCTCTCCAGCGAAGGAAGCGCGGATCGCACTGGCGCCTTTACGCGATCGAGGCCAAACCGGCTCGTCCAGATCAGCCGCGGAGTCAGAGTCCAGCTGTGTTCGAGGCCGATGTTCTGAACGTCCGTGCTGGCCGTAAACCCATCGTTGAAATCGCCGCTTCCAACTACAAATGGATTGACGTTTTCCGAGTGCACGTTGCTGTAGCGCCCGGAAAAATTCATCTTGTCGTTGAAATGATGATCGATTTTTATATCGAATTGTCGCTGCGGCGCTTGCGCCACCACGCTGGTGCGAAAATTGATGTCCTGGCCGCTCACATTCGGCTCCGGATAGGCCTTCAGTAAAGCTTGGCCAACCGGATCAAACGGCTCGGTGATCATATTATTCACGAATGCGGGCCGAACGCACGGGTCTCCCGGCGCCGGGGCGGTACAGTGCCGGGGATCGAAAATCTGCTGCGGGATATCTGAGAAATCTCCGTTGCGCTCCGCGTCCGTCGGCACTACTCCTTGAATATTGATCGGATCGTTCTGCCTGGTTTTTTCAAAGTCGACGAAGAAGAACGTCTTGTTTTTCCGGATCGGCCCGCCCAACGAAAACCCGTACTGATCCCGCAGATGATCCGGCTTTTCAACGCCATCGCGATTATTGAAGAAGTCATTGGCATCCAGTGCCGATCTTTGGCCAAACCACCACCCGCTGCCGTGAAACTTGTTGCCGCCTTCTTTCAATACCAGGTTCACGACCGTCCCGCCGTTGTTGCCGTACTCGGCGGAAAAACTATTGTTCTCCACCTTGAATTCCTGAACTATCTCCACGGAAGGCTGGTAATACACGTTGGTGTTGCCGCCTTCTCCCTGTTCGGGTGCGCTCGTCAAGGCACCATCGAGCCGGACTTCCGCGGTGGAGTTGCGTTGGCCGTTGGATACAAAATTCGTTCCCGACGGATAATCGTCCTGCGTCCCGACCCCGCTGGTTTCCGTCACGCCTCCCGCAAGAAAGACCAGTCCGAACAGGCTGCGATTGATCAGCGGAATGTCCCGTACATATTCGTTGGTCACATCTGTCCCTAACGCGGCGTTTCCTGTATCCAGCAAAGGCGCTTGTTCCGTTACCGTGATACTGCTGGTCACCGAACTTGGCGCGAGCGTGAAGTTCAGCGTGGCCTGCTGGCTGACCGCCAACACGACATTTTTCCGCTCCACGGATGCCATGTTGGGAGCTTCGACCAGAATGGTGTACGTTCCCGGCCGCAAGCCGGGCAGCACGTACACGCCTTTCGTGTCGGTGACCGCCGTGACTTGCGCGTTGGTCGCCAAATCCGTCAGCGTAACTCGGGCTTGCGCGATCACCGCGCCCGAGGAATCGATTACTTCACCGGATAATTGTCCTGTGTAGGTCGACTGCGCCTGCAGAGAGATACCGCAGAGCAGGGCCAGAATCGCCGCTGCCGCCGCCGGCAAATAAAAGAAGCTCCGCACACTTCGTCTCATGGCGCCACCCCTGAAGGCTAAAATTCGCCCACTTTCGAGTACTTTCGATTAGTTACTTTTACTTCCTATTTCGATCGATGTCAAGCGCCGCCAATCGCCGGCTGGCGGGCGGATTTCGCCTATGCCTGGAGCGGAGTTATTCTGATGGAATGTCGGCGCGGCCGCGTTTGAAAAAAAATGGCGCGAAGCGGAAAATGGTCGGGACGACTGGATTCGAACCAGCGACCTCACCCACCCCAAGGGTGCGCGATACCAGGCTTCGCTACGTCCCGACCGGTTGAAAATAACTTTTCGTAGCCTGGGACCTCAAGGCTATCACCGGCGTTCGAATAGCGTCAAGAAAGCGCGCAGCGTGTCGCGGAGATCCAGCAACATTTTCCGGCTCAGCAGTTGCGGTGTATCTTCACTGCCGCCCGCCGCGTCGCCGGCTTCGGGATCGAGTCCGGCGTGTTCGCGCAGGTGCCGCCGCGCGCCTTCGGTCGTAAACCCTTCGTCGTAGAGCAGCCGCTTGATCTTGAACACCATGTCCAGATCCTGCTGCCGGTACATACGATGGCCGCTGGGGCTTTTCACCGGGTCCAGCATGGGGAATTCCGATTCCCAGTAGCGCAACACAAAGGGTTTTATGTCCGCAAGCCGGCTCACTTCGCCGATGCGATAGAAACTTTCCGAGTTTTCTGCGGCCTCTTGCGCGCCTGTGCCGTTGCTGGACATTGCTGTTTACCACGCGGGTGTTCGCTGCGGGGGCGCGAACATCTTCATCCTAAGCCAAAATACGCGGTTGTCAACGCGCCGCGGTGATCCAGCAGTCGGGTTGGTTCCCTAGAACGGCAGCGTTAGTCAGGCGTACTGTTGGGCGTGCGCCCCGGTTCCGGTATGATTCGAAGTGCTGTGAATATCGTTCTAAATGAAATGGAAGCCAGGGTACTCGGGGCCCTGCTGGAAAAAGAAATCACCACCCCGGATTATTATCCGCTTTCCCTCAACTCCCTGGTCAACGCTTGTAACCAGAAATCCAATCGCGATCCGGTCATGAACCTGGACGAAAACTCCGTTCGCGATGCATTGCGTACACTTCACGACAACTCTCTGGCTCGCTCGGTCAGCGCCGCGGATAGCCGTGTGACCAAGTACGAGCACCGTCTACAGGAGGCTTTCAACTTCGATCGCCGCGAAGCGGCCATCTTCTGCGAGTTGCTGCTTCGCGGCCCGCAAACACCGGGCGAACTGCGGACGCGCGCCGAGCGCATGCATACATTCGGCGATTTGAGCGAAGCGCAGTCGGCTCTGCAGCGACTGATGAGCCGAGAGCCACCGCTCGTCAAGGT
>JBBSFG010000263.1:0-5720 GCA_038238965.1 Candidatus Acidiferrales bacterium | reverse complement strand
TTTCTCCATCAATTCCCTGCGCTGCGCGGCAGACAGCTTGTTGAACAGCAGCCAGGCGGAGGAATCCGTGAGGGAAGCGCCGAACCCTTCGATCTGCTGGTAAGTCTTGTCCGGCTGGATAGCAATGGTCAGCGCCGGCACGCGCGCGGCGCCAAAACTTACCGAGTCCTTCAGCTGCAGCGATTCTTTCAGGTCCGTGGTGGATTCGTACACTTCCACGCCCACGGCAGTACCCGCGGGCCGCGCCTTCGTTTGTGAAAACAACACGCCGCTCATCAGTGGTGCCGCTAAAATTATTGCCAGGCTGCGTATGCGGGATATTTGCATGTTTTTTCGCTGGATCGATTCCGTGGAGCGGAGCGCGGCACGCAACCTCCGCTCAAGGCTGTTGCGGCGACTCTTCCACATTTACATTTGCGTTTTGATTCTGCCGCTTCTTTTCGTAAAGCTGCTGCTGATGTTCCCCGGCTTGCTGCTTGAGTCTCTCGAATTGCGCCAGTGCGGCCTTGGCATCCTCCAGGCGGTGCAGCCGCCGGTATAGAATGGCCAGTTGATAGTATGCCTGCTGCGCAATATCGGGATCGATCTTGCCGCTCAAGGCCTGTTGAAAGTCCGCGATAGCGGCCTCGTCATCACCCAACTGCATCTGGGCGCGCCCCAGATAATATCGCGCGTCCGGGATGGCGGGATTCTGTTGCAGCGCGGCTTCGATCAGGGTTTTTGCTTCCTCGGGCCGGCCTCTCTCCACCTGCAAGGTTCCTAACTTATAGCGCGCCGAAACATCGTGAGGATCGATCTCCAGTTCGGCGCGGTATTGTGCGTCGGCGGGCTCGATCTGCCCGGCGTTGCGGTATTCCGTTCCCAGCTCCTCGTGCAGCCCCGGCTGCTGCGGCGCCAGCTTGATGGCCGCTTCGTATTCCGCGATTGCATCCGTATGGCGATCCGACTCCGCATCCGCCTGCGCCAGCACCTGATGTACGCGCCAGGAGTTCGGATCGGCTTTAAACATATTTTCGTAGCTGTCTTTCGAAATGAGCATGTGCGCGCGGCCGCGGTGATACAAAATGTCCACATTGGCGGGATCGAGCTTGGCGGCCTTGTCCAACGCCTGCGCGGCGTCTTCGGGCTGCGATTTGGCAAGTTCGACGACGCCCAGCCACATCCAGGCGTTGGCATCCGTTGGGAAATAACTGGTTTCCTTGCGCAGCGCCGTCACGGCCTGGTCCAACTGGTTCATGCGGTACTCGGCGATCGCCAGAAACAGATTCGCGCCGCGCAAATGCGCCTTAAGCACCAACGCCTTTTGAAAGCTGGCGATCGCCTCGTCATTCCTGCCCTGCTCTTCGCGCACCAACCCCAGATTCAAATGCGCTTCGGCAAATGCAGGAGACGTCTTCACAATGGACGAAAATCCGTCCGCCGCTTCATCCAGGCGTCCGCTACGCAGCGCGTCCGTCGCCTGCCGAAACTTGCCTTCGACATCTGCACCCTGCGCCCGCGCAAATTGAGCGGCGCCAGCCGACACCAGAATCGCAAGCAGCATTCTGATTACAAATCGCAGGTTGCGCCGGAGGAAAATAGTTGCGCAGGACAAATAACAGCTGGCCGAATGCATGTTGATATGCACTTCCAGATTCTAACCTTGCCGAAAACTTATGAGAAGGCTATTGCACGGCAACCCCGCTTAGGCGGCGATGCGTACGAGCCGATAGGTTAGAAATCGTAGCGCAGTGTGAACTGCACGTTTCTGGGCCCGTTCACGGTGCCAAAGCTTGCACCGAACGTGGAATCCTGGATTCCCGTATCAGGCCTGGAAAACACATGGCGGTTGAAAGCGTTGAACAGCTCGGCCTTAAGAACGATCGCACTGGATTCGAACAACCTGGTCCGTTTGATGATGGAAAAGTCTTCATTTATGTAACGCTCGCTTCGAATCGATCCAACGATGCGGGGCATGTTTCCAAACGTGTATCCGCGGGCAGCGACGAGATTGGCGGCGTTCGGATCAACGAACGCTGCGCAATTGAAATAGGTGGCCACGCCTGCCGGTGCTGAAAATGTGCCGTCCGGATTCTCGGAACATCCGACATTTTGAGTCAGGGTGGCACCCGCTTTATCAAAGGATGAAGCACTAGGGCTCAGCAGCGGTTGACCCGGCACGCGATCGTAGCGGATGCAACCGTCATACGCCGGAATGCCGGTGGCGCAACCAAACGCCAATGGCTGACCGCTCTGGTAGCGCTGCACGCCGCCTACTTGCCAGCCACCCAGCACCCTGTCGGCAACCCCACCGTGATCCAAGAATTTTTTACCCTTGCCCACCGGCAGTTCATAGACGTAACTGACCACGAAGGTGTGCGGAATGTCCTGGTAGCTCAGACTCTTCTCGTTCTTCAAGTTGTAAGAGTTCTGCACGCTGCCGCCGCCGGAGAACGATACGAACGCGGGCAATGCGCTGTCGGCATCCGTCAGCGTTTTCGAATAGGTGTAAGACGCCAGCAGGTTAAGGCCATTGTGGAATCTGCGCTCCAGCTTGACCAGCATGGCGTTGTAGGTGGACTGCCCGAGATTCTCCAGGCAGCAATCCGTATTTATGGACTGATACTGCGGAAATGGCCGCAAGGCCTGGGCTACGTTGCCCGGACCATACAATGACTCAAACTGCTGGAACGGCGGAGTGAACCCCCCGGTATTGGTGTCGATGTTCTGGTTAAGCACATTTCCCAAGGAAAAGAATTGCGGGTTCAGATTGTTGATCTGCGCCACGGAGGTGCGCAAGTGTGTCCCGTGACTCCCGACGTAAGCCACGCTGAGAATGAGGTCGGTCGTGAACTGGTGTTCGAATTCAATATCCCAATTCTGCACCATGCCGGGCCGTCCGTAACTCGGCGCCAGATAGGTGACTCCACCAAAGCCGCCGCCGCTTCCGCCATTGTCCTGCGCGGGATCAAAATTCGGCGGAGGCGGGAAAGCCGGAATTCCTGAATCCAGGAGAAGTGCCGGTTGGAAAGGCGCGCTGAAACTGGGTGACGCGGTGAAGCCGTCCGTCAGCGCCTGGCCGAAATCCCCATAAGTCAGGGGAGCATAATAAATTCCGTAGCCGCCACGAATGACTGTCTGATGAAACAGACCGAAAAGCGTCTCCGGGGAATAGGCGAAACCGATGCGTGGCGCAAAGTCTTTCTTGTAAGTGCGCGCGCCGGAGGCATGGGTTCCGCTCCGTCCCGGCCCACTTCCTCCAAAAATCAACGCGCCCGGCAATTCAGAACCGTCCGCCAACGTGGCGCCCGGATTCGGGGCATTGGGATCGAAAACTGATTGCGCATCAGAAGCTTCGTGGCGCGGCGTCTCGATGTCGTACCGCAAGCCCAGATTCACAGTCAGGTTCCGGCGCACCTTGAAGTCATCCACCACATAGGCCGCGTAATAATTTGAAACGAAACGCGGCTGGTTTGATCGCACCGCAAGCGACACATCAGAAGGAGCGCCGAGAAGAAAACTGGCGAATGGGTCCCCGGTATCCCGCCCCTCTCCGGGTTGCCCGGCCGTTTGAGCGACGTCAAACCCTATGTTGGGCGACTGGTGCGATTGATCGACCACGGAAAACTGAAACGCGCGCCAATCGACACCAACACGTACGTTGTGCCGTCCGCGTGTCCAGGAAACGTTGTCGGAGACCACCAAACTGTTCACCACATCGCGATCGGCGTTCGCTGAACCAAAACTGCTGAGGCCCTGGTTATCATTGTTGAACGCGATGGGTGGAAAGGTGGGTCCGCTGGCGCCTGTCAAACCGATGGCGGCGTCCCAATCCGTGCCGTTCACCGAAGTAGCGGTGCTGTTGCTGTTCACGCGATTAAGGCCCACGTTCAAATGGTTGAACAGCGTAGGACTAATGAAATAGTCCCAGCCGGCGCGCAGATAGTGAGTAAAGAACGAGGAATAGAAAGTGGTGTCCAGCGGATTCGGCAAAACCGGTGAGCCGTTAATGTTTTCGTTATCACGGCTGCTGTAAGAAAAGAACACTTTGTGTTTCTGTCCCAGGTTCTGATCGATGCGAAAAGACATCGTAGTTGCGAGAATCGGGTTATTGGTCGTAAAAGTAAAATTGTTGCTAAAGGCAGTCGGATTCGTAGGCTCGGGAATTAGATTCAGAATCTGTTGCGCAACGGTGCTTCTGATCGGCACCTGGTTGTTCAGGAATGGCGTCCGGCACTGCGTGCCACCGGGTCCGGCGTGTGTCGTCGCAGGATCGAAAATCTCCCCCTTGAAAATAGGAGTGCCGCAGGGATCGGTTCCGATCAAATCCGTAGTCAATAAACTGGAGAAGTCTCCCATGCGTTCCGCATCAGTGGGAACGGTGCTCAGGTTCGTCGAGCCTTGAGTCTGGCGGTATTGCTCCCAGGAAAAGAAGAAGAACGTCTTATCGTGGCCGTTGTACAGCTTGGGGATCCACACCGGGCCGCCCAGCACCCCGCCATAGTCGTTCTTGCGATCGAGATTTCGGGGATCGCCGTGGAGATTGTTGAACCAGGAATTCGCGTTCAAATCTTCGTTGCGAAAAATGTCGTATACCGTTCCGTGGTAGACATTGGTTCCCGAGCGCGTCGCGAAGCTTTCCACGCCGCCAGAGGTGCGGCCGAATTCGGCTGTAGCCGTTGAAGTCGTAACCTTGAATTCCTGCAACGCCTCCACAGACGGAGCGGTCTGATCGAACGCCGATCCGCTATCCGCCCGCGCGGTACTTGCGCCGTCCAGAATCACTTCGTTGCCAAAGTTTTGTCCGCCGCCCAGCTTGGCCTCAAACACACCGTTGCTGCTGTCATTGCTACCGGGACCGGTCGTGCCCGGCGTCAGAAACACAAAAGCTTCTGGTGCACGCAAAACGCCTTGGCCGCCCAGGGCCAATGGAAGATCCATGATCTGTTTCTTGTCCACCACCGTTCCGATGTCGGCCGATTCCGTCTGCAGCGTCGGAACGTCGGCGCTGACGGTTAGCGTCTCCTTTACATCGCCGGCCTGCAGCGTGATGTCCAGGTTGGCGGTCGTGTTGATCTGGACTACAAATCCCGTTTGCTCCGACGTTTTGAATCCCGCAACCGCGACGGTAATGTTGTACGCGCCAAGTTGCATCTCTGGAATCTTGTAGGCGCCGTTCGCATTCGATGTCGTCTTGTACACCGTGCCGGTGTTGGCGCCCGTGGCGGTGATGTCCGCGCCCTGTATCGCTCCCCCGGAGGAATCGAGGATGGTGCCTGCGATGGCTCCGTGGTCGGATTGCGCGGCCGCGCACACACCCAGCCCAAGACTCAGCACACCAATCAATAAAAAATGAAAGAAATTTCGAGAACCCAGCATTTAGCCCCCTTCGCATAAGGAGGGTGCGCCAAACGGACTTGTAGCTCACCCAGCCTCTGATCCGAAAAAGTCAGAACATCCCATGACGCGCGATTTTCGCGACTGTACAGCCGGACGCTGAACACTTGCCATATCGCCCGTATTACTTCCTCGAAGCGGGCGAAAGCAATCGTCACTTCTTCGGACTGACACCCCTTATTGCTCGCTATTTGGCTACAAGCAAAATTGTTGTCAAGCAGAATCATTTTTTAAATTTATAAAGACAAACGTTTGTCTTGAACGCCGCGCGCGACTTATCGATTTCCGGCTCGTCTCATTCGCGTCGGGATTCCGCCCTTGGCTTGCTGCCGTAGCCATCGTAC
>JBBSFG010000262.1:0-5764 GCA_038238965.1 Candidatus Acidiferrales bacterium | reverse complement strand
CTTCCCGTTGGCCATTTCTACTTCAATCTGCCGCAGCAACGATACGATTTGCTCCGGCTTGTGTTTCTTCATCGGCATGTCCAGCTCTCCTTTAGAGTGATTTCTCTCACTCCCGCTGGACTAATTCAAGCCGGTCAGGTCTGGAGTTCGGTTCGTTCGCGGGACAGCTCGATACCGGACATGGCGTGGAGTAAAGCGTCGTCCACTTGATAGAGCATCCCGCTCCCTCGGGAGAGGGAGTTCGAAGAAATAATCATGGTCGACACTAAGCCGCGCATAGCAGTGTCCTGTAGTGCACACCGCTTTTGTGAAATCTGCCTAAACGCGTTGTCGTGATTTCCAGCCGGGATTCTTATTGAACGGGTCGTATTCGAAGCTGGGCGTACGGGCCAGGTTCGTGAAGTTGGGACGAGGCGTTGATCAAGTCCAGATCCAGTGAAAAGCTTGTTTACGCCTGCATTGATGTGATGTGTGGCTTCGTGGATGATCCGCCATTTCTCGTTCGGAGTTCGCGCTGCGCGTGGTTCCTGCCCTTGTTGCCTCCTGTTTGGAGGCCCTGAATCATATCTAATTCAGCCGTCCAGTTTCAGCCGGGAACACTACACACGAGTCTTTTTCTTAGATTGTAAACTCCTGGTAATCTCTCCTCATGAACAAACGATCGAACAATAGTTTGATGGCGATTCTTTTGTTCATCGTGATTGCTCTTCTGTGCTTCTTCTGGGTGTGGAACTACATGCGAATGGGAGGGTAGGAACATGATTTCAACGGGCTCAGCGAACGGCGCGGTCTCGATCGTCCGCTCACGCTTGACTCGCTGGCTGGCCGAGAGTAGCGTACGGGCGAACACGGCCAAATTCCAGTAACTGGGATTGGAGATCAGGATGGAAAAGCAACTTGCCGCAGCGGGTTATTGGTTGGGCTTGACCTGTACCGTCGTTGCGTTGATCTTTCGGATTTTGAATGCTTTTAATGTGAATGCGCTCCACATATCTGCCTCTGGGGGAAACCCCATTGGCTACTTGAGTTTCTTGCGCGGTGCCGGACTGTTTTTCTTATTGTCGATTGCGAGCTGGTGCCGGACTGCAAAATCCTAGTCCAGGTATCCGCATCGGCGACGCGCCCATTCGAGCGGTTTACAGCCGAGCGTGACCTCGGGCGTCCATCCTACCTTGTCAACGCAAAGTAGAAATGTCCTGTTTTCTGCCATATTGAAATGTCCGCCATGGGTGATTGGCACGAGCACCTTTGTAAACTTTTGAGAGGGCATTGGCGGTGAGTCCTGGAGGCCGTAGGCCGCAAGGACTTACCGTGCACGGCCTGGGTGTTGGGCAATGGTGCAGGCGGAGATATCGGTGTAATGCGCTACCGGACGTCGATGGCGGCTTCAGGCTTCCGGGTGCCGGTAAAAAAACAGCGCCAGGACAGAGCCCACCACGACGCCAATCAACAGAAAGAAAATAAGCGACAGCGCGAAGCCCGCGACCGTGCCGGTGATGCTGCGAGAACCTGAGAAGTGACCAGCGAGCATGGCGGCAATAAAGGCCGCGAATGCCAAGCCAGCGTAGCCTGGGATATGAAGACGGCTGCGAGAGGCCGCGACGCAGAGGCCGACAACGACGGCGAGACAGACAGCGAGGAGCGGAATTATCAGGGAAATACGGGCGGAGAAGTAGAGTAGGATCGAAAAAGGGTTGAGAGGCACGAACATTCCGACGACGGCAGACATTTGGGTGACAGTCTAGCGCTTGCCGCACCGTGGACAACTGGCTATCTCATGAATTGCGGGATTGTTATACGGATATATCAACAAGCGCAGAGCGACAGGGGATGGCATAGTACGTGCTTGCAACCCTGTCAGCTGAAGAGCGGTCAATAGGAAGAATTTTGCGCTTGTTGACCCTTGGGAGCAGACCAGAATGAGCGAAGTCAGCTTAATGATGCCGCGGCAGTTGCGGCGAACGGGGATTCGCAAAGGTGTACTAGCGGACCTGGCGCTGAAAATTCTGTACTTGCACGGAGAAATGTCACTCCATGAATTGGGCGATCATATTTGTCTGGGCACCGGAGTTGTGGAAGAGATATTTCAATTTTTGCGCAAGGAACAGCTTTGCGAAGTGAAGGGCATGTCCATAGGAAGCCACCGTATTGCCGCAACGAACGCGGGCAAGCATCGCGGTGCGGAGTTGCTGGCCTCGAACCACTATGCGGGGCCGGCACCGGTGTCCCTGTCGGATTACAGCACGCGAGTGGGAATGCAGAGCGTGAAGCACTCTAAAGTGCATCCTGCGGACATCATTCGGGCGGTTTATCCCTTGGTGCTGGATCAGGAGATTTTGCTGCGCCTGGGCACGGCGGTGACCTCAGGTGCGTCGATCTTTCTTTACGGACCAGCCGGCACGGGAAAAACGAGCCTGGCGATGCGCATACCGGATATTTACAACGACAGCGTATGGATTCCTTACGCGGTGGAAATTGACGGCCAAATCATCGCGTTATTCGATCCGGGAGTGCATAAAGCAGTGTCGCGCGACCCTGCGCCGGATGAGTCGGACATCGAAGAATCCGATAGGCGGTGGGTATTGTGCCGGCGACCTTGCGTGGTGGCAGGTGGCGAACTATCCGCGGAGATGCTGGATCTGCAGTTCAATCCGGTGACGAGATTTTACACCGCGCCGCTGCAGATGAAGGCAAACAACGGCGTGCTGCTGCTGGATGATTTTGGACGTCAGCGGATGCGGCCGGAAGAACTGCTGAATCGTTGGATGACGCCGCTCGATCGCGGCATCGACTTTCTGACCCTCGCGGGAGGCAGAAAATTTGAGCTGCCGTTCAATTTGTTCGTGGTGTTTTCAACCAACCTCGACCCGCTGCAACTCGCGGACGATGCCTTCCTGCGGCGCATCGCTAACAAGATTCATTTGGACTATGCGCGGCGAGATCAGTTTCTGGAAATTTTCCGCTCGGAATGCCAAGTGCGGATGCTGTATTTCGATCCGGAAGCGGCCGAATTCCTGGCGGATTACATCACGCATGAAATGAAGCAACCATTCTGCCAGTGTTTTGCGCGCGATTTGATCAATCAGATTTCGTGGACCGCGAGTTACCAGGGGTTGGAACCGCAACTCACCAGAGAAGTGCTGGAAGCAGCTTGCCGGGCGTATTTTTTGCCGCCGGCCCTTGACTGATTACTGGTTGCTGGCCGCGGGAATTTCCAAGTACCCAACAATCTGGTCATGCAGAATCTTGGTGGCGACAAACTCCAAGGGCGCCGAATTGCGCGAAAGCGCGAACCCGACGATTTCATTTACGGAGCGATTCTTCAGTTCGACGCATTGATCATTAATGTAGATGCATGCGGTGTAACGCTGGGCCTTGACGTCGGCACTCTTCAGAAGCAGCGATACGGGGCCGACCGGTTCGCGGGGAGCGCCGCGGCGCAGTTCGAAAGGCATGGCCTTGCGAACACTCTTGGACAAAAGGCCATTTACGTCTTCGCGCGTTTGAGAAAGTTCCGCCTGTTGCGTGCCTACCACGCCGACCACATCGGCTAAGCGGTCCGTCGTGGCCTTCCATGCTTCACGGTTCGCGGCGCTGTCGGCATTGGCGGCAGCGACGTTCTGGTCGACGTAAGATCTGGTGGCGAGCGATGGATCGCGTGCGGGGACTGTTTGAGGCGCGAGGGCGCTGGCGCCTTTCACTTTGTAGGCTGGGCGCGATGGCGCAGCGGCCATGGGAACACTTGGTTTCTGAGGAGCAGGAACCTCCGGGGCTACACTCTTGTGACGTTTTTCCATCTGATCGATACGCTTGTCCATTTCGGATAATTGCTGCTGGATCTGGTCGAGAGCCGCGGTATCGGCAGAGCGAGCCGGGGAAGTTGACGACGAGGAAGTGGAGATGAACCGGTAGCCGAAATATCCGACCACAACCAAAACAAGAATGCCGGCAGCCAGGCCGAGGAGCGACACGACGGAGTTCCGGCGAACCTGTTCGGCTTGAACAAAGGACTGACGGTCGAACTCAATACCTGCCATGTGTGAGCCTCATACTTTCTTCACCCGTGACGGTTAACGGATGATTACTCTGTTCGGATAATGAGCGGTAAGCGTAGTGGCAAGCTCACGGGTTTCCCGCGGGAGCAGATCAACTGTGCGGGTCGCAGATTCCTGGCGGGGTCCGCGCAGTTCCAGTTGATACTTCCCGGGCGCCAGTACCAGAAGCATCGGAGTGCTGCCGACAAAGGAACTGTTTATCCAGACTTGCGAGCCGGCAGGATTGGATCGCAGCAACAACTTGGCTGCATCTTGCCCGGCGTGTTGTTCGAGATTACGGCGATTGACCACGTCGGGGGGAGGACCGACTGGCAAAGGCAGATGCGCGGATGAGACTGGTCCGGCCGCGGCGGCGGGAGCGGTAGAGAACGCTGGCGGCTTAATACTCGAGGCCGCTGTCGCAGCGACAGAGGTAGCGCCCGCAGCTTCGGCGACGGCCTGCGCGTTAGAGGAGGGAGCCGCGAAGACGCAAAGGGAAAGTAGTACCACGAGAGATACTGGGAAGCGGCATCCGTGGGAATTATGATGGACGACTAGGCTCATTTAGTTCCCCCTCTTGAATCAGTGAGACAAAAATACATCCCTACGGGAGCAGGAATAGTACCAAAGCCAGAAGGAAGCGCAAACGGATAAAGTATGGGTAATGAGCGGGTTTGACCGGTTGAGGCCGACGAAGAATGGATGACTGGAAAATCGGTGGTGCAAAGCGTCATAAATGGATCAAAGAGTGGAAAAAGGCTGTATCCGAATGGTGACATTTGAGTTGGGTAGTCCTGGGGTGCGCCTAACATCGTTGTACCCTGTAGGGACGCCATTGGTATAATTCGTGCAACTATCGAACAGTTCGGGAGCAATTTTAGGCAACATATCCTACTGGAGCCTGGTAACCGTTGATTTTCGGCAATAAGCCCATTTCGTTAGGCATTTTTGGCGCAAGACTGTCGGAAGCCCCGAAATTGGGGCTGGGATCCATTCTGACGCCTTCGCCCCGAGCGCGTGCGCCAAAATTCCTGGTGGAGCGTGAATCACTGCGCATGGCGTGGTGGGAGTCGCTCACGACGCTTTACCACACCCCGAGTTTGAAATCGATCAGAACTTCAGCGCGGCCGATCCAGGTTTTTAGAGGAGTACACATCGGCGCGTACCGGCCGAGTGGAAGGCTTCAATCGCTTTCACTGGCTGCCCATGTAGCCTTCATATTTTTTCTAATCTACGTGCCTGTGGCGAGCCGCGCTCGGGAGGTTGCGTTCGAGACCACGCAGCCCGACGCCGAAAAAATTTATTACCGTTTGACGGTGCTGGATCCAGCGAAGAAATTGCCGCGCATCGCGCCTAACGGTCCGGGTGCACAGCCGGGACATGGCGAGCTGGTTGACAGGACGCCGGCGCTGGGAAGCACCGCGCAACAACACAACCTCACGGTCGTTTCCCGGCCGCTGCGTCCCGACAACAAGCGGCAAACAATTTTTCAGCCAGCGGTCCCACCGGAGATGCGCATCACCACCGATCTGAAATTGCCCAACATTGTGGAGGCCCGGCCGGTAGTGGTGCCCAAGCCGGAAATGAACTTTCATCCCAAGGATTCCAGGCCAGCGGTTCCGAACAAGCAGGCCGTGACGGCGCCGGCTCCTACGCTGACAGCCACGAATGCGAACACGCCGCTTACGGATCTGACCGACCCCACGAAATCACAACCCGCTTTGCCGGTT
>JBBSFG010000261.1:0-5795 GCA_038238965.1 Candidatus Acidiferrales bacterium | reverse complement strand
TTCCGTCGGTCGGACGTTGATGGAAGCCCATGGAGTATGGAAACGCGGTTTGAAACAGATTGTCGTAGCGCCTGGTAATCCGTCGAAGAATGTCGCCCAACAAATCCCGCTCGGTCTCCGATAAATCGCTGATTGCCGCAAAATGACGCTTACCTAGGACTAACACTTCGAACGGCCACACCGCCCAGAAAGGAACCAATACGGCAAAGGCGTCATTCTGGCAAACGATTCGTTCATTGCGTTTTAACTCCAGTTGCAGGTAATCGCACAACAGGCAGGAGTTTTTTTCTTTCCAATATTCCTGCGCGACATCCAGTTCACGCGCGGATATATTGGGAATCGTGGCGTTGGCCCAGATCTGGCAATGCGGATGTGGATTGCTGGCGCCCATCAACGCGCCGCGATTTTCAAATATTTGAACGTGGCGGACCAGGGCGATTTTTTCCAGCTCAAGGAATTGCTCCACCCACATGTCCACCATCGAGCGCAACTCGCCGGGCGCCATGCTCGCAATCGTCAAATCGTGTTGGGGGGAAAAGCAGCCCACCCGGCAAATTCCAGCTTCGCCCTCGGCAACGATCAAGTTTCCGTCGTTCACTGCCAGCGCAGGCGCATCTGGAAGAAGCGCCGGATAATCATTGTCGAAAACAAACGTCCCCGCATACTTCGGATTGCGCGCGCCTCCGGCACGCTCGTTTCCCGGGCACAAATAGCAATCGGGATCGTATTGCAGTGTCCCTGATGGCGCTACTTTTTCCACCTTGCCTTGCCACGGCCGTTGCGTGCGATGCGGCGAAACCAGCACCCATTCTCGCAACAGCGGATTGAACCGCCGGTGCGGCGCAGTTTGCAGTTGCAGCGACCCTCCGCCGGCGTCGCTCACAGTTTTCCCCGTTCGGCGCGCATCTTCGCGCTATTTTCCGGGCTATCGGAGCCGCTCACCACTGCTTCGGCGCCTTGCGACGCTTTGCATATATAAATGTCCGGCCGCAAGCCTGTCGCGCCGTGGTACACCGCGGCAACTTTTTGCTGAAATTCCTGCGCGTGCACAGCTTCCACCAGGTTGATGGTGCAGCCGCCAAATCCCCCGCCAGTCATGCGCGCCCCGAACACTCCGCGCTGCCGCGTGGCGATTTCCACCATGGTATCCAGCTCCGGGCAGCTCACTTCAAAATCATCGCGAAGACTGCGATGGGAATCGGCCATCAATTTGCCCATGTTTTCCACTTGCCCGCCCTGAAACGCCTCCGCTGCCCGCAGGACTCGCTGGTTTTCCAGCACGATATGCCGAGCGCGGCGAAAAACAATCTCGGGCAGCCTCTGACGATGTTCGTCGAGTTGCGCCGCCGTGACATCGCGTAGCCCCCGCGTTCCCGGAAGCACTTCCGCAAGGATGCGCACCGCTTCCTCGCATTCCGCGCGCCGCGAATTGTATTCATTCGCCGCCAGCTCATGCCTGACCATGGTATTGCAGATTAGCAATGCCACGTGCGGAGGAATCGGCAGCATGCGCATTTTCAGCGAGCGGCAATCGAGCATCAGCGCGTGGTCGGCCAGACCGTGGCACGATACGAATTGGTCCATGATGCCGCAACGCGCGCCGACAAATTCGTTTTCCGCGCGTTGGCAAGCCAGGGCCAGTGCGGTGCGCTCGACCGGATGTCCCGACGCCTCCAGCAACGCGTAACCCATCGAAACTTCAATGGCCGCTGAAGAGCTAAGCCCCGCTCCCAGCGGCACGTCGCCCGCGATGTAAACGTTCGCGCCGCGCAGCCGATTGCCCGCCTGCTCCAGCGCCCACGCCACGCCCAGCGGATAGTTCGCCCACCGGCTTTCCGGTAACGGCAAGAGATCGTCGAGGTCCGCTTCCACCGTCTCACTGAAGTTCTCCGAGTGAATCATCAGCGTCCGGTCGCCGCGCGGCGCTATGGCGGTCCAGCAGGAAAACCCGATGGCCGCGGGCAACACAAATCCATCGTTGTAATCGGTATGCTCTCCGATCAAATTGACGCGCCCCGGCGCTCGATAGACTCGCGAGTCTGCGCCAAATCGCGTCCGAAACCTGGATAGAACTTCTTGCGCTCTGTTCATGCGCGCCCGCGGTCCTCACCGATTCATAAATTCAGATAACTTTATTTTACATTCGCATTTTTACAATTGCGCGGCCAACTCTGGTGCGTAACAGCGTGTTTTTGTTGGCATCCGGTGATTCGAAAAGAACGCTTCCACATCTCAATCAGCCCATAGTACTGAGAATCGCGCCAATCTGCTTACGCTTTTCCCCGGCGGGCGTCTATGCCAGCAAAAGTGGCTAGCGTGACTTCTGTGCTTGGCCACCCCTCTCAGCGCGCAAGTCGTTGTGTTGTGCTGAAAAATTCTTGCAGCATCGAAAAGGAGTTTCTTATGCGCAAATTCTGCGCCCTAATGTTCGGTCTGGTATTGATTGCCGGGCTTGGAGCTGCTTCTGCTCGCGCCCAATTCAAAAATGGCAGCCAAGCTACCGAGCTGAATCTTCCCAGGCTCAGCCAGCGTGCCACGATCATCCAGCGTGTCGGGCTGACGGATATCACTATCGTCTATCACGCACCGATAGCCGGCGGCCGTGATCTCTTCGGAAAAGTCGTGCCTTATGGAAAAGTGTGGCGCGCCGGAGCCAACGAGAACACCACCATCTCCTTCACCGATGACGTCAGCGTGGAAGGCCATCCTCTGCCCGCCGGCACCTACGGCCTGCACATGATTCCCAACGCCGACCAGTGGACCATCATCTTTTCCAAAAACTCCACGTCCTGGGGCAGTTTCAGCTACGACGAAAAAGAAGACGTCCTGCGCGTCAACGTGAAGCCGGGTTCGGAGGAAAATCGCGACACGCTCGCTTACACCTTCGACGATATGAAACCGGACTCCACGGCCGTAACGCTGCGCTGGGGCAAAGTTGCCGTCCCCTTCCACATTTCCGTGGACACCAACGCCATCGTCGACCGCAGCATCGCCAACCAGTTGCGCAGTGTTGGGGGATTCACTTGGGCGGGCTACGACGAAGCCGCCAACTGGAATCTGGACGCCAATTACAAACTCGACGAAGCTCTCAAGTGGGAAGACACGTCGATTCAGAATGAGGAGCGCTTCGACAACCTGGAAACAAAGTCGCGCATCCTCGATGCCCTGGGCAAAAAACAGGAAGCCGCGGCCGCGCTGTCGCAAGCTCTCGATAAGGCCAATGCTATCCAGCTATACGTTTACGCTCGAGGGCTGCAGCGCCAGAAACAACAGGATAAGGCGTTCGAACTCTACCGCCAGGATGCTGCCAAGTTTCCAAACCACTGGATCACTCATGTCGGCATGGCGCGCATCGCTTCGGCCTCGGGAAACCTCGACGAAGCTGCCAAGCAAATGAAAATAGCCGTGGATGGTACTCAAGGAGCGCAGAAAACCCAGTTGGAGGGACTGCTCAAGCGCCTGCAGGCTAAGGACGACATCAACAAATAACCGCTCATCAATCATGAAATAAATAATGAATCGAAACCCCCGTGTGCCACAGTTGCACAGGGGGTTCTCCAGCGCGTAAGCGTGAACTACGCGTGACTCATCGCCGCCGGCGCCCGCTCCGAAACCGCCGCCAACGCCGCTTCCATCACGCGGAGACCTTCCTCCAACTGTTCGTCGCTGATCACCAGCGGTACCAGGATCCGCACCACGTTGTTATACGTGCCGGCCGTAATGGTAATTAATCCATGCGCGTAGCAGTAATGCGCCAACTCTTTTGTTTCACTGTCGGCCGGCTCGCGTGTCTCGCGGTTACGCACCAGCTCGATCCCGCACATCCCGCCCAGCCCGCGCACTTCTCCGACCAGCGGCCATTTCTGTTGCCACTCTCTCGCGCGCTTCTCAAACGTCTTCCCGATCGCCGTCGCTCGTTCCAACAATCCGCCGTGTTCGATCAGTTCAATGGCCGCCAGCGCGGCCGCGCACGATGCTGGATTCCCCGCGAACGTGCTGCCCAGCCCGCCCACTCCCGGCGCATCCATGATTTCCGCACGCCCGGTGATGGCCCCGATCGGCAAGCCGCCGCCCAGTGATTTCGCACTGGTGATCAGGTCCGGCTCCACTCCGTAATGTTCGATAGCAAAGAATTTGCCCGTCCGGCCAATGCCGGACTGCACTTCATCGGCGATGAACACGATCCCGTATTTCCGGCAAATCTCCTGAATAATTCCAAAAAACTCGCGCGGCGGCGCAACAAATCCGCCTTCCCCGAGAATCGGCTCCACAATCACTGCTGCCACCGCATCCGCCGGCACCAGGCGGTTGAACGCATCTTCCAGCGCGTGTGCGCACGTCATTTTGCACGACGGGTACGTCAGGTTATACGAGCAGCGGTAACAATACGCGTACGGAATACGGTAAATATCGTTCACGAACGGCGCGAAGCCCGCCTTGTACGGATTGGTCTTGCTCGTCAGCGACATCGCCAGCAGCGTCCGTCCGTGAAACGCATCGTTAAAACAAATCACCGCCGGCCGCTTGGTGTACGCGCGCGCGATCTTGATGGAATTCTCGACCGCTTCCGCGCCGGTATTCACGATAAACGTCTTTTTCGCGAACTTGCCCGGCGCCAGCGCGTTCAGCTTTTCCGCGACGGCCACGTACGGCTCGTATGGCGTCACGCTGAAGCACAAATGCAGATACCTTTCCATCTGTGCGCGCACCGCAGCCATCACCGGCTCGCTGCGATGCCCCATGTTCGCGCAGCCGATGCCCCCGGCGAAATCGATGTAGCGGTTGCCGTCCACATCCTCCAGAATCGCGCCTTCCGCTTTGGCGGCAAAAATCGGCGTGGAATGATACGGCCCGCGCGGGATAGCCGCCTCGCGCCGGGCCATCAGCGTCCGCGAACGCGGCCCGGGAATTTCCGTTCGAATCTGAATGGAGCTCATATTCTTGTCCTCTAAAAACTAGTACCACCCGATCGGTGTTTCATCCAGATTGACGAACACCTGCTTGGTTTCCAGATACTCTTCCAATCCCCACGGTCCCAGTTCGCGTCCGAATCCGGATTGTTTGTATCCGCCCCACGGCGCTTCCACATAGGTAGGTTGCATGTGGTTCACCCAGATAATTCCCGCGCGCACCGCTTTTACCACGCGAAACGCCTTATAAATATCGCGCGTCCACACCGCCGCCGCTAATCCATAGGGCGTATCGTTGGCGATGCGAATCGCTCCTGCCTCATCATCGAACGGGATCACCGTCGCTACCGGACCGAAAATCTCTTCCCGGGAAATCCGCGCGTTGTTATCCACATCGTAAAAAATCGTGGGCTCCACGTAGTAGCCCTTTTCGAAGGCTTTTGGCCGGCCGCCGCCAATCGCGACCTTGGCTTCTTTCTTCCCGATCTCCAGGTAAGAGTTGACGCGGTCGTACTGCTCTTTGCTCACCAGCGGCCCCATTTTTGTTCCGCGTTCCAGCGGCGCGCCCAGGGTGATGCGCTTGGCCTTTTCCGTCATGGCCTCCACAAATTTGGAGTAAATTTTCTTTTCCACCAGGATGCGGCTGCCCGCCGAACAAACCTCGCCCTGGTTAATGAACACGCCAAACAGCGCGCCGTCCACCGCCGCTTCCCAATCCGCTCCTTCAAAGAAAATATTTGGCGACTTCCCTCCAAGCTCCAGCGTTACGCGCTTCAAGGTGTCCGCCGCGCTCTTCACGATCACCTTGCCCACCGCCGCACTGCCGGTGAAGGCAATCTTGTCCACGCCCGGGTGCGCCACCAGCGCCGCCCCGCACGTTTCGCC
>JBBSFG010000260.1:0-5844 GCA_038238965.1 Candidatus Acidiferrales bacterium | reverse complement strand
TTCATGTTGAAATTCAGATGGTGACTGCGCTAATGAGGACGGTCCTTCCGCCATGATCGACCAACCAGCAATCTGCCTTGACTCCAGCACTAAACACACGAGACACGGAGGGTGCCCCATCCTCTTTTTTTTGGAGGGTGGATCTTGTAACGTGGAATCACCCAGCCCTGCACAACGTGCCCGCACTGAAATAAACGATCACTCTGTACTTCTCGTACCGCAACGCCACCATCGGATCCACCTTGACAGCCCGTCGCGCCGGAATAAAACACGCCAGCATCGCCACGCACCCGAGCCCTACCGCCACTACCGCATACGTGACGGGATCCGACGCCTTCACCCCATAAAGCAGGCTGGAGATCACTCGCGTTAATCCAAACGCCAGCACCATTCCAATCCCCACGCCGATGCATGTCAGTTTCAGCCCGAGTTTTGTTACCAGGCTCAAAACGTCCGCCCGCTGCTTCCATTCCTCCAACAAACCCGCGCCCGACTGCGAAAAGTCGCTCACCAGCCGGATGTGATTTCCAAAACCCACCAGAAACACGCGGTCCTTCGGCCCCAGTACATCCTTCAGAAACACTTCGAGGTCGTGCTGGTGTTTCTTCGTGAAATGCTCCTGACTTCCGCTCGCATCCACGATCAATCCCAGCGTCAGCGGCACATCCACGCTGCGCGCAAAATAAGCGATCTTCTGCGGCACAGTATCCTCGTCAACCCCCAAGTCCTCCTTCGTCAGGTTATCCACTAGCGACCCGTTCGCGTCACGCACCGAAAACGCCACCGTCACCAGATTCACTTCCACGCGAATCGCTTCCTGTCCCAGGGTCACCGGACCCGCCACACTCGCCAGTGCCGCAACGATCGTTGCCGCCCATCCGCGCACACTTCACCTCACTCAGAGCCGCTCTCTCGCTCCTACATACGCTAACTCCGACTTTTTTGTTCACCGCGGCAGGTGCTGGGAATATCGCTGGCTGCCAGGCTTGCAGCCCATTCACCCCGTCACGTTCTCGCTCACTTGCGGTAACGCTCGATCAATTTCTGGTACTCCGCTTCCTTCCGCAGCTTCCCAAAATATGGGCTGGCATCCAGCGACGCGAAGTCCCGATAACCCGTGTCCAGTGCCTGCCGCAACGTGGCCAGGGCCTTTGCCTTGTCGTTTCGAGCCGCGTATATCGACGCTCGTACGACCATCTCGATCGGGGTGTGCCCGCCCGAACTTCGATCCATGTGCGCCATTGCCTGGTCGTAATCTCCCTCTGCCAGATATACCTGCGCCAGTCCGAATTCCGGCGTCGACGAATTGGGGCTGACGCTTTGTGCTTGTTCGAACGCCGCCCGCGCTTCGTCATAGCGCTTTTCTAGAAGCAGCGTCCGCCCAAGATGGTAATAAGCGCTCACATTTGTAAAGCCCAGCCGCAACGCTTCACGCACTGCTTTCTCCGAAGCCGGAAGATCCGGAGGCTGCAGGTAAGCTAGCCCCCACGCCAGGTAGTCCCAGGCCAGCGGCGAATTCGGGTCTAGCCGCACGGCTTCCCGGAAGTTTTGCACCGCGCTCGGGTACCTGAAACCCGATCCGTCAACCATCCCCAGCGCCAGGTACGCTTCCGCAAGATTTGGATCGATCACCCGCGCCCGTTGTGCCAGTTCTTCGGCCCTCTTCAGGCGCGCCGGGTCGGGATCTAGATTCCGGTAATACTGACCCTCTACCCATGACAGCCCCGTTAGCGCTGGCGCGTAATTCGCATCGTAGCGCAGCGCCTCCTCAAAATGTCGTCGCGCCTCTTCCAGTTTTTCCGGTCGGTCAAAATCCCCTTGCAGCGCGCGGCCCCTCAAATACGCGTCGTAAGCTTGCGGATTCTCCGTATAGCGCCGCTGCATGGCCTTCTGTTCTTGCGCGGATAACGACACGTTAAGCGCCTCGGCAATCTTGACCGCCGTCCGTTCCTGCAATCCAAATACATCCTTTAAATCTCCAGTAAAGTTGTCCGCCCAAACCTGGTAGCCGTTGGAGGTGTCGATCAGCTGCACATTAATACGCACCTGCTGCTCGGCTTTGCGGACGCTGCCCTCCAGCATGTATCGCACATTCAGTTCGCGCCCGATCTGCGCCGGGTCTGCCGTGGTTCCCTTGAATCGCGCCGCCGCATAGCGCGACACCACCGAAAGCTCTCGGATGCCCGCGAGTTTGGTGCTGATTTCCTCGGTCATTCCATCGCTGAAATAATCGTTCTGCGGGTCATTGCTCAAATTCTGCAGAGGCAGCACCACAATCGACGGCTTCCCGTCGGATGCGACGGCTGCGCTCGCAGCCTGCTTTCCGGCTCCGCGCCCGTGCCAGTAATAAGCTGCCGCACCGCCCGCGAGTAACACGAAAAGACCAACGGCTGCCGCAGTTTTCGCGAAGTTCCCCTTGGCGCCTTCCTCCGATCTTCCCACTATCTCGCTTTTTCCTGATTCGCCGTCCCTCCGCAGCCGCTTCAGTGCTGCGCGCAGTTCCGCGGCAGACTGGTAGCGAAGATCTCGATCCTTTTCCAGCGCACGATGGATAATTTCCTGCAACCGAGGAGCGACCCGTGATCCCTCACCCGAAAAAGTCGCCGGCGCATTCTGCAGAATCGCGTGAAAAATAACTCCCGATGTATTACCCAGGAAAGCCTGCCGCCCTGTCGCCATTTCATACAGCACCGCCCCGCAAGAAAAAATATCCGTGCGCGCATCCAGTTCTTCTCCGCGCACCTGCTCCGGCGACATGTACGCAATCGTTCCAAGCGTCGTGCCCGGACTGGTGAGCAGCAAGCCATCCACCGTCGCACCCATGGCGCCCGCAGCACCCGCTCCGGATTTCTCGCGTATTTCCTTCGTCCCTCCGCCACTCTGTTCCCGCGCGACTTTGGCAAGCCCGAAATCCAGCAGCTTGGCCTGCCCTCGCGAAGTCACAAAAATATTCGCGGGTTTTACGTCCCGGTGCACGATTCCCTTCGCATGCGCCGCGTCCAGCCCGTCCGCAATCTGGATCGACAACTCCAGCATCGCTTCCGAATCCAGCGCTCTTCCGTCGATACGGTGCTTCAGGGTCTGCCCTTCCAGAAACTCCATGGCAATAAACGTTCGCCCGTCGCACTCGTCGATGTCGTAAATGGTGCAGATGTTGGGATGATTCAAAGAAGAAGCCGCGCGCGCTTCCCGCTTGAAGCGTTCTAGCGCCTGCGCGTCATGTGCCAAATCGTCGGGTAGGAATTTGAGCGCCACCATGCGCCCCAGCTTGGTGTCTTCCGCCCGGTAAACGACACCCATGCCTCCGCCGCCGATTTTTTCGAGTACTCGATAGTGTAAAAGCGTCGATCCCAGCAGTTTATCGGTGTCCGCCATGCGCGCTGATGTTAGGGTCCCTGCATCCTCAAGTCAATCCATTCGCCCCAGGCTCGCTGCACATCATTCCCGGTTACACACATCCCGGCCACACACCCGGTTACGCTGCGGGTTACAAAATTCTAGTTAGGTTACGCATCCAGGTCACGCGCTTCCCAATTACGTGTCATTCCGGACCCGCGCTTTGCGTGGCGTGAGGAATCTGCTGTTTGGTTCAGCACGTGAATCGTGACACGCGCCGCGCTGACGCCCGCGCCGCTAACCTACCGCTGTGTTGGGGTGACACTTACAGGTTGGTCGAGCCGAAACTCGAGCAACGTTTCGCTGGGAACTCTAACCTGGTGGCCGCGCGTGAAAATTTGAACCCCCGCACCCGCTGCACCGCCCACTCCCGCGCCGATGGCAGCACCGCTGCCGCCGCCGGCGATAGCGCCGATGATCGCGCCCGCCACAGCTCCTCCGCCGACCTTCCTCGCAGTGTCTCCACCGCGTCCATTGCCCTTCAGAGTGTAGTCGCCGGTTACAATCGGAAATTCCTTGCCGTCGATGTTGATGCGCGTGAGTTCCAACTGTAATTCCGAGCTGCCGGAAAGGTGCCCGGCTTCCTTGGCGTAGGCCAGGCGGCCGTAAACATTACTGCCGCGTCGCGCCACGAGAACGCCGTTGACCACCAAATCGGTTTCGAGGCTGGCCTTGAACACGTCCCCCACCTCGTTATGTTTTGAATCCACCTCATCGATCATGCGCACCAGAATAGGCTGCCCGGCGGGAATCGTTATCGTGCTGCCGGGGGCGGCGTAAACCGGCTGGCTGCGGGACTCGCCGTCCTCCCGATCGCGATTCCGATTGCGTTCGGCGTCACGGTCGCGGGAATCACCGTTGCGGTCGCCCGGCGGCAGAGTGTCGTAGGAAGGAGCCCGGCCGGTAGGCGGATTGTCGTCCGGGTGCGACTGATCTGGCGGCGGAGGTGCGTCGTTTGGAGGAGCATCATTCATCTGCGATTGGTCGGGTGGCGGGGGCGCGTCGGACGGCCCATTAGCCTGCGGATCGCCATCAGAAGGACCATTGAGCGGCGGCGCAGCATCATCCCGGCGGCCATCGTTGCGATCATCCCTCCGATCATCCCGACGCTCGTCGCGGCGCGAGTTCCTGTCGAACGACAACGCCGAAATTTCATTCACGCGGAACGTCTGCACATCGCCCTCAACCTCGAAACGCACGATCACTCGCGTGCCCCCGAGAAACTTCCCCTGCAGCACCCGGCCATCTTTCAGTTCCAGCGTATCCGCCGAAGCCCCGGCGGCAAAAATCACGGTCAAGGCCATCAGGCCCACAATGCTTTTGAAAATTTTCATGTGAAAAGTTCCTCTCAAGCCGCAAAGGCTCGTTCATTGAAGGGCTGAACCTGGACGGCCGGCGAAGCAGCAGCCGCATACTCTATTGTATTTGATGAGTGGCAGTGGCGAAGAGGTTGCGCTCTTTTCGCGGTACGATTCGTTACCTTCACCATCCATCTCAGTGGGCGCCGCCAGTGGCGGTGTTGGTCTCCACGGTTTGTCTGGCGATATTGAAGCCGTCGACTTCGAGCACCGGGGTATCGGCCCCCGCGGCGGTGGCAGAGTAGGTGGCGGAGACTTCGCGCTGCTCGCCGGGCAGCAGCGAGAAATAATTGTCTTCCCAGAGAATCGGCGTGATGTCCGTGCCGTCCTTACGCCGGGTGGCGCGCAGATGCACCATGAACGCGACACTATTGCCGAGGTTCTTGACGGTGACGCGAGTGGTTTTTTTCGACCCGTCGTTTTTAGAGGCGGCCGTTACGTCGAGCTTCACTTCTGGAAGCGTGGCGAGACCGGTGAGGTCGGCAAAATCCGCTTGCGGAGTGTAAACAGTGTCCTGCTTGTTTTTCCAATCGAGGACATCGGGCTTGGTGGAAAGCCAGTAAAAATTATCGCTCAGCAGTTTTCCGGCGGCGTCGTGCAACTGAAGCCGCAGGAAATAGGTTTTGCTCAGGTCTTCGACGGCCGGCAACTCGAATGCAGTCGCCGCGCTGTCGGGCGCGAGGTCGAGCGTCGCGTCTTTCGTTCCCTTCTCCGTAGCATCGAGGTTATAAACTCTCGCGCTGACTTTCACCCCGGGAATCGCAGCGTAGGTACTGTTGATCACCGCCACGGAATTATTGTCATACGAATATTGCACGTGCACCGGCTCGCACGCTTTTTTTGTGCCGAAGTACCCGCCCGCAGGCACCAGGTAATAATCATAAAGGTGCCAGATCAGCGAAGGCCACGCGTTATCAAGCATCCATTGAATAACGCCGGTGGAAGTGTATTTATTTCTCGCATAGGCCTCAAACATGGCGCGCTCGCCGTCGTACGTGACGGCCTGGGATTTGCGCTCGAAATCGTCCAGTGAAGTGGCCGTGCCGTATCGCCGGTTCAGGCCGTCCGCGAACACATTGATGGTCGTGAA
>JBBSFG010000259.1:0-5861 GCA_038238965.1 Candidatus Acidiferrales bacterium | reverse complement strand
TCTCCCGTGGCACCCACCGCCGCCGCCACGCGCAAGCGGCCTTGTTCATCTTTCGCGGCGCGGGGATAGGCCAGCTTTTTCTGGATATCCTTCACGGTGATCAGACCTTTGAGGTTGTAATCGCTGTCGACCACTAACAACTTTTCGATACGGTGTTTCTGGAGGATACGCTCGGCTTCCTCGAGTGTCGTTCCCACCGGAACGGTAACGAGATTTTCCTTGGTCATCACCGCGCTGACCATTTGGGTGTGGTTTTTTTCAAAGCGCAGATCGCGGTTGGTCAAAATTCCCGCCAGGCGCGCGCCGCGCGTAACGGGCAATCCGGAAATCCGGTACTTGGTCATGATTTCCAGAGCTTGCCGCAGGGTGATGTCGGGAGAAATCGTCACGGGGTCGACGATCATGCCGCTTTCGGAACGCTTTACCCGGTCGACTTCTTCGCTCTGGCGTTCCACCGGCATGTTGCGATGGACCACGCCAATTCCGCCCTGCCGCGCGATGGCAATTGCCAAGCGCGATTCGGTAACGGTATCCATCGCCGCGGAAGCAAGCGGAATGTTGAGCGGCAACTTGCGTGTAAAGTTGGTCTGGGTATCGACTTCCGTCGGCAGCACCGAGGATTTACCGGGCAACAGCAGCACGTCGTCGAAAGTAAGACCCTCGGGAATCGAACCGTCCTTCATGCACAACCCTCGCAAAGGGAATTCTCGAAGCTAGCGGGCGCGTTCAGGAACAGCATCCGCTAAAAAACGCGCGTTGAAACAACGCAGCCCAGCACTGTTCCGCTGGGCTTATGAAACGCATTCATCAAATCGAAGAAATTGTTCACCGTAGATAAAACATTGTAGGGGCACGCGTAGTGCGGGTCAAGGCGCTCTGCTAGCCGCTGGCGTGCGGTGGGGCGTCGTTCAGAGCCTCGCAGAGCGCATGGTATTGTAACGGGCGACGCTTACGAGCGATCCGGTATGCCTCGATTTCTGAAACATTTCGAGCCCCACGCGCTGCTTTGCAACGCGCACCTGATGACCATGGCGCCGGTATTCTGGCGGAGAAGGTTCTCGCCACCGCCTGCCGAGAACCGCGAGTTTCAAGTAGATTCCGAATCGCGATTGCTGGGGCATTGCCATTGGCAGCCGGGAGCGCGCTCGGATGCGCCGGTCATGGTGATCGTTCATGGGCTGGAAGGTTCCAGCGATTCGGATTACGCGCGCGGGATCGCGGAAGCCGCGTTCAAACGCGGCTTCCATGCCATCCGCATGAATCAACGCAACTGCGGCGGCAGCGAAGAACTCACCCCTACTCTTTACAATTCCGGCATGAGTTCCGACTATCGCGCCGTGTGCGAAGAGCTCGCCGGTCGCGACGGTCTGAAGGAAATTTTCTTTGTGGGTTACTCGATGGGCGGCAACCTGGTACTCAAGATGGGTGGGGAATATCGCGAAGCATTCCCGCCTGGGCTGCGCGGAATTTGCGCCGTGTGTCCGGCGTTGGATTTGGCTGCTTGTGCCACTGCGCTGGAACGATGGGACAATTATTTTTACCAGCGTCACTTCGTCACCGCTCTATTACGGCGCTACCGGCGTAAAGCCGCGCGCATGCCTGCGCGATACACGCAGAATGGTTTTGACCGTGTTCGTACCGTGCGGCAATTCGATGACCTGATCACCGCACCGAATTTCGGTTATCGCGACGCCGCGGAATATTACGAAACCGCATCCGCAAAACGCGTGTTGAAATACCTGCATGTTCCTACTTTGCTGATGATCGCCAAGGACGATCCTTTCGTGCCGTACTCCTCCATTCTGGCGGCCGGCGCGGAAAAAAATCCGTTCATTACCCTGTTGGCTCCAAAATTTGGTGGCCACTGCGCGTTCGTTTCGAATAAAAATGGGGCGGCCAGATTCTGGGCGGAACAGTGCGTTGTGGATTTTTGTTGCAGTCTGAGAACCTAAGCATGTCAAATATCCGTATATTTTCTGCTGCTAACTTTTTTTAAAGCAGGCACCGCTATCCGCGATTTACAGCAACGCTACGCAAAGGCGAATGCGTTTGAAGAACCTGTATAAACAATCTGCGGTAGTTGTTCCTCACTTGAAGTCTTTATCCTTAACTTAGCTAAAGTATTTGCGAGGTATGTCCGTAAGTAACTGGAATAAAGTAAGTTACTGGTTGACGGACCGGTGATAGAGATTTGATTTTTGGCCTCGCCATATTGGACTCCCATCTGCAGTCATCCCTCACAGGCAGTTAAACCAGGATTGTAAATACAAGAAACCAACGGACAAAACTGTTCTGCGTTCAACGGTGCATTTTTCATGACGGAGAGTTTCCCGCTCCATCGAGAAGTGCACGGGCGTCCGGGGCAAACAAATTTGAGCAACTTGGAGAGGGACATTATGTGTAGTTTGAGGATCAACAGTTCGTGGATGAAAAATTCCTTTGCGCCGATACTGAAAGGGATTTGCCTCATGTCGCTGGCGACAATTCTTGTTCTTGGTCTTGCAAATTCCGCATCGGGGCAAAGCACGACCGGTGCGTTGCGCGGGCAAGTTCTCGATTCGTCGCAGGCTGCGGTTCCGCTCGCGGAAGTGACGGTGACGAATCAGCAGACCGGCGTGGTGGTCAACGTCACCACCACTTCCGCCGGAACTTACAACATCCCCAGCATTATTCCCGGCCTCTATTCAGTAGTTGTGCAAGCTAAAGGATTCAAGTCCACCACCAAGAAGGACGTCAACGTAGTGGCCAACCAGGAAAATATCGCGGACATCACTCTGGAGATAGGGTCCATCGCGGAGACAGTGGAAGTTGTCGCGGGTGCGGTTGAAATTCAGACAACCACGTCGACACTCAACAACACGTTTGACCCCAAGGATGTGATCGGTTTGCCGCAGGCTCCTGGAGTGTTGAACGGCAGCCCTTTGAATTTGGCGCTGCTCGCTCCCAATGTAATTGCAACACCGGGGGGAACAACTGGCGTGGGTGGGTCCGTCGGTGGCACCCGTCCGCGCGACAATAATTTTACGATTGACGGAGTCGACGATAACAACTTAGGGGTGACCGGCCCTAATTCCACGGTCATTCCCGATTCCGTTGCCGAATTTACGTTGATAACCAATCAGTTCAGCGCCGAATACGGACATTCTGCCGGCGGCCAATTCACACTGGTCACGAAGACCGGCACCAACAATTGGCATGGCTCGGGTGAATGGTACAACCAGAACCGCAATTACAACTCGCTCGACAACCTCACCAAATTTGGTATCGGCAGCGGCACCATTTCGGGTCAGCCTCCTTTCGACAATAACCGCCTTGGGGGCACCTTGGGTGGTCCAATCATTAAGAACAAACTATTCATTTTCGGCGCTTACGAGTTCACCTACCTACATGGCCAGGGCAATGCCACGGCGTTCACGGGACCAACAGCCGCGGGATTGGCAATACTGAAGGCGGATGCAGTGGACAGCGCGGTATCCGACCTTTTGAACAACTTCCCTGTAGCTGGGAATGCCGACGTAGCCCCGTCGAAGTGGGCTGTCGTCAATGGCACTCCTATTCCCACCGGCAACATCACTATATTTAGTCCCAACTATCAGCGGGAACATGACGCCTCGGTCAGCGCCGACTACACCATGGGAAAACATCAGTTTGGCGCACGTTTCCTTTTGAATCAGGCAAACTTCATCTTCCCGGTGAATTCGACGCAATCGCTCTTCAATCAAAACGAGCCGCTGCATAATCGAAAAATTGCCCTAAGCGATGTGTGGAGCATCAGCGCTCGCGTTTCAAACGATTTGCGCTTGCAGTATTCCTACTTTTTCTCCGGGTTCGTCAATCCCTGTTCGGCTTGCCCCACAGACATCACCATTAATGACTTGCTTGGCGGCGTTACTGTCGGTCCGGCGGACAATCAAACGCAAAAACAGAGCAGCTACCAGGTTTCGGATACGGTGGCGTGGACGCGCGGCAAACACAGCTTTAAGTTCGGCGGGCAGTACAATCACTTCATCTATCCGCAGTTCTTTTTGTCGCGCAGCAATGGCGACAACCAATACGGCACGGCCAATGCGTTTATCAATGACCTGGTGCCGGACAACCCCGGCAGAACGCTTCGTGGCGCCGGCACCGGCAGTTTTCTGGGAACCCAAAGCGCTTTTTACGTATTTGCTCAGGACGACTATAAGTTCACGCCAAGGTTGACTTTGAATCTCGGGATTCGCTACGAATATTGGACCAACCCCCTGGGAGTCAAGAATCAGACGCTTAATGCTATTTCGGATGCGCCGGGGCTGATTACTTTCGGCAACCCCAAGACTGACAAGAATAATTTCGCTCCGCGCATCGGTTTTGCATACGATCCGACGGGTAGCGGCAAAACGGCGATCCGCGGTGGTTTCGGCATCGCATACGATGTGAAGTTCCAGAACTTCGCTTCCATTACCCTGCCGCCGCAACTGCAGAGCGAACTGAATACTGTTTCAGCCTGCACCCTGACACCGCAGCCTTCGTGGTGCAACACTGGTACGGGGTTCCTCGCTGGTGGCGGATTGCCCCCTGCCTACATTCCTCCCGCGGACCAGAAGGCGGCCCGCGCTCTGACGACGTCCTTCGTCGACGACACCGTGATGCCCAAAATCCTGACCTGGTCGTTGGGTGTACAACATGAGGTGTACCACAACGCCAGCATCGAGGTGCGTTACCTTGGAACGCGTGGCCTGTCGCTGCCGGTACAATACCGCCGTAACCATATCAGCGCCTTTGACGCCGGCATAACTCCTCTGCCGACGTTTTTCCAGGCCTCGGACGTTCCCGCGACGTGGACACCGGGCACGACCAATACGGACGACGCCTTTAACAACTTTAATTCAAACATTTACGCGAACGCCCCATGCACTTCGGGAGGAGGACTCTGCCCGTTCAAAGGGAACATTACAGCCGATCCGCCGTTTGGCAGCAGCATTTACCATGCCGGTTCGGTGAGCTTCACGCAGCGTTCACACTACGGACTTACTTTAAATGCCAACTACACTTACTCCCACACGCTCGACAATTCGGGAAATGAATTCAACACCAGCTCCCTGAATCCGCGCCGTGCGCAGGACACCACGCAGATCGGCCAGGACTGGGGAAATTCCGATCTCGATGTGCGCCACAAATTTGCTCTTTCGGTTTTCTACCAGGTTCCCAACGTGAAGTCTGACAATGGCTTCGTGAAAGCATTGGTGAATGGCTTCCAGGTTGGATCTACCTACCTGGCACAAAGCGGGCAGCCTGTTACGCTGCAGACCGGCAACGCAGGTATCGACTCGAATGGTAACGGTGATACGGCTGGTGATCGCGCGTCGCTGAATCCATTTGCAACTGGACGGGTCGGCACCGACGTGTACGCCGTTTGCGGGCTACCCGACGGAACTACGACGTTATCGAACGGAGGTAAGGGCGCGTTCGGCGTGCCAACCGGAGTAGCAGCTGGTGGCGGCTGTTTCGATTCGGGCGACCCAACCGGAAACACTTTTTTCCCGGCTATCGGGTACACGCCGGTCGACTACACGGCCAAATATCTGATCACTGGACCTGGCGCACGAGCTAACCTGGCCCGCAACAGCTTCATAAGCCCCGGGTTCGGGGTCCTGAGCTTGGCGGTCGCCAAGAACTTCCACTTCACCGAGTCAAAATCGTTGCAGGTGAAGGCCGACGTTTATAACGTGCTGAACCACGCCAACTATGCGATCAGCAACGGCAACGTTTTCAGCAACGCGGGAGTTACCGCGGCATTATCCGGCCCCGGCTATTCCATTCCGTCCGATCCGAACTTCCTGAACACGTATCAATTGTTCAGCGGAGGGATACGGTCGATGACG
>JBBSFG010000258.1:0-5880 GCA_038238965.1 Candidatus Acidiferrales bacterium | reverse complement strand
TGCAGGTGCTGGTGAGTCGATATGAAGAGCTGGGCGAAGAGATTACGCCTATCGATTTTGTATGTGCCAGGGCGCTGGGGGAATTTCCGGCGTTTCTGAACTGGGCCGGATCGGCGAAAGTGGATGCGAAGCGGGTGGTGCTTTGGCTGGGCGCGCGAGATGTGGAAGAGGTTCAACGGGTTAGCGGATGGACGTGGGGGGCAGCGATTCCAGTACCGCAGTCGCTGCGGAGGGTGATTCTGGTGGGTTCAAAGGCGGTCTGAACGATCTTTCAACGATCGGACGATAGAACAGGGAAGATGTCGGCGTGCCGACATTATGGCGTTTCACGTGGAACAAGGGTGCGGAAAAGTCTGTTTCACGTGAAACAACGGCGAAGGTTCCTGCCGGGATGGAATGTCGGAATGGCGGTGAGCAAGTGTTTCACGTGAAACAGGCATTTTTGGACAGATTTACGGCGGAGCCCGGAAACACTGTTTCACGTGAAACAGCTAGGCGAACAGCTAGGCGAAACGCATGGGAAGCCATTATTTGGGCACCACTTCGAGAATATTCGTTGGCCAAGCCGGATCCCAAACTCCACAAATGTGTGTTTCACGTGAAACAAAGAAGCCGGCCGTTTCATCCATTTTCTGGTCCCCTTTAGTCTCTGAGCCTGTTTCACGTGAAACAAGCTAAAGACTTATTACCGTCGAGATTGGTTGTTTCACGTGAAACAACAAACTACCGCATTCAATGCGCGGTTGACCGTTCGAACGTCCTGACCGTTCGAATGATGGGGTATGGGCGACGGAAAGTCGACGTGCCGACATTTTGGCGTTTCACGTGAAACAGCGGTTCAGAAGTGACGGTTTTGTGAATCCTGTTGCAAGTGAGAGACGGCTTTGTTAGATTTTGCGTGGGGAAACATTTGGCAAGAATTATCGCGTGTGCAAATCAAAAGGGCGGCGTCGGTAAGACGACCACTGCCGTGAATTTGGCCGCATGTTTAGCGGCTTCCGAACAACCTACTCTCCTCGTCGATTGCGACTCTCAAGGAAATGCCACTGCTGCAATTGGTTTTGCGAAGGACCCTGCGCGCAAAACGCTTTATCATTCGCTGATTGTGGGCGAGCCTTTCGAGAAGATTGTCCAGAAATCACAAGTCGACGGCCTAGACGTGATTCCCGCGGACAAGAACCTGGCGGGGGCGGCGGTGGAATTGGTCACAGCGGAAAACCGCGAATACAAACTTCAAGCGGCGTTGAAGGGGTTTCAAGACAAATATCGTTTCGTGGTGCTGGATTGCCCTCCGGCGTTGGACCTTTTGACGCTGAATGCGCTAGTTTGTGCGAGTTCTGTGCTTGTACCGATCCAATGCGAATACCTAGCGCTGGAGGGAGTTTCCGAGCTGTTGGATACTTTGATGAGGATTCGAAGAACGCTTAACCCTAAGCTCGAAATTGAAGGAATTTTGCTTACGATGTTCGACGAGCGAACGACCTTATCGAGGCAAGTCGCTACGGATTTGCGGAGTTTTTTCGGTACGCAGGTATTTCAAGCAGTCATTTCACGGAATGTACGGTTAGCGGAAGCTCCTAGTTTCGGTAAGCCTATTATTTTCTATGACATACACAGCAAAGGGGCCGAAGGTTACACGCAACTTGCGCAGGAGGTAATAGCCAATGACGAGAAACGCGCTGGGAAGGGGGCTCGGAGCGCTCATTCGGGAGCCTGAGCCGCAGATTCCGCCTCAAGTACCACAAGGCCAACTGGACCAACCACACGCGATCACCTCGAGCGGGGCGGCAATTGCGCCCGCACGAGATGCCGGACAGACACTGCACGTTGATATTGACCTGATCGAACCGAGCCCACACCAGCCACGAACAACATTTCGAGAAGCAGCGCTGGAAGAACTGTCGCGCTCGATTCTGGCGAGCGGGATTATTCAACCGCTATTGCTGCGCCCGATTGGCGATCGCTATGAACTGATTGCCGGCGAGCGAAGGTGGCGGGCGGCACAGCTGGCGGGACTGAGCAAGGTGCCAGCCATTGTTCGGGAAGTGCCAGATGAGATGGCGCTGGAAATGACGCTGGTGGAGAACATCCAGCGAGAAGACCTGAATGCGATTGAGGCGGCGAGGGCGTTCGACCGATTGATTACCGAATTTCAGATGACGCCAGAAATGGTAGCGGAGCGCACCGGCAAGGATCGCACCACGGTGGCGAACGCGATCCGGTTGTTGAAACTGGAGTCCACAATTCAGGAATGGATTGAAGAAGGGAAACTCACCGCCGGGCATGGCCGGGCATTACTGGGTGTGGCGGACTCGCCGTTGCGAATGCGTTACGCGCATCGCGCTTCGCGCGGAGGTTTGACGGTGCGACAAATCGAGAGGCTGGCGTCGCGGAGGTCGCGCGGCCGTGCCGCAGCTTCCGGGGAGCAAGCGGATCCGAATACAAGATCGGCGATCGATGAATTGCAGCGGAACTTGGGGACGAAGGTGATGTTGCGGCCGCATACCAAGACGCATCCGGGACAACTGATTATTGAGTTTTATGACGAGCCGCATTTGATGAGGTTGTACGATCAGCTGATGAAGTAGGGGCGCCGCGACTCACAAATTGCTGAAGGCAGTGACGAAGTGCGGCGGCTTGCGCGAGCAATCGAAGAGAGGTCCCTCCACTGCGCGGCCGGCACTCGCTTCGCGAGTGAGGAAAAAGGCCGGCCGTTTCGGTCGGGATGACAGGTTTTTGGCACGTTGGCTGTGGTGGTTGCAGACCGTAGGAAATCAAAGTCAAAGACCGTACCCTTTGAAAACAAAGATGCGGCACCCGCCTCTTGAAATTTGAACAACCGGCCACCTGACTGCAACAAAGCCTTAGGACGTGGCGATCCAGCGGTGGCGGATGGCGGCGAGGAATTTGGGTTTGTCTTTCTGGATTTCGCGGATGAGAGACTGGTTTTCTACTTTTTCGTGGGCGGCGGCCCAGAGAACCATTTCGGTGAGGACCGGGGCCAGGTCCAGTCCTTTGGCGGTGAGGCGGTAGATTATTTTGCGGCCGTCGGCGGGGTCAGGCTGGCGGGCGATAATTGCGTTGGCTTCGAGTTTGGCGAGGCGGTCGGCCAGGATATTGGTGGCAATTCCTTCGTAGGAATCCAGAAACTGCTTGTAGCTGTTAAATCCCCGCAGCATCATGTCGCGAATAATCAATAAGGACCAGCGATCGCCCAGGATTTCGACCGAGGCATTCAAGGGGCACGAGGAGCGCCATGCCAAGGATGTGGAGCGTCGCCGGCCGGAGCGCGACGCAGAAGGGCGCTTTAGGCGAGGACTGCTGGTGAGCATGAATAAGGATAGTATTTTCACTTGCGTTTTGCAAGTAACATATACAGACTGTTGTGCGTTATACAGTAGAGGTAAGTCGTCCGGAGGAAAGAAATGAGCGGAGTACGGGTTCTGGTGGGGACGCGGAAGGGCGCATTCGTGCTGACTTCCGATGGGAAGCGCGAGAAGTGGGATATCAGCGGGCCGCACTTCGCGGGCTGGGAACTGTTTCATTTGAAAGGTTCGCCGGCCGATCCAAACCGGCTGTATGCGTCGCAGTGCAGCGGCTGGTTCGGACAAATGATTCAACGTTCCGACGATGGCGGCAAGACGTGGGCGCCGGTAGGAAACAAATTTGTGTACGACGGGGTGCCGGGGACGCACCAGTGGTACGACGGGACGGCGCACCCGTGGGAGTTCAAGCGGGTGTGGCACCTGGAGCCGTCGCTGAGCGATCCGGACACGGTATATGCGGGGATTGAAGATGCGGCATTGTTTCGCTCATCGGATGGCGGGCAGAACTGGGAAGAGCTTTCCGGTCTGCGGAAACATGGATCGGGGCCGCACTGGCAACCGGGCGCCGGGGGGATGTGCCTGCACACGATTATTCTGGATCCCAAGAATCCGGAGCGAATTTTTATCGCGATATCGTCGGCGGGAGCTTTTCGAACGGACGACGGCGGCAAGACGTGGAAACCGATCAATCGTGGGCTGAAATCGGAATATATACCCGACCCGGAGGCCGAGGTGGGACATTGCGTTCATCACATCACCATGCACAAATCGCGGCCAGAGGTGTTGTTTATGCAAAAACACTGGGACGTAATGCGCAGCGATAACGCGGGAGACTCGTGGACCGAGGTCAGCGGAAATCTGCCGACGGACTTTGGATTTGCGATCGATGTGCACGCGCACGAGCCAGAAACGATTTACGTGGTGCCAATCAAGAGCGATTCGGAGCACTATCCGCTGGACGGGCAACTACGGGTGTATCGCAGCAAGACGGGCGGGAATGAATGGGAGGCACTGACACGCGGGCTGCCACAAAAGGATTGCTATGTGAATGTGCTGAGGGATGCGATGGCGGTGGACACGCTGGATTCGTGCGGCGTCTATTTTGGGACCACGGGCGGGCAGGTATACGCGTCGAAGGACGCGGGAGACAACTGGGCACCTATCGTGCGGGATCTGCCGGCGGTGTTGTCCGTGGAAGTGCAGACGCTGGCATGATCCGGGTAGTGCTGCCGGCACATTTGCGCACGCTATCCAACTGTCACGGTGAAGTGCAGCTGGAAGTACAGGGACCGGTGACAGTGCGAGCGGTTCTGGACGCGCTGGAGGAGCGGTTCCCGATGCTGCGCGGGACGATTCGTGAACACGTGACGCAAAAGCGGCGGCCGTTTCTGCGTTTCTTTGCGTGTGAAGAGGACCTTTCGCATGAATCGCCGGATGCGCCGTTGCCGGAGGCGGTGGCTACGGGAGCGGAGCCGCTGCTGATTATTGGCGCGATTGCGGGAGGGTAGTCAGGAAAGAATTCAAGGCATGAATGGGAGGAAGGATGAAAGAAATCGCGGCGTATCTGACGTTCAACGGAAATTGCCGGCAGGCGATGGAGTTTTACCAGAAATGTCTGGGAGCCAAGCTGGATATGATGCCGTTTTCGAAGGCCCCCACGAAAGTGCCGGAAGGGGCGGAGAACCTGATTATTCACGCGCGGCTGGCGAAGGGCGACGCGGTGCTGATGGCGTCGGATTCGATGCCGGGAATGGCGTATCATCCGGGCAATACTTTCTGGGTGTCGATCAAGTGCGAGAGCGTGGAGGAGACGGACAAGCTTTTTACGGCATTCAGCGAGAACGCGAAGATCGTGATGCCGGTGCAGGAGACTTTCTGGGCGGCGCGGTTTGGGATGTTGACGGATCAGTTTGGAGTGAACTGGATGTTTAATTCCGAGAAGGCGCGGGGGTAGCGGGCTGCAGGGTTCAAACCCCTTTGGGTTATTGCTTGCGTATGTCGCGCCTGAAGGCGCGACCCACGAGACCAGGCGGAAAACATGCGAGAGCAAATATGGCACTGGCCATCGGTTCAGGCGGTGCATTCGACAACCTGGGCGGGAGTCGCGTTGACTTGCGCGCGCGCGAGGCTAGAGTAGGAGAGTCTCTCCCAGGGGGCTTTTATGGCCTGGAAATGGCCCAGCGCGTCAAAGAATAATGTAACGGAAGAATGGACTGGATTCATCGATCAGGGCGTGACTTTGGAAGGCACGCTGCAAGTGACCGGGACGTTTCGCATCAATGGAAACGTGAAGGGAAATATTATTTCGGAGCAGACGGTGATTCTGGGCGAAGGTGCGAAGGTCGAAGGGCAGATTGAAGGCAATCGGGTGGTGATTGCGGGGCGGTTTGACGGCGTGATTTTCGCGAAGGGGCGGGTGGAGATTCAGGCGAAGGGCGTGGTGACCGGCGAAGTGCACGCGCCGTGTATGGTGGTCGATCCGGGCGGGATTTTTGACGGGCGATGCCATATGCTGGCGTCGTCGGACGCAACGTCGGGAGTGACGATACCGATT
>JBBSFG010000257.1:0-5882 GCA_038238965.1 Candidatus Acidiferrales bacterium | reverse complement strand
CAGTACGCGGCGTCGCGCGTCCACGCGCGAATGGCGGCGTTGAGCCACGCGAACGCCAATACCGCGAAAATCGCGGCAGTAACCTCATGGAAGAGCTGCTTGAGGGTGTGCCACAGGCGGCCGAAACCGCCGCGCCTTGCCTGCGCGCCCGGCACGCTTGCTACGGTGGACATGTTCATATCTTAGCCTAAATGAATGATCGGAATTCTGACAGCGCGCGTGGGGGGAGCCGGGCGGGTCCCTAAAACGTGCACCAAAGGGCTGTGAACGGATTGGAGACAACGGGTCGAAGGTCTCTTGTATCCAATGTAGCGTGGGCCTAAAATGGCCAAAGTGTAGGGAGACACAGCCTTGCAACTCGACGATCACCTGAAGAACTTGCTCCGTGAACTGGGACACGCGATCAATGACACGGTGTCCGACTCCGACCGCATTACCGGCGCGATCGCGGGAGTCCGCGCGCATGGCTACGACATCGTTCTGAAGCTGGACGCAACCATCGGTCTGGCCAAGCGCGATGGGAGTTCAGCGGAAGCGGCGGGTTTGACGACCCAGGATCGTCGATTTCTCGAATCATTGCGCATTCAGGTGGATCAGGATTCGTTTCTGGAAGAAAACGACAACAAGAAAATCCCTGCGCGGCTGGCGATGACGCCCCAGGATGTGCGATTTCTGAAATCATTACGTATCACAACGGATGAGATGGAATGAAGCTGCTGCTCAAAATTGCGAGTCTGGCATTGCCGGTGGCCATGGCGGGAATGTGCTGCGCCCCCGCGCAGGCGCAGAGCCCGGCAACGGTGGCGCCCATTATCTTGGACACCGCGGTGCCGATCATCGTGAACACGATCAGGCCCAAGCCGACGGGACTGACGAAATTCGAAGGATATGTGATGAATGCGAACACCGCACAAATTACCGTGCGCGCCAAGGGAAATGACATGGCGGTTCGCACCTTCGCGCTTTCCGAAAAAGCCTCTGCGAAAATGCAGGAAATCGTGGACAAGGGTGGGTTTCAGTACGGTGACAAGGTCACGGTTTTGTACGACCCGGCCAGCCTGAAGGCCATACAGCTCAAAGGGAAACCTTCGAAGTCCCTGTAATACACGGAGCAGAATATGCTTCGTCTTCCCACTGTAGCCGGCCGCTTTTATCCTTCAGATCCCGCCGAATTATCCACACTGGTTGCCGAATACACCAAGGAACCCTCCGGGCTAATTAAGGTAAAAGCGAAGGCGTGCCTCGTTCCCCACGCCGGTTACATTTATTCCGGGCCGGTAACGGGAGCGGTGTTCGCGAAAATTCACCTGCCCAAAAGAATTGTGATTCTGGGTGTGCGTCACCGGCCTCCGGGTTCGCCCGCGGCAATCATTTCGCAGGGCGCGTGGCGTACACCGCTCGGCGACGCAAGCATCGACGAAGATCTGGCGCAGAAGTTGCTCGCCGCCTGTCCCCTTCTGAGCGAAGACGCGCTGGCGCACAGCAAAGAACACTCGCTGGAAGTGCAGTTGCCATTTCTGCAAACGCTCGACGCGGGATTTACGTTCGTCCCCATCGCGTTGGGAACGGCAAACTTTGAGACATTGGTGAGCGTCGGGGAAGCCATCGGCCGCGTATTCGCGGCAGAAGAGCAAGATGTGCTGCTGCTCACCACCTCCGACTTAAATCATTACGAGGACGAGGCCATCACCCGCGCAAAAGACGCTAAAGCCATCGAGCGACTGCTGAAGCTGGATGCGCGAGGTTTATTCGACATTTGCCGCAAGGAAGAAATCTCCATGTGCGGACTCGGGCCGGCGGTAGCCATGCTCACCGCTTTGCAAGCGCTGAAAGTCGATAAACCGGAATTGATTCGTTACGCTACGTCTGCCGATGTCTCTGGCGATACCGACACTGTGGTGGGATATGCGGGAATGATCTTTTCCTGGTCAGTTGACGGCGGCTGCTTGCAAAAAAAAGACGGCCCAGGTTTCGGACCGTCCATCGATTGCCGGTATTGATTGCCGGTATCAAACAAAAACTTAATGTGAACGCGAACTGGATGACGCACGAGGAGCCGCCGTCGGTAGCGAGCGGGAAGTCGTACCCATGCGCGGCGCTGTGGTACCCGGCCCTGCAACGCTTCGTTCGCCGCGGGTATTCATTGTAGCTCGAGGAACGCGCGGCGGCGGCGCAACGCGCGACGAAGCGGATGGCGGCGAAACAGCGCGCCCTTGCCTGGCGGACGCAACGGACCGTCCGGATGCGGTCGCGGACGTCGAAGCAGGAGCGCCGGGAACGTTTGCCGCCCGTCCAGTTGCGGCTGCGGCGGAATCTTTCACTTCGCCAGCGCTCGAAGCTTTTGCTACAGAACTGGCGGGTACATTTCCGTTCACAAAAAGGTGCTCCTTGGCGTCGTACACGATCGAAGAGCCTGAGGCTGACGCAGCCGCGGCGCTGGAATTTACCGTGCGGGCCAGGCGGTCTGGCGCTGTCGAAGCGCTGGCGTGTGATACCAAAGCGTCGCGCGGTGGCTCCTTCACCACTTTCCATTTGGTACTGGCGGCCAGCGCAGACTGCGCGACGCCGGTTCTCGTGGTAACGGGCACAATGCCCCGCGCAAGATTCAACGGCGTCTTCCCGTGACTATCCAGCGGGTGGCTGGGAACCATGGCAACAGTATTGCCGGAACGCACAAATGTCGCCGTCACCGGATGGAACTTTACCGGTGGCAAGCCTCGGCCAAATCCAGTGGGAGCCCACAGCCAGCCAATGCCCGGCTCAAATACCCACCCGCCGTAATGGTAAGGCAGCCAACCCCAGGGCTGATTTCCGATAAACGACCATCCCAGTCCCGACTGAAAAAACCAATTTCCGTAATCGAACGGCGACCAACCGATGCCCACCCCGTAAGGCTGCCAGCCATAGCCAAAACCGGAAAGCGGATAGAAACCGCCATAGGAATAGAGATCCCCAAATCCGGCGCGGTACGTGGAAGAATTGGAATATTGCAGCGCGGCGTTCGTCGCGGTCGCCACGCTGTCTTCGCGGCCGGAAACCCAGCGATCGAAATCGTCGCTTTCCGGCGCGTGGCCGATACTCGCCAATTCACTTTCACCTGCCCGCATAGTGAGAGATTGGCCCTTGTTCAGAACTCCGGAGTCATTCTTGCTGACTACGGAGACGCGGCCCTTGGAGACGGCTATGGTGCTGCCATCGTCGAAATTGTCCATGCGGAAATTCGCGCGGCTGCCGGCCTCCGCCGTGAAATCGCCGCCAGTGACACTGAAATAATCGCTGCTCGACGGATTGGCATAGAAAGAGGCCGTACCCTGCCGAAGAACCAGCCGGGTGGTAAACGCTCCATCGTCGAGAGAGAGATCAAAAAATTCCAACACGGTGTTCTCGTTGAGAAAGGCCATTGCGCCATTTTCAAATTCGACTTCGGCGCGGCCGTTATCGGTAGCCAGTATGTCGTGCTGGCGAATGGGAAGATTTAACTCGGCGCGCTCCCACGGAGCTTTGTCGTTAGCCAGCGGATCGCCCTTGGAGTCATGCAGGATGCGCACGTCGCCCTGCACCAGGCTGAGCCGGATAATGCGAACGTTGCCGGCCTCAGTGTAAACGGGATGTAGTGCGGCCAAAGACAGTGCAAAGACAAAAATAATTGCGAATCGAAGATAAGTGCGGAAGCCCATGGTGGTTACCCCAACCCGGCCTTTGCGCCGGAAACTAAGGCTATATTCTCTCCTGGTAATGGGGGCGTCAAGGTCGCATAAACACACCGAAACTGCGGCGGCGGGCGTTAATTCGGGCGCCCGCGAAGGAGATTCAGCGCAACTGGCCGGAGCGGCCGAAGGAGCTGCGCATATTGGCGCGATCGAGATTTTCGCGCAGATTCATGAGCGTGAGAAACGTGCTCAGGATGCGCGCTTTCAAATCGTCGGTAAGGGGCAATCCGCTGGTGCCCACGCGGGCCAGGCGCTCGCCATGTTCGGTGATGAACTTCATGATTTCGTGCTGCCGGTCGTGCGGAGCATTTCCCAGCGCGGTTTCGCGGCGCATGCCGGCGCATTTGTCTTCCACCGATAAAGTGAAATGCAGCACGCACTGGTGATACTCGGCGAGCGCCGGCGGAACTTCGGCTTTGCATCCCTTGATTTCGCAAGCGACGGTCATGATGCGCCCAGGAAGGCGTGCATGATAGGTAGCATTCTCCCGTTCTAAAATCCAGCCACGCGTCAAGGCGTGCCGCGAATGCTACACCAGCATTGGCGCGCTTGGCGTTCGAATCAGCTTTCCTTTCGTGGAGAATGAATTGGAATTAATGCATTGACATGCTTGTTTCACGACTGTATAAAAATACAGAAGACTGTATATTTGTTTTTGAGGGTACAAGTGGGCGCGCGAAAAACATTTCGTCACGGACAAATTCTGAGGCTGGTGAGCGACGCGTCCATCGTCAACCAGGAAGATTTGCGCCGGCGGCTGGCGGCACAGCGGCTGCGGGTGACGCAAGCGACGCTGTCGCGCGACATACAGGAGTTGCGGCTGATCAAAACGCATGGCGGATACAAGTCAGCCTCCACCCTCCCGGATGATTCCGCTCCGCTTCCTCGGCTGGCGCGCGCTTTGGGCGAATTTCTGCAGGATATCCGCCCGGCCGAAAATCTTCTGGTGCTGAAAACGCCGCCAAGCGGTGCGCAACCACTGGCGGCCGCCGTGGACGGAGCGAAATTTACGGAAATTGCCGGAACCATCGCCGGCGACGACACCGTCCTGATCATCACCCCCAACAAAAAAGCCCGGGAATCGCTGCAGCGCCGCATCGAAGCTCTGGTGAAATGAGAAATCTCAACCACATTGCGGTGGTGGGCGTTACGGGTTACACCGGCTTCGAGCTGGCGCGCATCCTGGTACGCCATCCCGGAGTGGAAACGTCCACGTTTTACATGCGCGACACCAACGGCGCCAATTGCCTCGACGAACTGTTTCCGCAATTACGCGGGCGCGGCGACGCACCTCTGCGAACATTTTCGGAGGAAGCCATCACCGGCAGCAACGCGGGAACAGCGTTTTTAGCGACTCCGCACGATGTCTCGGCGACCCTGGCGCCGGTGTTGGTGCGCGCAGGATTGCGGGTGGTGGATTTGAGCGGGGCGTTCCGCTTTCGGTCGCAGGAGACATTCTTGAACTGGTACAAGCTGGCCGCGCCGCCCGCGGACTTGCTCGCCGAGGCCGCGTATGGCATTCCCGAAATCTACGCGGACAAGATCAAGGATGCGCGTATCGTGGCCAACCCCGGTTGCTATGCGACCAGCGTTATCCTGGCTCTTCGCCCGCTGACGGATGCGGGCTGGATCGCCGCGGGCACCGGCATCGTGTGCGATTGCAAGTCCGGGGCGAGCGGCGCCGGGAAGGAATTGCGCCGCGATCTGCAATTCGTCGAGGTGGACGAGAATTTCAAAGCCTACAATCTGTTTTCGCACCGCCATACGCCGGAAATTCTAGAGCATACCGGTCTCGCCGAGACGCAGGTGATCTTCTCCACGCACTTGTTGCCCATCAGCCGCGGCATCCTTTCCACCATTTACGTGAACCTGGAATCGCAGCAAACCGGCGAGGCGATTGAGGCGCTGTATCGCAAATTCTACGCTGGGCGAGCCATGGTGCGGATCTGGCCGGCCGGATCGCTGCCGGAGCTGCAGCATGTGGCGCATACAAATTTCTGCGATATCGGTTTTGTCCTGGATAAAGCAGGACGCCGGCTGGTGATCGTCTCTTGCCTGGACAATCTTGGCAAAGGCGCCGCCGGGCAGGCCGTCCAGAATTTCAATCACATCCTGGGGATAGAGGAGCACACCGCACTGCAATGAAAATCGTGATCAAGTTTGCCGGAGCAT
>JBBSFG010000256.1:0-5902 GCA_038238965.1 Candidatus Acidiferrales bacterium | reverse complement strand
GTCGCCGGAAACATCATGTCCGGCGTCACCGTAGCCACCACGATCATTCCGATTTCTGTGGGATCCGTCCTGGTCTGCTCCAACAGGATTTTCGCGGCTTCTACCGCCAGCGTTGAAGTTGGCGTACCCTTCTCCACGATGTGCCGCTCGCGGATGCCTGTGCGTGTGCGGATCCATTCGTCGTTGGTAGCCACCATTTTTTCCAGGTCGGCGTTGGTCAGCACCTTGGGCGGAACACAACCCGCCACACCCGTAATTTTTGCCGCAATACGATGAGACATGAAGCTCCTTCAAAAACGACCCGGTGTGAAGCGCTTGAATTTTATGCGATAGCGGCGCGGACTTACAAGGAGCGCGAGCCAAATCCCCGCGCAGCAGAGGAATCTCCATTCGATCTATTTCCTAAACCTCCCTGCATTCTTTGGATGTTGGCAACCACCAAGGCATTGTCATTTCGAATCCCGCCGCCTTTCCAGGCGGGTGACGAATCTACTGTTTGCATCCACCTCATTCGCCACAATCGCAATAATGGTTCGGAAAAAAAGAAACCCCCGGCCAGTAAAGGCCGGGGGTTACCGGATCGAGTCGCGCGGGGAATCGACTTGCGGGGAATCTATGTCGCCGACCGCGTGCGTGCTTTCGGTTCGCTGAATAGCATCAGCACTTCACGATTGAATGCCGGAATGTCCGTGGGCTGACGGCTGCTTACCCAATTGCCGTCGCGCACCACTTCCTTGTCCACCCACTTGGCGCCGGCGTTGCGGAGGTCGTCCTGAATGGTGTGGTAGCTCGTCAGCGTGCGGCCCTTGGCAAGTCCCGCGGAAACCAGCAGCCACGGCGCGTGACAGATGAACGCGATGGGCTTTCGCGCCCGGTCCATTTCCTGCACGAATTTCTGCGCCGCCTGCTCGACGCGAATCGCGTCGGCGTTCAGCGCGCCGCCGGGCAGCAGCACGGCGTCGAAATCGGCAGGATTCGCATTGCCCAGTGTAGTATCCACCGTAACGCTCTGCGATTTTTCGTCGTGCTTCATGCCTTGAATTTTTCCAGCCTTCGGTGCGATTACGGTAGTGCGCGCGCCGGCTTCGTCCAGTGCCTTGCGCGGTTCCAGCAGTTCCGCTTCTTCAAATCCGTTGGTCGCCAGAATCGCGACGCGGAATCCATTCAATTGTTTTTCACTCATCACTTACCTCGACTTGTTTGGAATGGGAGCGCCGCATCAACCGCATGCGGAATAGCTCCAGGTCCAATGGTTCGCCTCGCGCATAAACAGTTCAATCGGGGAAAGGCTGTAGGGGAAAATCTTACAAAAACTTTCTGGACTTCGCGCAGCAAAATTCGACAGCTAGGAAGATGCCGCGGCCACGCCGGGGAAAAACTTTTTGTCTGCCAGCACCGCGCGCACCGCGGCGACCAGATCGTTACCCGCGCGGGATTTGGACACATACCCTCGCGCGCCAAGGTTGGAGATTTCGCGTATCACCTGCGGTGAATCGTGCACCGTGAAAAAAAGTATTCTGGTTTCCGGATTGTCTCTCAAAATCTGCAGCGCAGCGTCGATCCCGCTGAGGCCGGGCATGTTGATATCCAGAATCAGCAAGTCGGGACGCAGCTCCCGCGTCTTGCGCACCACTTCGTTTCCTTCAATGGCTTCGCCGCACACCACCCACTCTTCCTGGCTTTCCACCAGCCCGCGCATACCTCGCCGCATCACTTCGTGATCGTCGGCGATCAAAATGCGTTTGCGAAGCTTGCTATCCGCCGACTTCTCGCTTCGTTGCTCCGTCGCTTGTTCGTACGGCTCGGCGCTGGTCTCCGCCGTGAGATCTTCCGATGCTGCCTCCATCGGCAACGACGCTTTCACGCGCGTGCCATCCGGTCTGAATTCGACATCCAGTTGCCCGCCCAACTGGCGGATGCGTTCGCGCATGCCCGGAATGCCAACTCCCAGAGACGGAGGACCGGCAAACGGCGAACGGTCCGTCACGGCGCGAATACCTTTGCCATGATCCACTATTTCCAAGTGGACGGTCCTGTCCTGGTTGAAAATTCGAATGTCCGCGCTGGCGCTGCCCGAATAGCGGTGCACGTTCGTCAGGCTTTCCTGCAACACGCGAAACAATGCCGTCTCGGCATCGATCGAAAGACGCACGAGTTGCTCGTCGATGTCCACGTTTAGCTGGATGCCGCTGCGCTTCTTGAATCCTTCGGCGTACCACAGTGCCGCCGACGCCAGCCCGCATTCATCGAGCAGCGGGGGATGCAACAGGTAAGAGAGCGTGCGAATTTCTTCGCCGATTTTGCCTACCGTCTCGCGGGATTCCAGCAGGGTTTCCTTCACGTCGGCTCTTCGGGTGTCCATCAGTTTGGTCAGGCGGTCCAGGGACATGGAGAGCACCGCGATTTTCTGGCCGGTGGTGTCGTGCAGGTCGCGCGCGATGCGCCGCCGCTCTTCGTCCTGCAATTTCAAAAGCCGCGCGGAAAGCTGGCGCAGGGAAAGTTCGCTGACGCGCAGCGCTTCGTTGGTCTCCACCAACTCGGTCAGCTCCGTGGCCACTACGCAAATGGTATGCCCGCCTTGCTCGCGGACCGGGCTCAGCGTTAAACGGATGGTGCGCGGCCGCTGCCTGCGGGTGTCCAGGCGGAATTCCCCTCGAACGATGTTTGTATTGGCATCCGCGATCAGCGTATTCACCAACTCCCGATCGGCCCCAAAGACGGAATCGCTCAGAGACGCGCCGATGAACTTTTCCAGCGGCACGTCGAAAATCTCCGCAAAGCTTCGGTTGGCGTAAAGCACCGTGCCGTCATCGCCCAGCGTAGCGGCGCCCTCGTCGATGGTTTCCACCATCAGGCGGTAAGGATGCTCCGCTCCTTGCAGCGTAAAAACCTGGTCGCCCGCCGGGCCGGAAACCAGCACGGCATCCACCTCGCCCATGCGGATGGCTCGCAACGTCTCTTCCAGCTCGACGACGCGCGCGCGCAAACTGCTCGCACTTTCTCGCTTCACCGGTTTTTTCTTTCGCTTGGCCACGCCCTTACTCTCCGTCCAACCTTAAGTCCAGCCCGAGTATTACTCGCTTCTGGTCTGAAAAATCGCCCACCAGGCGGCGCAGCGGCAGCGGCATGGACTTGATCAATGTTGGCGCAGCGATAATCTGGCCCGCCGCGGCCATGGCCGGCTGCTGATAAATATCCACCACTTCCAGTTCGAATTGCCCGGCCAGGTATTTGTTGCACAGCGCGCGCAGGTTTTCGACCGACCGCAGCGATCGCGGGGTTTGCCCGGTGATGTACAGCCGGAGAATGTATCGCCGTGCCGCTTGCTTGCGCGCTTTGCGGTTTGTATTCGCGGCATTTTTTCTTTTCAACCTGGATTTTGCGATGCGCTTCACGTTATTTCGCTCCGGCTCGAAGATTGAGGCCCACCAGAACACGCTGGGTATCCGACAGATCCCCGATAATCTTGCGAATAGGGTGCGGCAGGTTGCGCACCAATGTAGGAATGGCCAGAATCTGATCGTTCTGCGCCAGTTGCGGAGTTTTTACCAGGTCGATTACGTGCAGGCGGTAGCGCCCCTGCAGGTGTTCTTCGCATATTTTCTTCAAGTTCCTCAGCGCGATCAACGATTTTGGCGTTTGCCCGGCCACGTACAGTCGCAATTCCAGTATTGGCTGGGTATTTTTGGCGCGCACTCCATCTTTGTGGTCCAGGCCACCCTTGCTGGCGCCGCTGGCAAGACCATCTTTGCCGGCCAAAGCATCCTTGACCATTCCCGTTTTCGTGTCCTGTGGTTTTGCGGTTTTCGATTTCACTCGGGTCCCCATCGATTAACTGTTTCGCTCGGGACGTCCCGAGTGCACACCACGGCTCTTCCCTATCTCAATTTGCTCAAGCGCCATCCGCTCATCGTATTCCTTCTGCTGGTGGCTCACGCGCGCAGATTCGGTCTGTCCCGCCGCCAATTCGGAGCGCAAAGCGGCGATCTGAGACTCTAGGACGGCTTTTCTGAAAGAAAATTGTTTACGCTTATTCTCAAGTTCCTGCTGAGCGCGCAATTTCTCTGACCGGTCGCGTGCTTGCTGGGCGACACGCGCCGAGCCCGTGAAGACCGCCCCGTCACCTTCATAGACGGGCAGCAAGCGCACGCCGTTGCGGCTCAACATGAATTCGCGAATTTGGTTGGAGTGCGCCATGCCTCGCGACTTCAAGACGTACAGGCAGCGGTTGCGCTCGCCGTTGAACTCCAGGTCGCGCAATAGAATCCAGGTGTCCGCAAGAGAGGAAATGCCCACCTCCGTCTGCTCTTCCGCACCGCGATTACTCGTCAGCGTGGTGAACAACGCGGTAACCTGCCGGTCCTTCAGAAAATCGAGCAACCGCATCAGCATAGCCTGCACCTCGCGAGCATTGGTGCTCACCAGGTTGGTAATGGGGTCCACGATGACCACCTGCGGCTTGAATTCATCCACCAGCTCGTGAATGCGCAGCAGATGCATTTCCAGACCATGCTGTGTGGGGCGCCAGGCGCAAAACTTTAAAAGCCCCTTGTTGATGTGCCGGCCCAGGTCGACTCCCACCGAAAGCATGTTGCGCGTAACCTGCGCGGCGGATTCTTCAAATGCAAAGTAGATGGCGCGCTTGCCGTCGCGGCAGGCTTCGCTGGCGAAATGCGCAGCCAGCGTGGACTTGCCCGACCCGGCCGTGCCGGACACCAGCACCGAAGAGCCCTTGTAGTAGCCTTTGCCCTCCAGCATGCCGTCCAGATCCTTTACGCCGGAAGAAATGCGTTCTTTCGAAACTTTGTGGTTCAACCGAATGGACGACAACGGCAAAACGGAAAATCCCTTTTTGTCGATCAAAAACGGATATTCATCCGTTCCGTGCGAAGAGCCGCGGTATTTCACGATGCGCATGCGCCGCGTGGAAATCTGGTCGATCACCCGGTGGTCCAGCGCGATCACGCAGTCCGAAACGTATTCCTCCAGCCCGTAACGCGTGAACGTTCCGTCTCCCCTTTCGGCGGTCACCACGGTGGTCAGCCTGCGATCCTTCAGCCAGCGGAATAGCCGGCGAATTTCCGCGCGCAGCACGCCGGCATTCGAAAAGCCGGAGAACACCGCCTCCAGCGTGTCCAACACCACGCGCTTTGCCCCGATGGAGTCCACCGCGTGCTGCAGCCGGATAAACAAACCCTCCAGATCGTATTCGCCTGTTTCTTGAATTTCGCTGGGTTCCACGCGCACATAATCCAGGAATAATTTTTTCCGCGCCACCAGTCCCTTCAAGCCGAATCCCAGAGATTCCACATTGCGGCTCATCTCCTCGGACGTCTCTTCAAACGTCATCAGCACGCCCGGTTCGCCGAATTCCGTCGCTCCTCGCACCAGAAACTCCATAGCGAACATGGTCTTTCCGCATCCGGGTCCCCCGCACACGATAGTCGGCCGACCGGCAGGAAGCCCTCCGGAAGTGATCTCATCGAACCCGGTAATGCCTGTCGCGGCCTTTTTCAGTTGCGGGAAGTCCCGCGGCGCCTTGGGCTTTCGGGCTCGCTTTGGGGTGTGGCGCATAGGTGCTGCTTTCTGCCTCGTGAGTGCCTCAGGATTCAAGGGGAGGCCCATTATCTACAGAAATCGGCGTATAACAAAAGTGTTAATGTGGAATCGACAAAAGCCCAGGCGGGTGTGGGCGGGAAACTGCACGGCACGAGCAATTCCAGTGTGGACTGGCCGGCCAATTTTGGCAAATCGGCGCCCCGGGCAGACCCTCCGGTTTAATGGAATACATCGACGCACATTCCATCTCGCGGTACCATGCCAGCCGCGGAAACCGCGTTACCTCCGTCCCGAAGCCGCCGGAACGACCGGGGAAATGAGAGGTAGGAGAATTTCATGAAGC
>JBBSFG010000255.1:0-5930 GCA_038238965.1 Candidatus Acidiferrales bacterium | reverse complement strand
TAATGAGAGCGGCGGCCGAAGTGCAAGAGATAAGCACTGGCCGCCGCCCGGGGTCTACACGCGATGGCGTCCCCGGAAGCACTTTTGCTCCGGCATCGTGTGTATACCTCCTACATCTAGCTGAAAGTTATCGTCTCCGCCCTCTGCCGTCTGTTCAAAATTGGACACTTGGAAATCAAATTTTCCCCTTGCCAGCTCAAGGTTTTCAATCTCCCTCATCTCCACGGCGGGGACATGTGAGACCTTGTGCCCTGCACATTTAGAGGTAATAGCGTGGCAGTTTCAAGTTGAACCAATTGCATGGCAACCGCCAGTAGGTCTGGCTTGCGGGCAGATGTTGGGGTTCGTATACTGACGCCCAGCCAGTCAAAGGGCGGGTGGGTAGCCCGTCATTTCCTACTTTTATTGGCCTTCAATTCAGCTCGCGCGAACTCGCGTTCCGTAGAGTGAAATCACGACCGCATCAGCGGCAGTTTGGACATCGAAGGAGAGCTTTGCATGGCGCACGGTCCCGCACCGGAAGAAATGAATGTGTATCAGAACGCGGAAGCGCGTTTTGAGGTGGCAGCAAACAAATTGGGGCTCGAGCAGGGACTGTACCGCTATCTGAAATATCCCAGCAAAGAAATCACTCTCTATATTCCGGTAGGAATGGATAACGGCCAGTTGGAAGTGTTCACCGGCTACCGCGTTTTGCATTCCACAGTGCGCGGGCCGGGCAAAGGCGGGATTCGCTACGCGCCGGACGTATCTCTCGATGAAGTTCGCGCCCTGGCGACCTGGATGACCTGGAAATGCGCAGTGGTAAATATTCCCTTTGGCGGGGCGAAGGGCGGCATTATTTGCGATCCGCGAAAAATGTCGCGCGGTGAGCTGGAACGCATGACGCGACGATATACAGCGGAGTTGGCTAACTGGCTAGGTCCGGAAAAGGATGTGCCCGCGCCGGATGTGGGCACTGGCGAACAAACCATGGCGTGGGTGATGGATACATACGCGATGCATCTGGGCCAGGCGACTACCGCGGTGGTGACGGGCAAGCCCATCGAGTTGGGTGGATCCGCGGGGCGGCGTGAAGCTACCGGGCGCGGAGTGATGATCTGCTGCGATAAAGCCCTGGCCAAAACGGGGATCCGCAAGCAAGGCTGTCGTGTAGTGATTCAAGGATTTGGAAACGTGGGCTCGCTGGCGGCCGACCTGATGCAAAAGGCGGGTTACAAAATCGTCGGGCTGGCGGACATTGGCGGCGGACTGTACAACGAGAATGGTTTTGATATTCCCAAAGTAATCGAGTGGGTGTATGTACAGAAAAAAGCGCTGCAGGACTTTCCCGGCGGCGGAACAAAAATGACGGCGCGGGAAGTGCTTTTTCAACCATGCGAAATCGCTATCCCGGCGGCCATTGAGAATCAGATCACCGCGGAAAACGCCCAGCAGGTGCAGGCAAAAATCCTTTGCGAAGGTGCTAACGGGCCGACGACGTGGCAAGCGGATGCCATCGTGGATGCCAAGGGAATTTTCACCGTGCCGGATATTCTGGGCAACGCCGGGGGTGTGACGGTCAGTTATTTCGAGTGGGTGCAGGACCGGCAGGGCTTTTTCTGGCGCGAGAGCGAAGTGAACGAACGCCTGCTGGATGTGATGGAGCATGCTTTCGACGAAGTGGTGCGCTACGCGGAAGCGCACAAGGTAAATAATCGCATCGCCGCATACATGCTGGCCATTGACCGGGTCGCCAGCGCACTGAAGCTACGCGGAATTTACGCCTAGCATCTCTTTGTGGTTTGTATTAGGCTTCTCATCCTTTCTGTGCGTCCCGACGAAAAGGCATCCCTCTGCGCACCCGGAGGGAGGTTGGAATATTGAATTTCGGACTTGCGCGAAAATTCGACGCGAGGAAAGGGCCGGGCCATGACCACGGACGCACTTTTACCAGGTTCGACGAAAACCGAAGAGCAGCACCGCCGCGACATTTGCATTGCCGGCCGGTGGCTGTACGAACGCGGCTACATCGTGGCCTGCGAAGGTAATCTTTCCGTACGTTTGGATGATGGCCGAATTATCAATACGCCGACTTGCATGAATAAGGGTACGTTGTCGCCGGAAGACCTGGTGGTTACGGATTTGAACGGCGCGCACATTTCCGGCCGCCGTAAAGTGTCGTCGGAGGTGGCCATGCATCTTTTGTTTTATCGCATGCGCCCGGACGTGCAGGCCATTTGCCACGCGCACCCTCCCACGGCCACGGGATTTGCCGTAGCCGGCCGCGCGCTGGACCAGGCGTTGCTGCCGGAAGTGATTATCGGGCTGGGGCAGATTCCACTGGTGCGCTATGCCACGCCGGGCACGCCGGAATTAAGCGCGGCCATCGAGCCGTTCGTGCCGCACTACGACGCGCTGCTGCTGGCGAATCATGGGGCGGTGACCTGCGGGCCCGATTTGCTGACCGCATTTTTTCGCATGGAGACCATCGAGCATTGCGCGAAAATCACGATGGCGGCGGAAACCGTCGGCGAGCCCACACTGCTTTCCAGTCGCGAAGTGGCCAAGCTGATGGCCGCGCGGGCGCGATATTTCGTGGCGCCGCCACCCGGCGGAGGGGCCGATCTCCCGCTGACCAGCGACGGAGGCGAATCGGCAGGCGACCATGTTTCACTCACGCGCAGCGAACTTGGCGCGCTGATCGACGAAGCCGTCCGCAAAGACCGCACCCGCCGCTGACCCCGAGGAGTTGGTGCACTACAAGGTCCCTCATGACCTGCCAATGGATTGCCGGATCAGAATCGAGCAGCCATTTACTGTGCGCCAACCACCTCTCCTGCCAGATAAATGAAATTAGCGTTCGGACACCTGTCCGGGCACCCAACCCAAACTTGTTCTCCATTCGCGTTACAGTTAACTACAGCTCCAAACCAAAGGTGTGCGCATGAACCGGGCCCGCGTCGTCATTGTGCTAGCCATGCTGCTTGTCTTGACCGTCACCCTGGCGGGTGCGTTCATGACCCGCGGCGTGATGGCGTATCTTCCGTTTTTGCAACCCAGAACGGGAGAGTGGACGGGAGCCTACGTTCCGCGGGGAGTTGTGGACCAGCGGCCATGGCAGACCGCCGCAACTCTGGCGGCCTTGGCACAGTCGGCCGAGGAGATAGAACTCGCTCGCGATGCCGAACGCCTTGCCGATCACGAAATCGATCAGGCCTTCTCGCAGTCACTGAGGCAGGCCAGCCTTGAAAAACCTAATCTAAGCGGCAAAGCATTGGCCTTGCAGCAAAGGGTTACCGAACTTCAGGAGACCATCAAGAACGATCAGGATCTCATCGCATCAACAGCTACAGGCGCGGGCAAGAAACCAGCGGCTGCAGTTTCCAATGGCAGCGACTTGGAGGTTGCCAAGGCTCAACTTGGCCTGGACCAGAACGAACTGGCCAATTCGATGCAAGAACTCGCTCGCGAAACCGGCGATCAGCGGGTCAAACTCCAGCAAGAACTCGCGGCACGCCAGGCCGCCATGAAGCAGTACCGGGATAGCGCCTCTAAGGACGATGGACAAACGGCCGTCGCCTCCGCCGAACAATACAAGACCCTGGCCCGGCAGCTATCCACGTTGCATTCCCTCGGCAACAGGAAACAACTGATCATCGAAGCTCAGCAATTGGCCCGCGCCGACGCGGACGCGTTGGCGGCCGATCAGGTCGCGCTCAAGGCAGAAGTGGTCGGCCCGGGTGAGAAAACAGCTGGAGAATCAAGCTCCGACCGAATCGCCCGGCTGCAGCAGATAACTGCTCAGCAAAACGTCCAGAGCATCCTCAACGATCGCCTGGGAACGCAACAGCAACTTGTAGCACTCTACGGGCGATGGGGTCAGCAAGTCGAGATACAGCAAAAGATCGTGGTTCACCTGCTATTGCGATCTCTGGCTTTGATCGCAGCCATAGTCATGCTGGCGATTCTCGCGGGATGGGCTCTCCAGCAGGCCTTGGAGAAGATGGTTCACGATCCTCGCCAAAAGCAGACCTTGAAAACAGTTTTGAATCTGGGAACGCAACTGGTCGGCCTCTTGCTGATCCTGCTGGTCATTTTTGGTGTGCCCCGGCAGACGCCCACGATCCTGGGTCTGGCCACCGCGGGACTAACCGTAGTCTTTCAGGATTTTATTTTAGCCTTCTGCGGCTGGTTTGTTTTGATGGGGCCAAACGGCGTCAGGGTAAGAGATTGGGTCGAAATCGATGGTGTTGGGGGAGAGGTAGTCCATCTCGGTCTGTTCCGCACCTGGCTGCTGGAGACGGGAAACTGGACTGCCAACGGCCATCCCACCGGAAGACGAGTCTCGTTCCTGAATGGCTACGCCATACGCGGCAAGTATTTCAACTTCTCCACCGTAGGTCAGTGGATGTGGGATGAAATAAAAGTAAGTGTTCCTTCCGGCACGGACATTCATCCGCTGATCAAGGGAATCTACGAAGCAACGGTGAAGACCACCGAAGCGGACGCCAAAATGGCGGAAACGGAATGGAAGCGAGTGACCCATGAAGAAGGGTCGCCGCAGTTCAGCGCCATGCCGTCCGTCAATGTCCGTCCGGCGGGGGCTGGTCTCGACATCGTGATTCGCTATATCACTCGCGCGGGAGTCAGAGTTGAAACCCGCAATCATCTCTTTGCGATGATAGTTGAACTCATGCAGGGTGCGCCGAAAGAAGACAGACAGCTTGCCCCACTCTCCCGCCTGGGAGACTGAAAGGTAAACGCCTCACGTTTGTTGACAGGCCGGTGACCGTCGTCAATACTCTCATTCCATGATTGGCCAGTTGCGCGGACGGCTCGCCGAAAAAAGGCCGAACCAGGTTTTGGTGGATGTGGGCGGCGTGGGCTATGTGGTGCTGGTACCGCTGTCGACGTTTGCCGCGCTGGGCGAGCTTCACACCGAAATAACCCTGCTGATTCATACGCACGTGCGCGAAGACGCGCTATCGTTGTATGGATTTGTTTCCTCGCGCGAGAAACATCTTTTTGAGCTACTGATTTCTGCTTCCGGCGTGGGGCCGAGCCTGGCGTTGAAGATTTTGTCGGGGATGAGCGTGGACGAACTGGTGCCGGCGATACGCGGGAACGATCTGGCGCGCTTGACGAAGATTCCGGGCGTGGGCAGAAAAACAGCGGAGCGCATGGTGGTGGAATTGAAAGATAGGCTGGAAGCGGTGGTGGTGGAAGTGGAACGTCCGGCGGCGAGTTCACCGGAAGGCGTGGAAGCCGATGTGGTTTCGGCGCTGATCAATTTAGGTTACGAAGCGCGGGTCGCGGAAAAAACAGTTGAGGAAGCGCGCAAGGAATCGGGCGCGGCCAACTTTGAAAAATTGTTGCGCGCGGCGTTGCAGGCGCTGAGCCAGAGTAAGGGCCGCGCGGCAAGGACTTCCTAGCATGACGGACGGGACGGCTAAGCGGATGGCGGCGCAGAAAACGGCGGAGCGCATTGTTTCCGCGCAGGCGTTTGACGAAGACGCGCGCATTGAAGCCAGCGTGCGGCCCAAGCGCCTGGATGAGTACATCGGGCAAAAACGAGTAAAGGAAAATATTCTGATTGCCATCGAGGCGGCGCGCAGCCGCGGCGAGGCGCTCGATCACGTGCTGCTGTACGGGCCGCCGGGACTGGGTAAGACCACGCTGGCGCAGATTATCGCCAACGAGCTGCAAGTCCCGATTAAGACCAGCGCGGGTCCACTACTCGAACGCAAAGGCGATTTGACGGCGATTCTTACTTCCCTGGAAACCAAAGAAGTATTTTTTCTGGATGAGATTCACCGGCTGCAACCCGCCGTCGAAGAAGTGCTCTACCCCGCGATGGAAGATTTTCGCGTGGACCTGATTATCGGACAAGGGCCGGGGGCGCGCATTCATCCATTTCAGCTAGGGCACTTCACGCTGATCGGCGCGAC
>JBBSFG010000254.1:0-5961 GCA_038238965.1 Candidatus Acidiferrales bacterium | reverse complement strand
GTTAAGTGAACGACACGGGGAGTGGGAGGGCGAGGAATGTCAGGCTGGGGGTTGCTCTTTCCGGCTAATGGGATGCAGCCGAGGCATTCGGGGCCCGGCTCGGAACCGGTGCCAACGCCCGGAACCGGTTCAATATTGGTTGTCAGACTGTTTGTGTTTGAAGTTGGGTGCGGGAGTACGGGAGGACACGTGAGGCAGAAACTGAATCCACGTGTTGGCGTGGTGGGACGCGAATGTTGAGTGGGATGAGTGGCGCCAGCCACACGATGGTAGGGAGGCATCGGCATTACGATAGCGGCGGGGAGGGGCTCGGTTTTTGACAGGAGTGGAACCAGGATCAGCGCGGTGAGGACGGCGATCTGAAGGATCACGGAAAGCAACAAGGAACGGCGGCGCAGCCGACGGTTGCGGGTTATTAGCGCGGGGTCGCCTTCGACAAGGCAGGAACGCAGCGAGCCGAGGTCGGTTTCTGCGGGATTTTGTTTTGCATTTGATTTTGAAGACACCACGGGCCTCCTTTGAAAATGCATAATTGTGAAATTGGCGGCACCGGCTTCCTGATGGAGTGCTTCAGTTAGCCGGCGCCGCGCTCGCAGGGATGTGAGGCTCGCGCGTGCCTCACTTTGTTGGACACCGTGGATGCAGGGAAGTTCCCGCGTGGTCGGCTCGACGAGCTGACCACGGGAAAGCCATAAGTTATGTGGATTGAGAAGGTTTCGCGGAAAATTTAGAGAACTGTAACAAAGTAGGACCCTGGTGCATCACATTCATGTGGACGTGGATCCCAAGGAGGGCAATGCCATGGACCGGCGCAGTGTGGAAACAATAGGTGTGCGCCGCACGGGCTGGGCCGCTCTGGACCGCGATCCGCAGCGCGACACGGTGGAATATGCCTGTCCGCACTGCGGCGCGCGAGGCCAGAAGAACGCCCGGCGCGAGCGAGCGCAGTATCACTTCACGGATGGTTTTTTGCAAGACTTGCAGGGAGAGGCAACACATTGCCGCACGTGCGATGGGTCGTTTCGGGTCGTGCCGGTAGTGCTGCTGCACGATCAGGACGAGACGCGGCGGTTTCAGGCGGTGTTTTCGGAGGAATTGCCGGATACGCCGGTGTCGGCTCCGGCGAGTTCGCGACGAGCGGCTTGATAAACTAAGCGTTTAACAATTCGACAGCCTTTTGTGGGCGCCTGCGATGGGCGCCCTTTTTTTTACTGACTTCAAGGGGTACGTTGTCGAAACAATGCCATATTATTTGTAGACGCCTATGCATCGAGGACTTAGCCAAAAAAAGTACGATCTGACGCGATACTAGGTTTTCGCCTTGGTACTTGGTAGATGCGCGCGATGCACTTGCCGCTCTTAATCCTTGGTGGGTAAGCCCGCATCCATTACGTGATGTATAGGATTGTGTGGTGCGCCGGAAAAGAAAAGGCGCAGCCCGTAAGGCTGCGCCTGGTGTCGCCGTTTGTTTTCTAACTCGCGACTCTAGCGATGATCGTTGTCGTGGTCGTGGTCCTTGTCCTTGTCACGATAGTGCTCGTGATCGTCTTCTTTCCAATCGCGGTCACTGTGCCAGGCCTTGGAGTCTTCATCCCACCACTCGTGGTAGGTGGTGTAGCAATGCTCGCGGGCGTCAGCAAGCTGACGCCGGGCATGGTCGGCCTGGCCGCTGCGGTATCCGTGATGTTCGATGGCTTCATGGAGGCGATGGTCCGCCTTGGCCAGACGCACTTGGCAATTTGAGTTATGGTCGGCGCGGCTGGCAGGTGCATTTAACGCGCCAAGAGTCGTTAGGCCGGCGGCTATCAGAGCGATTTTTCCGTACTGTCTCCAATGATGTGGCAGGTTCATGTATTTCTCTCCTTGCGAGAAAATCCTCGACAAGGGAGCGTACGGTCGACTGGGTGATGGGAGCTATACAGGGATGCACTTACAAAGGCTTAGACGATGCGGTAGGCCCTTGATACGTTATTGAACATCAGGACTGAAGAAATGAATCGACCTTCATGTGGTGTTTCTCCAGCCCGGTGCGTATGTGTTCGAACGCTTCGTCGACCGTGTCCGCGAACTGCAACATTTTGAATTCTCTCTCGTTAATCGTTCCGCGATTGACGAGCGCCTTCCAATTCAGGACTTCATCCCAATATTTGCGCCCGTAGATGAGGATGAGGTTGTTCTCCGCTAGTTTATGCGTCTGCATCAGCGTGAGCATTTCCATGAGTTCATCGAGGGTGCCAAAGCCACCGGGAAAAACGATCAAGGCCTTGGCGATCTGCGCGAACCACAACTTGCGCATAAAAAAATAGTGAAAATTGAAACTGAGCTCGGGGCTGATGTAGGCGTTGGCGAATTGTTCGTGCGGCAACTCGATCGACAAGCCGATGGATTTACCGCCGGCTTCCGTGGCGCCGCGATTGGCGGCTTCCATAATGCCGGGACCGCCGCCGGAGCAGATGACAAACCGGCGCGGGTGAGGGCCGAGGGTCATGGACCAGGCGGTGATGCGGTGCGCGAGCTGGCGGGCCTCTTCATAGTAGCGGGACATTTCCAGCAAACTCTTGGCGCGATGAATGGCGGCGCGATGCTTGACGCGATTGGCAGCTTTGATCTTGTGCGCGGGAGTGTCTTTCAGGCGACTGTAGCGGGCCAGCGCCAGGTCGCGTGGCAGGATGCGTGCTGATCCGAAAATGACGATGGTATCGGCGATGCCCTGCTTTTTCAGCTGCACGTACGGATGAATATATTCCGCCAGAATGCGCAAAGGGCGAGCGGGCGTGCTTTGTAGAAACTCGGCGTCTTCATGGGGAGCTTTGGGCGCGTGGCGGGGCTTCAGTTTCGGTAATCGCGGGGACATGCTTTCTCTCCGAATTGCGGGCCATCAATTTCAAAAAGCGGGGATAGCCGCGGCAACGTCTGCGGTGTCAAGCGCGTCGAATCCGGCAGTGCGGCGCTTCGTGTGACTACTTATATTGTGTGCTGGCTTGCGAAACAAGAGAAGCGGAGAGTGAGAAGGGTGTTACATGGCGGCCGATAATGTATTCGTACGTTCGAGCGCCAGAGCCGCCTCATGAAGAAGGGTGAATCTGAACCGCGATTTGAACTTGTTTGATGTGACGTGAAATTTATGGCCACAAATATCATAGGTGCACGATGCGGGGTGGCGCTCCTTGGATTGTGTTTCGCAGCTATAGCGGCTTTTGCCCAGGCCCCGCAGGGCCCGATTCCGCCAAAACCGGGCGTGGACGTGCAGCAACCGCCGCCGGAAGTGCAGGCGCGCTTGAAGGTGCGCGTAGAGCTTGTGAATACCCCGGTGACGGTGCGCGACCCGGGCGGACAAATGGTTCACGATCTGGAAGCGAAGAATTTTGTGGTAACGGACAACGGCGTGGCGCAGAAAATTACCCACTTCGACCTGGGCGGCGATCCGCTATCGGTCGTGATTCTCATCGAGACCAGCTCGCGCATCGATTCGATATTTCCAGAGATTCGCAAGAGCGGGATTTTATTTTCGCAAACGGTGATGGGACCGATCGGGGAGGCGGCCGTTGTGGGCTTCAACGACTCCGTGGATAAACTGCAGGATTTTACCGGGGACGGCGAGGTAATCGAGAAAACGATTGGCGGGATGGGGCAGGGCGCGTCGGGATCGCGGCTGTACGACGCCATGGCGGTGGGAGTGGAGATGCTGACGAGCCGGCCGGCAGCGACGGCGGAAACTTCAGGGCGGCGGAGAGTGCTGCTGATACTGTCGGAAGCCACCGATGTGGGAAGTGGAACGAAACTGGGCGAGGTGCTGCGGCAGGCGCAGTTGGCAAACATAACCATCTATAGCGTGGGGCTGTCGACCACCCGCGCGCAGCTACAAGCAAAACCGGATAAGCGGCGGATTTCGGCGACGCCGCCGGGAACTTTTCCGCAGCCGCCCCTGCCCGGCACGGTGCAAACGCCAACGAGCGAAGAGAATCGGTACGGGAACATAGATTTGCTGGCGCTCGCCGTATGGGCCGTGCAGCACGCGGAGAATCAGATCAAGGATCACGCGCTAGAGACCGCCGCCGTGGCCACGGGCGGCGCGCACCTGGCGACGTTCCGGGATCGCTCCATCGAAAAGGCGATTGACGAGATTGGCGGGGAGTTGCATTCGCAATACAGCCTGAGCTACACGCCTACAGGGACTGGTGAATCCGGTTATCACGAAATTAAAGTGAGCGTGGATCGCGCCGGGGTAAAAGTGCGTGCGCGGCCGGGATATTATCTGGGGCCGCCGGAGAGTTAGCGCCCGAAAAAGAAAAAACAAAGAAGAATCACAGCAGAGGAAGCGCGTCCCATTCTTGTTGTCGCCCCCCGGCTGGCAAAATCGGAGGGTCGGCCACCCGATCCCTCGTTGCTGAACGTCAGGAGATTTTTTTCCAGAACGTTGATTCCTTCGCGGCCAGCAACGTGTCCTTGCGAGCATTCCAGCGAAGAAAATGTGGTGTCTGCTTGTGGGCGGCGTGAGCCTCGCGGCTGGCCCATATCTCGAAGAATAGAAAATTTTCAGGAACATCGGTGGAGCGGTGCAGATCGTAGGCCAGACACCCTTCTTCTTTCCGCGTGGGCCGGACCAGCGCGCTAAGCTCCGCTTGCAAAAGCAGTTCCTGCCCGGACTTGGCGCTCATGCTGACCATCAGAGCCACAGCGCTCTTGGGGTGTTTGACGGATTTATTGCTCCGCGAGTCGGACGCTTTTCGCCTAGATTTTCGTGACGCGCGAGCGCCCTTCGGTTGTTTGCGTTTAGCCATGGCGCGAGATTGTACTCTAACGTCGGGAAGAAACGGAAGTGACTGGCTGCGACCGGAGCAAGGTGGTCAGAACCAGGTTTCGGCTTTGTAGCGGCGATAGGCTTCGCCAAATCTCTGCTCGAGCAAGCGCGCCTCACTGCGCGCTCGCCGCGTTTGCATGACGATCAGCGGCAAGAGAAGGAGCAGGAGAATCGGCTTGCCGGAGAAAAGAGATGCTCCCGCCAGGCCGATAGTGGAAAAGACATAAATCGGATTGCGAATGCGCGCGTAGATCCCCTTGGTCACAAGTGCCGTTGCCTGGGGAGTGACGGAAAAGGAATTCCCGAGATTTATTCGCGCCACGGTAAGAAAACCGAAACCTGTCACCATCAACACCAGACCGATGATTCGCGCCGCGCTCCAAGGCGGCTTGGCGAAGTGAATTACCAGCGCGATGGCGACAACACTCGGCACCACGGTCACAAATGTCGCGCTGGGCTTCATGGTCGTGAGGCCCATGGTAGCGCGAAGCGAAGCAACACAGGAATCGGTCCTCCAAACGGAGGGACGTTATTAGTCATTATTTCGTTGCGGTGAAAACGATGTCGACGGGAGCAGGGACTTGCGCGATTTGGCCTGTGGGAGTTAGGGCTCCGGTGGAAAGGTTGATGTGGAAGATGACGATGTTGTTGGAATCCTGGTTGGCGGCGAGCAGAAAATTGCCGGTGGGGTCGAGGGCAAAATTTCGCGGGGCTTTGCCCTGCGTCGGGAAGTCGCCGGCCAGGGTGAGCGTGCCTTTGGCGGGGTCGATGGCGAAGACAGCGATGCTGTCGTGGCCGCGGTTGGAAGCGTAGAGAAATTTGCCCGAGGGGTGCACGACAATCTCGGCGGTGTCGTTGTGGGCGGTGAAATCTTTGGGAAGCGTGGAGAGAGACTGCAGCTCAGTGAACGTGGCTGTCTGGGGATGGAAGGCAAACGTAGTGACGGTGGATTTCACTTCGCTGAGAACATAGGCGAATTTTCCATTGGGATGGAAGGCCAGATGGCGCGGGCCGGCTCCCGGATCGAGTTTCGCAAAAGGCGGATCGCTGGGCGTGAGCGCGCCAGTGGTGGAATTGAAGCGATAGATCACCACTTCGTCGAGGCCCAGGTCCACGACGAACACGAAGCGATTGTCTGACGATGTGGCGATATAGTGCGC
>JBBSFG010000253.1:0-5979 GCA_038238965.1 Candidatus Acidiferrales bacterium | reverse complement strand
TCCAGTTTGTCCGACTAACACAAATGTGCGAAGATAGGCTCGACGAGGCATCATGAGCGTATCTCTCGGTCAAGGCGTAACCCTTACCAGGCCCGACGACTTCGGCAAGCTGCTTGAAGATGAGGGCGTGATCTTTGCCACGCTCGACAAAGCCGTGAACTGGGCGCGCCGCAGTTCCATCTGGCCCCTGGGCTTCGGCCTGGCCTGCTGCGCCATTGAGATGATGTCCATGGCCGCCGCCCGTTTCGACGTGGCCCGTTTCGGCGCCGAAGTTTTCCGCCCCTCGCCCCGTCAAGCCGATTTGATGATTGTTGCCGGCCGCCTCTCGCAGAAAATGGCGCCCGTCATTCGCCGCCTTTACGACCAGATGCCCGAGCCCAAGTGGGTCATTTCCATGGGCGCCTGCGCCACGTCCGGCGGCGTCTTCAACAATTACGCGATTGTGCAAGGCTGCAACCAGGTGATTCCTGTGGACATTTATGTTCCAGGATGCCCTCCCCGCCCGGAAGCGCTGTTGTACTCGATTCTGCAGCTGCAAAAGAAGATTGATGCGGAAACGGGTTCGTTCAAACGCGCTTTAAATTTGGACTGACGCAAACTCGCGCTGCATCCTCTCGCGTGTTTATGTCTACGCCAGAAGTGGGCTTGGGATGGCAACTACCGGATCAACGCGGCGTCACCCGCGCGCAAAAGCGCCTGAAGGCATGCTTGTAGGCTGGCAGTTCGGAACACAGCGGTTCGTCTCTCGCCTCGATAACATCGCCCTCGGCGGATTATTTATCCGCACTCCGAATCCTCCTCCCGCCGAAACCCTCGTGAAACTGGTGGTATCCCTGCCGATGGGCAACGGCGAAGTGCAGGCTCGCGGAGTGGTGCGCCGCGTTGCTCCCAGTCGCGGCATGGGCATCGAGTTCACCGCCATGAATCCCGAAGATCGCGGCCGCCTCACCGGCCTGCTGAAACCGCTCCTCGAACAGCAGTCTCCCAAGAACGACCGCCCCGCCTAGCCGCGATCCCGACACTCATCACAGCCACCTACCGCAGAGTTGTCATTCCGGCCGAAGCAGGCCGACGCTTTGTCTTCAACTTCGCTCCTCGAACATGGCGGCCTGCGCAGCGGCGGAATCTCTCTTCGATGCGTCGCGCAAGCCACTCCGCACTGGCCCGCGAAATAATTCCTACCCTGCGCGCAACGCGTCCTTAAACTCCACTACCGTCGCTGTGCCGCCGCTCCACTGCAAGATCGTCCCCACCGCACGGTTTTCTTTCCCGATATAACCCATCCCCAAAACACCGGGCGGAAACCACGATCGCGCCGCTCGCGTCACGAATCCTGCAGCCTTGCCGTCGACAATAAGTTCCTCGCCATTCGCCGGCACGCTTTCCCTGGAAAACAAAAGTTCCACGCGCCTCCGGTTCACCTGCCCGCGCGAGCGCACCCGCTCCACAATTTCCTGTCCCGTGTAGCAGCCCTTGGTGTAGCTGATATGGCTCGCTTCCAATCCCGCTTCATGCGGGATCTGTTTTTCGCCAAAGTCGTATCCAAACCACGGCACGCCTCGCACCAGTCGCTGCGCGCTCAGCGCCTGGTACCCCATCGGGCCGCCGCCATGTTTCCGCGCAGCCGTCAAAAGCGCACGCCACAACCGCTCGAGCTGCTCGCGCAGAACAATAAATTCCGCACCCGCGACTCCCCCCGGGGAGCGCTTCACCATCCGGCAGGGAATCGGCGCCGCAGCATCGCCTTGCGTCCCAACCATCGCTTCCGCCCAGCCCAGTTCAGCCATGCCAAGATCGATTCCCGTAAGCTCATTCACCACCGCGGCGGCCGCAGGCCCCTCAATCGCCAAAGTCCCAAACATCTCCGTCTCGTCCCTGAGCGTGACGTCATCCATGATGATGTACTTCTCCAAAACCTCCGCCAGCTTCTCGCGAATCATCCGGTAAGAAACGCAGAACAGTTCGTCCGCGCCGGCATAAGTCTCCATCTCTGCCAGAATGCGCCCCTGCGCGCTTAACAGCAGTGAAGTCACGCCGTGCCCGTTCGACAGCTCCTTAATATTGTTAGTCAAAATCGCGTTGAGGTATCGCGCCCGGTCCGGCCCGCTGAACGCGAAATACGCGCGGTAATTTTTGTCGATCAGCGCCACACTCTCGTTCGCAAATCGCTGTTCCTCGCGTGCATCGCCCCAGTCATCCGGCAAATCGCACCCAAACCACGCGCCCATGTGAGCGCCGGCGCCCCGGTGCAGCGCGGCGAGAGGCGTTTCGAGTATTGCTTCCATATCTGGCATTGCGCTCGTGTTGCAGGCCGTCGAACAGCAATCGGCTTCCGAATCAGTCTAGCAAATCGCCAACCCAACGACGTTCGCCGTCCTTCATCATGCCAACTTTGCGAATGATATACTGCACTCGATGAGCGACTCGCACGGCGAACCGCAGACCACGAAAGACGCTTCCACCCAGGAGCTGATCCACATCACCATTCCCGTGGGCATTCTGCAGTGCAACTGCACCATCGTGGGCGATCCCGTCACGCGCGAAGCCCTGGTCATCGATCCCGGCGATGAAGTGAATCGCATTCTCGATCTCATCGGCCGCCACAAGCTTAATGTGCAGGCCATCGTAAGCACTCATGCGCACATCGACCACGTCGGCGGCCTCAGCAAACTCCATCGCTACACTGGCGCGCCGGTGTTAATGCATCGCGACGACTTGGCGCTTTACCAGGGCATGGATATGCAAGCCGCGTTCCTGGGAGTGGCTACTCCCGAACTGACCAGCATCGACCACCTGCTGACCGAAGGCGACACTTTGCACTGGGGTTCCTGCGAAGCTCGCGTCATCCACACTCCCGGCCACACTCCGGGAAGTGTGTGTCTTTTCGTCCCCAACGATTCGGGTTCAATCACTCTCGCGGCGCCGCAACTGTTCGCCGGCGACACGCTCTTCGCCGGCAGCATTGGCCGCACCGATCTGTGGGGCGGCTCCATGGACCAGATCATGGATTCGCTGCGCGGGAAACTTATGGAATTGCCCGACAGCACCGTCGTATATCCCGGCCACGGCCCGGTCACCACCATCGGCAACGAGCGCTACACAAATCCGTTCCTGAAATCTTAAAGCACGCTAAGAATTGTCGCGGAGAGAATTTTGGGTGCCCCACGTGCCGGACTCGCGCGTGGGGATTTTGGTAAGCCGCATCACCACCAATTTTCAGATCACTCAGCTGCCGAGGGTGCACCTGGGATTTTGGTAAGCCACATCACCACCAAATTTCATTTCGCTCCTAAACCCTCGCCGTCTTCCTTCTTCCTGCGCAATTCTTCCATCACCGATTGCAACAATTCCTTCGCATGAGTCAATTCCGTGGTGATCATCCGCAAATCCATCGCCGGCACTGCCGGATTCCTCTGGCTGGTGCAATACACACCATGTTGCCCCACCAGCACCAGCGCGTTGGTCAGGCGGTCCAACGATACCGCCAGACGCCCGCGCTCGAGTCCAAACATTTGCTCGTAACGCTCCAAATCTTCACGATGTTCCGCAAATGCGTTCATCATTCCTCGTCGCTCCGGCGGCGATTCTGCCTCGCGCCGTTGCAAATCGGGCACATGGGCCCGCAGCAAACTTTACCCTATGCCCGCCGCATACCATAATTCGCTCAGCCCGGTTATGCATTTGAGACCCGTCCGGGCTTCATTTTTGAGTTCCACGGTCACTCCGATTCCTTGGGCCTCATGCGAATCGGCTGGAGCGCCTGACAATGCGACGTTCGGATCTTGTGCAGCACAAGGAGAGAGAAAAGGGCGTCATCACGCGCACCTCTCAAATCGTTTTCGGCGAACGCCAGCATCTCCTGCGTGTCCTCGATTCCCTCGAGGGCACCTCACTGCAAATCGCGCGCATGCAACAGGAGCGCCGCATCCTCGAAGAGCTGATTCACGCCCGTACTCGCGAGTTGAATCACATTAATACCGCGTGGGACGAAAAAATTGGCCTGGTCCTCAGTGCCGATGCCAAGCCCGACATGCTCGAAAAACTCGTCAAGCAGGCTCCTGAAGAAGATTTTTATCTCCTGCGCCTTATCAGCGAACATCCGCGCGCCAATGCCAAAACATTGAATAAGCTTGCCAAGCATCCGTATGCCGCTATCCGCGAAAATGTAGCGCGTCATCCCAATGCCGATGCCCCCACGCTCACCTGGCTCAGCAAAGATCGCAGCCAGCCGCTGTGGTACCTGGTGGCCTTCAATCCCAACACACCGACGCCGCTGCAGCGCCGCCTCCGCGACCGCCTCAAACGCCTGGGCGAAAACCAGGCCTCCAAGTAATCTTCGCTAACTTTCGCAAGCAAGAGTCTGGGCCGGGTGCCCCAGGTTCGCCTCTGGTGTATGAACCTGGGTCTTGCGTCTTGAGACTTCTCAATCTCTCTTCGATCTTTCGCGTAAGCCCCTCCTCACCAGCCGCGCACGGATGATGCTACGATTCCGTCGGCAAATGACGCCTCCGAACACTCCAGCCCTCCTCCGCGCCCTCCGTTTTTTTCGCGCGCATTTCATCGCCATCGCAATCCTGTCCGCGCTCATCGTCGTCCCTTGTTTCTGGCACCGGCACCTCGAAGCCGGAGACCTGCCCAGCCATACCTACAACGCCGGGCTCGCTCAACTAATCCAGCAGGGAAGGGCCCCCGGTCTTTACCTCGTCAGTCGCTGGAACAATGTCCTCTTCGATTTCGGCCTTTTATATTTCGCGAAACTCTTCGGCTTCGTCGCCGGGCCCAAAATAGTAGTAGCCATCTGCGTCCTGCTGTTTTTCTGGGGAGTATTTTCGTTTCTCACCGTTCTCAGTGAGCGCGGCCCGTGGCTCCTCGTTCCCTGCATCGCCATGCTCACCTACGGCTTCACCTTCAACATGGGCTTCTTCAACTATTACCTGTCCATAGCCTTTGCGTGTTTCGGTTTGGCCCTCTTGTGGAAGCCGGAGGCCTGGGACTGGCTCGCGGCACTCCCGCTTTTTGCCTTGGCAACGCTTGCCCATCCTGCGGGCGCATTGTGGCTCGCCGCAATGATTGCTTACGTATTCGTTAGAAGAAAATTCACCTCGCCTTTGGCTTTCGCCATACCGGCGGCTGCGATCGCCATCTTCGCCGTCGTCCACTGGTACCTTGTCCATCTCGCGGAGTTCGAAGTCAGCTGGCCCGACAAACCGTTTTATTTTTTCAATGGCTTCGATCAGCTGCTGCTGTACCGGCCACGCTACGGTCTCGTCGCGTATTCTTTGCTCGCCATTTTTCTCACTTGGATCGCCTCTGAATTTGCGCAGCGCCGCGTCCGTCTCACCCTGTCTTCGTCCTTCTTGCTTTCGGCCGAGCTCTACATCGTGGCTTTCTGCGCCACATCTCTCCTGCCGCAGGACGCGCGCATCTTAGCCTCAGCCGCTTGGATTGGCCTGTTGGTCTCGCGCTTGACGGCGATCTCCGCCATTTTTGGACTCGGCCTTCTCAGCTGCCTGGCACCCAGGAAGTGGATCTTGTTCGCCACCCTGGCTTGCGCGGTATTTTTCTTCGCGTTCCTGTTTGTCGACACCGCCGCGTTAAATCGCCTGGAATCTCACGCCGAATCCATCATCTCCGCTCTTCCCGCTGGTGCGCGCGTTATCCCCACCATCGAGTCCTCGCCGGATTCGCGCATTCCGTTCATCCAACACGTCGTTGACCGCGCCTGCATTGCTCGCTGCTTCACCTATTCCAATTACGAACCTTCCTCCGGTCAATTTCGCGTGCACGTTCGGTCGGGCAGCGCCATTGCAGTCGCCTCGGCCCCTGACTCCGAGGAAATGGAAGCAGGGAACTACGTCGTGCAGCCCACCGATCCTCCGCTCGTAAATATCTATCAATGCGACCCAGCCGATTTCACCGTCCTCTGCATGAGAAATCTGAAGCCCGGCGAAACCACCGGCTCCCCGGACGCTGAAAATT
>JBBSFG010000252.1:0-6002 GCA_038238965.1 Candidatus Acidiferrales bacterium | reverse complement strand
GCACGCAAAAAAGTGTCCCAGCTCATGCGCCAGCAGAATCGTCATCAAGGTAATCGCGAACGGCAGGCCGGTCAGCAGCGCCGCGGGATGCTGGTACAACAATTTAAACGCGCGCACGAATTCATCCATCGACACCGATTCATTGTGAGCAAACGCGATGGAAAACTGCGCTCCGGCCACCAGGCAGGTAACCAGCGTCACCAGGAATAGCAATCCCGCGAGTGCCAGGCTTCGCCGCGAAGGCTGAGGCGGTGCCACCCGGTAATACCCACGCGCGGCCGGAACAGTTCGCCAATCTGCGGGTGAGGGAAGCGGCTGGGCAACGCCTTCTGGGAATCGGGTAGCCACGAATTGATATGGTAAAGCCTTGCGCGTGCGCAAATCACAGTACAGCACAGTTGCGGCGGCCGCGCCAGCCTGCCGCAGCAACGAAGCAATTACCGGCGCTCATTATTTGTGCGTTCGAAACTACTCGGCTGGCTTGGCGCCTTCTAATCCCTGTAATTCCTTGCCGGGCTTGAAGCGCACCGCTTTTCCCGGCGGAATGCTCACTTCTTCGCCGGTGCGCGGGTTCCGTCCGATTCCGGTTTTCCGCGGCTTCACGCTGAAGACTCCAAAGCGGCGCAATTCGATGCGTTGGCCGCGGCCCAGCGCGGCCTTCAACGATTCAAAAACCGTCTCCACGGCCTGTTCGGCTTTGGTGCGGCTGATATTTGTTTTTGTCACCACGGCGTTTACGATGTCCAGCTTGATCAAACTAGCCTCCCGCGTTCTGTGGGCAGATGCTAGAGGGTGCGCCGCAGGTTGTCAAGACGCGACCGCCTCAACTACACTGACGTTCCTTGTGAAACGCTCGAATTCATTGTTGTGAACGCCGCAGCTCGAGTTTCTGATCAATCTGTTTTTCCAGGAGGAGTGGATGTCCGTTAAGCCTGATCACTGGATCCGCCGCATGTCGTTGGAGCACAAAATGATCGAGCCCTTCACCGACCGCCAAGTCCGCGAAGGAGTGATCAGCTATGGCGTGTCCTCCTATGGCTACGACATTCGCGTCGCGGATGAATTCCGCATTTTCACTAACGTGAATTCCACCATCGTCGATCCCAAACATTTCGACGCCCGCTCCCTGGTGGACTACAAAGGCGATGTCTGCCTGATCCCGCCAAATTCGTTCGCGCTCGCGCGCTCCATCGAATATTTCCGTATCCCGCGAAATGTGCTCACCATCTGCCTCGGGAAATCGACCTACGCGCGTTGCGGCATCATCGTCAACGTGACGCCCTTTGAGCCTGAGTGGGAAGGCTTCGTCACACTCGAAATCAGCAACACCACGCCGCTCCCGGCGAAAATCTACGCCAACGAAGGTCTCTGCCAGGTACTTTTCTTTGAATCCGACGAAGAATGTGAGATCAGCTACAAGGACAAGAAAGGAAAGTACCAGGCGCAGGCCGGCATTGTGTTGCCGCGGCTCTAGAAGGCGCACATATCACATTTTTTTCATCGCCGGCTCAATAGGAACCAGCTTCACTGCGGCAGCTACGCCCTCCAGCGGATAGCCTTTATCCCGCCACGCCGCCAGCCCGCCTTGCAATGGCCTTATGCGTTTAATTCCTTGCTTGCGGAGCAGCAGCGCCACACGGGCGCTGGTGGCTTCGTTCGGTCAAGTGCAATAGAGAATGACGTCGCGGTCGCGCGGCAACCGGTCGTTCTTTTCCTGTAATTCTCCGGCGTCCATGCGAAACGCCCCAGGAATAGTCTGCGGGTCCGCTTCGAAATCCATGGAGTGCCGCAGGTCTACGATTACAATTTCCTCGCCGCCATCGATTTTTTCCTTCAGTTCGTCCACGGTGATGCGGGAAATGCGCAGTTGCCGCAAGAATCGTTGCCGGCCGATAAATTTATACGCAATATAAAGCGCAAAAAACGCCAGCAGCGCAATGCCCATCCGTCCGCCCAGAGCTTCCAGCCGTTCCGCGATGCGTTCGATCTGCCCGCTGAAAACGTATCCCACGCCCAGAAATGATCCGGCCCACAGCAGCGTGCCCATGGCATCGAACATCAGGAAGCGCGCCGGCCGCATGTGAAACACACCTGCCAGCGGCGGCGCAACGGTACCGAGGCCGGGCAGGAATTTTGCCAGGATCAGCGAACGGGCGCCCTGGCGCGAAAAAACCCCTTCCGTGCGCCTCACGCAGGAGTCCGGCTCCAGCGAAATTTTGCAGAGCAACTGCAGAATCTTGATGCCCTTGATTCTGCCGAGCTGGTACCACAGGAAATCCGCGCACATCGCGGCGAACATGCTGACGAAAAGCGCGGCAAAAATACTCATCCGCCCGGTGCCGGCTAGCGCCCCGGCGGCAAGCAGCAACGGAACGGACGGGATGGGCAGCCCGATCTGCTCCACAAATACCCAGCCAAGCAGAACTACGTACCCATGGCGGACCAGGAATTCAAGTGTGCTGTTCATGAGGCGGGTTAGAATTTACACTGAAATTGATTAAGGAACGAACGGAGCTTTTTGTCCCCACTTGCCGGTCATCACAAATGTGCTTAGCGCTTTCCGCGTTCGCGGCGACTTTTCGCGTTCACCATACGGTTCGGGCAAAGAATCCGCTTCGCCAGGGTAGCCGATGGCCATCGCTGCTATAGGTTCCCATCCCGCCGGTATTTCAAAAACCTGCCTCGCTTTGTCCGCGTCATACCCGGCCATTTGATGTACAAATAATCCGCGCGAAGTAGCTTCCACCGTCAGCCACGCACTGGCAGCCCCGACATCGTATTGCGCGTTGCGATTGGGCGTTCCGTTTTTTGCAAACGCCAGCTCCGCCACCGCCAGAGCCAGCACCGGCGCGTTCTTCGCCCACGGTGTATTTCCCGGAACCAGCACACTAACCAATTTCTCAAAATTCTGCGGATCTTCTTTCGCCGCCACGATATAAGCCCATGGCTGCTCGTTGCTGCTCGAAGGCGCCCAGCGCGCGGCCTCAAACAGGCTGGCCAGCAACTCCGGCTCAACGCTCTTATCGCTGAACGCCCGTGGGCTCCAGCGTTCGGCTATGAAATCGTGAACCGGAAAATCCGTCGGCGCTCTCTTGTGCATTATCTTTTCCCTTTCATTTGCCGCTCCAATTTACGTTTGCGCAGGCTGCTAATCGGCATTACGTCGCGGCTGTTGCAATCGGATTTGTTCCAGCATCGCGGACAGCAACCGAAGCCGCGTCACGCTCATGCGCTGAAATTGCCGCTTGTGCAGCTCTCGTACCGGCTGGTCGAGAGCCTTCAATAGCTCCAGCCCCTTGGTCGTAATGCACGTCTTGACTACCCTGCGGTCGTCGTTTTGCCGTTCGCGTGTAATCAGCCCGCGCTTTTCCATGCGGTCCAATAGGCGAGTGATGTCCGGATCGCGCGAAATCATTCGCTCGCCGATCTCCCTGCACGCCAGGCCCTCGCCCGCTCCCCGCAAAATTCGCAGCACATTGTATTGTGCGCTCGTCAGGCCCTCGGCTTTTACAACCTGCTCCGCCTGACTGTCAAAAATATCGGCGATCTGCACGAAGGCCACGAATAGATCGCTCGCTGGATCGTCGCGCCGGGCTTTTCCACGTGAACTCACCAACCCAATATAGTCGTTACAACGACAATTTGTCAAACCTGGCGCCAGCTTCCGCGCCTGACGGCCAAATACCACTAATTTGCTGCGGGGAAGAAAACTACGGTTTGCTCAGCGGCCGGATCTGCACCTGGCTCATAAAGCTTTTCGGTCCTTGCGTCACGATCATTTCTACCGCGTGCGCCACATCCTCCGGTGACAGCACCTTGGAAGCATCTTTCGGTCCGCGCCCCGAAAACTCCGTCGCCACGCTGCCCGGGCAAATTACGCTCACACGAATTCCGTGCCCGCGCAAATCTTCCGCCATACACGCGGAAAGCCCTTGCACGCCCCATTTCGAAGCACAATACAACCCGCCGCCCGCAAACGCATTCAACCCCGCCAATGAGCTGATATTGATTATGTCGCCGAATTTCCTGGCAATCATGGACGGTGCCACCGCTTTGGAAACCAGAAACACGCTTTTCAGATTGGTGTTCAACACTCTGTCCCAATCCTCCTCCGATTTTTCATGCGCCGCGCCAAACCCGCCAATTCCCGCGTTGTTTACAAGGATGGAGATTGCACCCAGCGCGGCCTCCGTCTTTGTCACCAGATCCTGCACTTCGCCTGCGCGCGTAACATCCGCGGCCTGCGAAAACACGCTTCCGCCAAGTCCGGCCAGTTTTTCATGGGCATCGCTGAGCGCCTTCGAATCGCGCCCGCAGATGGCCACGGCCGCTCCTAAACTCGCGAGCCGAACCGCGATCTCCCGGCCAATGCCTCGGCTTCCTCCTGTGACCAACGCTACCGCTCCGGATAACCGCTTCCCACCAGCACCCGCCGTCTGAGTTTGAAGCATCGAAATTCTTCCTCGTGTAAGCCACGCCTTTTGTGCGAAACTCATCTTAACATCGGAGGCTTCTATCAGGTCCCCGGACAGTCGAGATCCATAGAGTAAGACGGCTATTCAAGAAACAGTCCCCGCAATATCGACTTTTACGCGGTTAGCGACTTGCGGAGGCTTGGCGTATTCCCTATAATTCCATGGTTTTCCGAACGACATTTGGAAGCTTGGGTCAAATTGACCCCGGCGCACGCGAGTAGAATCCCACGGCTTGGTGTTTAAGCGAGAAGAGGATCGGAAATGAGTGGATCACAAAAAATGGCGGGCCTCGCGATAGCTGCGGCGCTTTGTCTGAATCTTGTATGTGCGACCGGTAGCAGTGCCGTCGCGCAAGCCGCAGCGGGGCAGGAGGCCGCTGCAGCCAAGCCGCAGTACACCATGGCGGAATATAACTCCTACCAGGCTGCGGCGGCTGAAAAGAACCCGGCCCAGCAGGTGAAATCGCTGGACGATTTTGTCGCCAAATATCCGAGCTCCGCGCTGATGATTTATATTTACCCTCTTTATTACCAGGCCTACAGCCAGCTCAAGAACTATCCAAAAGTCATTGAGTACGCCGACAAGCTCGTGGCCATGGGCGAAAAGGCCGACGCCGGAGCCCGGTACCAGGCTTTGTACGCGCGTGCTTTTGCCTACAACGCGATTGTCGCCGATCCCGCGCAAGCGAAGACCGGTGCCGTCGACGCGGCCCTCGCCAGGTCTGCACAGGCTGCCGCTGTTGCCGGCTTAAAGGCCCTCGATGAAGTAAAAAAGCCCGACTCCATGACCGAAGAGGCCTTTGCCGCTCAGAAAAAGCAGATCCAGATCTATTTCAACGGCACCGCTGCGCAAGCCGCCATGATCCAGAAGGATAATGCCGCCGCTATTCAATCCTACAAAGCAGTCTTGGCGCTGAATCCCGACGACGCCATCACCAGTTACCGGCTCGGTCTCGCCTACATGGCTATGACCCCTCCGCAACAGATGGACGCGTTCTGGTCCATCGCTCGCGCGGTCACCGCCAAAGGCGCCACCCAGGCCCAGTCCGCCAAGGTGAAAGATTATCTGCGCAAGTTGATCGTCAATTATCAGCAAGCCACGTGCGACAACCTTACCGATGCCGAGTTGAATGAACTGCTACAACTGGCCGGCAGTTCGCCAGACCGTCCCGACAGCTACAAATTGCCTAGCGCTGACGATCTCACCGCCGCTCGTAAAGACATGACCATGCGCTCGGTCATCTCCGATCTGAAAGCCGGTGGCGACAAAGCCAAAGTCGTATGGCTCGCCGCTTGCGGTTTGGAATTTCCCGAAGTCCCCGGCAAAATTATCGAGGTGGTTCCGGGAACCGATTCCGTGCAGCTCAAAGTCGCTTTCGTGACCAGTGAAGCAGAATTTGATGCCGCTACGGTCCCCGATCTAGACGTCAAGGTCGTCGGCCAACCCGACGCCGCCAAGCTGGAAAAAGACAACGCCGTTCATTTCACCGGCACCCTGGTATCTTACGATCCCGATCCTGCGTTCATG
>JBBSFG010000251.1:0-6063 GCA_038238965.1 Candidatus Acidiferrales bacterium | reverse complement strand
ATGTAACCTGCGACGATCAACGCATGCAGAGATAGTGTTGCATCGCGCACCCAACAGAAGCGGTAATCCCAGTTGCGCACGCCGCCGATCAATTCGGGTAAAGACGTAGTGGGCGCGGCGACGATCGCGCCCGTCGGAGCGTATGTCAGGGCTTTCAAGGTAATCAGCGAGCGAATCACGGCGTCCTTCGACGGCCCCACAAAGGTGCAGCGTGATGTCCACTCCCGCCACCATTTTTCGGTGTCAGCGATTTCGTTTTCGATATTCAGAGTGAGCGGTTCGTCGCGATGCGAGGCATACCAGCAGAGGTCGAAGGGAATTTTCTGTCCCGCCGATACGGTGAATTTGGATGTTGTCTTGAAGTTTTCGCCGCAAAGCTCGACAGGTGTACGCAACCGGAGAGTATCCGGCCCGGCGATAGCGGAAAGGCCGTTTCCGGTGCGATGAACCCATGGAACGATCGATCCGTAATCAAATCGAATCGCGAGTTCCATTTTCATGGGGACCTGGCCGCTTTGCCCAACGACCAGGCGCAACAGGTCGGGACTCGTGGTGCCGGGCGTCATACAGTCCACGAGCGTGACAGAGCCGCCTTCAGTTTCAAAAGTGGTCTCGAGGATGAGCGTGTCTTCGCGGTAGCGGCGGTGAATACGCTTGACGTCGCAGTCCGGGGTGATGAGCCAACGTCCGTTTTCCTCGGTGCCAAGCAGTGCGGCAAAACAAGCGGCAGAATCAAAGTTGGGGAGGCACAGCCAGTCGATCGATCCTTCCCGCGAAACCAGCGCTGCGGTGTGGCAATCGCCAATCATTCCGTAGTCTTCTATTCGTGGCACGCGAGACACCTCTTACTCATTATAGAAGTGCAAGCTGACGACACGCGAATCAATAGAAGACAAACCATTATCGGTACTGTTGACAGGTGGCTTAACAGCCGGGATGGGTCGCCGGGCCGGGAGGGTTGTGGCATTGACTTTTGCGCCCGTTTACAGGATTGTGTCTCACTTAGCTTACAGGTTTCAAAGCGGCAGCAAGTACAGGCGCGGGACACGCGGTGATCGCGTGAGCCCAGGAGCGGGGCGAGTGCGGAAGCGCGGGCTTCTATTGGACCTGGTCTTGGTGAGCGATGCACATTTGCTCAGCGTGGTGCGTGCGGCTATCGAAAGACTCACGGAGATTACCGGATTTTCCCCGCCGGAGTGCCGTTCTATCACGCGCGCGGTAGATGAAGCCGTAGCCAACGTGATCCGCCACGCGTATGGCAACCGTCCCGACGAGAAAATCGAAGTTTGTTGCAAGCGCGTCTCAGGCATGCTAAAGGGACAGCGTCGGAAAGGTTTGGAAATACAATTGCTCGATAATGGTTTGCCCTTTGACCGCAAGAAGTTGACCGCCCGGTCCCTGGATGAGGTCAAACCGGGCGGGCTGGGGTTGCATTTCATGCGTGACAGCATGGACATTATGCAGCACCGGCGGGTCAGGGGTGTTAACCAGCTTCGGCTGGTGAAATACCTCGGTGGAAATGGAACAAGTAACGAATCCCAAGGAGAGTAACTTGCAGATTTCCGCGCGTCGCCTAGACCAGGTCACCATTTTCGACATCAACGGCCACATCGATCTTGCCAACTCACCGGAGTTGCGGAAAACGCTGCTGAAAGAGCTGCGGGAAACCAAGACGCCTCGAGTTATTCTGAACCTGACGGGTGTGCGCTACATCGATAGCTCGGGAGTCGCTTCGCTGGTGGAAGGCTTGAAAGCTGCGCGCGACCAGGGATTGCGATTCATTTTGTACGGGTTGAGCCCTTCGGCAAGAGAAGTACTGCAGCTGTCGCGATTGATAAAGATTTTCGAAGTATTCGACACCGAAGAACAGGCTCTGGCGTAGAACCCGGGCTTGGTGCGGTTGCAGGTCGGCTTCCTGGATCGAGGGCCCTTTTGGAGTTCGTTACACAACTTGGCGCAAACGTAACCGGCGGTCTAGCGTACATCGGGTCGCTGGCGGAACTGGGCGGAAAAGCCGCGTATTACACATTCATTGCTCCCTTTCACGGCAAGGCCGTGCGGGTGCAGCGGGCCGTTTCGCAGGCGCTGGATGTCGGCGTCCGCGCCTTACCCATTCTTTCCCTGATTACATTTTTTATCGGATTGATCCTGGCGTTGCAGAGCGCTTACGAGCTCAAAAAGTTCGGAGCGATCAGTTTTGTTGCCAGCGCGGTGGCGATTTCCATGACGCGCGAGCTGGGGCCGTTGATCACCGCGATTGTGGTAATCGGACGCTCGGGTTCGGCGTTCGCCGCGGAAATCGGCACAATGAAAGTTACCGAAGAGATCGATGCGCTGGAAACCATGGCCATCAACCCCATACATTTTTTGGTGACTCCCAAATTTCTGGCCATGATCGTGATGCTTCCGTGTTTGACGATCTGGGCGAATTTCATGGGTATCCTCGGTGGAGCGTTGTTTGGCGTCGCGCAAGCCGATTTTACGTTTACGCGATATATCCAGGCTTCCGTGGACGCCCTTTTTCTGCGAGACATCATTAGCGGGCTGGTGAAGAGCATCATGTTCGGCATGACCATCACCGCGGTGGGATGCCATGAAGGATTGGTGACCGGCGCAGGCCCGGAGCAGGTCGGGCGCTCCACAACCAGAGCGGTGGTGATGTCGATTTTCCTGGTAGTGGTGGTGGATTTGATATTCACCGCAATTTTCTTTTTCGTCAGCGGGCAATAGAGTGAAGGACGCAGCCATGGCCGGGAGCACGGAAGAATCAAGTCTGCCGGAGACGATGATTTCGCTGCGGGACCTGCGGGTGAGCTACGGCACGCGGGAGATCCTGCACGGAGTGAGCTTCGACGTCATGCGCGGCGAGACCATGGTGATCCTGGGAGGTTCGGGGTCCGGCAAGAGCACACTGCTGCGCACGTTGGTGGGACTGGAGAAGCCCAGCTCGGGCCAGATCATTTTGAGTGGCAAGGATATTGCTACCGTTTCCACCGAAGATATGGATGCCATTCGAAGGAAACTGGGAATGTCGTTTCAGGGGAGCGCGCTGTTCGGGTCGATGACCGTGGGTGAGAACGTTGCGCTGCCATTGCGAGAGCACACCAAGCTGGAAGATTCCACAATCGAGATCATGTTGCGATTGAAGCTGGAGCAGGTGGGGCTGGCGGGATTCGAGGATTACAAGCCGTCGGAATTGAGCGGCGGAATGAAAAAGAGAGCGGCGGTGGCGCGGGCGCTGGCGATGGATCCGGAAATTTTGTTTTTCGACGAGCCGTCCGCGGGACTGGATCCGATTATCGCCGCGGGCATCGACCAATTAATCCTGGAATTGAAGCGCGCATTTCGGATGACCATCATCGTGGTAACGCACGAGCTGGCCAGCGCGTTCCTGATCGCCGACCGCATGGTGCTGATCGATAAGGGGAACGTGGTGGCCATCGGGACGGTGGATGAAATGAAAAACAGCAAACAACCGCGGCTGCGGCAGTTTCTGGACCGCGTGGCGGAACCGGAAGTGGAGCGGGAAATGGATTATCTGCAAATGTTGACCAAACAGCCGGGGCGGGGACGCGGAACCCCCGCAAAGAGGAGTGCATGATGGAAGCAAGACGCGAGCAGGTGATGGTGGGATTGTTTGTGATTGCAGCCGCGGTGGTGCTGGTGGCCACGGTCTTCGGAATTACCGGCGCGTTCGGGGGCTCGGCGAAAATGTTTCACGCGTATTTTCCGTTCGCCGGCGGGCTGGAAGTGGGCTCGACGGTGCGCTACGCGGGTGGACCGAAGGTGGGGCGGGTATCGAAGTTGCGGATTGATCCGAACAATCCGGCGAGCATCGAGGTGACGCTGGAAGTGAAGTCGGATCTGCCGGTGAAGACGGACAGCCACGTGAAGATCATGAGCATGAGTCCGCTGGGGGATAACCACCTGGAGGTGGTGCCGGGCAGCCCGAAAGCGCCGCTGGCGGAAAATGGTGCAACGCTGATATCCGACCGCTACCTGGATCTGAGCGCGATTACCGAGCGCATCAACGATCTGGCACCCGAAGCGCAAAATTTGCTGCACTCGCTGAACGAGCGCACCACCGAATTGAAGGTGACCATCGCGCGGGTGAATGATTTGTTGAACGACCGGAACCGCGAGAACCTGGCAGGCACGCTGGCGCAGACGCACCAGATGATCGCGGAAAACCGGCCGCAGATCAAAGCGACACTGGGGCATCTGAACGCGTCGAGCGAGAAACTGGGCCCGCTGCTGGATGATTTGAAGAAAACTTCAGCGGAGGCCAACAAGACGCTGGAGCACGTGGACGGGATGATCGGCGACAACCGCGCCGACGTGCGGCAGGCGGTGATTGAATTGCGCAAGTCACTAACCACCGTAAGCGATTTGACCTCGCGCCTGGATCAGACTCTGGATGTAAATTCGGAAAATATCGACGAGTTGCTGGAAAACCTGCGTCACGTGAGCCAGAACCTCAAGGAGTTCACGGACACGATCAAAACCAAACCGTACACGTTGATACGGGCAAACAATCCTCGAGAACACAAAACAGGGGAGCCACGATGAACATCGGACTGATTTGTTCGACCGCGAACGCAACTGAAGAGAGACGCGCTGACACCGGGTCGCGCCTTAAACTCCTGAAAGCTGCGGGTGGAATATTTGCGGTAGCCGCTGCGGCGTTCACCGGCGGCTGCGGAGCTGCGCGACCGATGCAGTATTACCAATTGACGGTGCCGAACGATATGGCGCAGGCCCAGCCGAACGCCTCGGGGATATCCTTGGCGCTGGGCCCGCTGGTTTCTTCACACTTGTACCGGGAAGACCGCATTGTTTACAGCTCGGGCGCAGAGCAAATGGGTACCTACGAGTACCAGCGATGGACCGAGCCCCCGTCGGAAATGATCGAAGAAGTCCTGTTGCGATCGTTGCGGGCGTCGGGACGTTACCGTGAGGTGTATGCGCAACGGAGCAGCAGTCGAGCGGATTTTGTGCTGCGGGGGCGGCTGTACGATTTCAAGGAAGTACCGGGAAGCCCGCTGGAGGGACGTGTAACGCTCGAATGGGAACTGCACGATGTGAAGAGCGGGTCGATCGTGTGGACTCACCATTACAGCCATGATGAGCCCGTGAGCGGCAAGGATGTGTCGTCCATGGTTGCGGCTCTAGACAAGAATGTGCAGCGGGGAATTGAGGAATTGAAAGCTGGATTGGATCAATACTTCGCGAGCGCAGCGGCAAAATAGACGTTCACGGCCGAACGCACCGTTGGCCGGCAGCTATTCGGGAACGATAGCGGTCGCTTTGGCATCGTTCCGGCCGGGGACGATGCTTTTCACAATCACGTAAAGCACCGGAATAAAAACAAGATTGAGAGTGGTGGCCGCGAGCATGCCGCCAAAAACGGTAGTGCCGACGGAGATACGGCCGGCGCGTCCGGCGCCCTGAGCCAGCACCAGCGGTAGAACTCCCAGAATAAAAGCGAATGAGGTCATCAGGATGGGGCGCAGCCGGATGCGGGAGGCTTCAACCGCGGCGTCGATGATGGAATTGCCCTGAGCACGAAGCTGCTCGGCAAATTCGACGATCAGGATGGCGTTTTTGCTGGCCAAGCCGATGAGCATGACCAGACCGATCTGGCAGTAGACGTCGTTCTGCAATCCGCGCAACGCCTGCGAGCCAATCGCGCCAAGTATCGCGACGGGAACAGCAAGCAGCACGATGAAGGGAAGCACAAAGCTTTCGTATTGCGCCGCGAGAGTCAAATAGACCACCAGCAGGCCAAGCCCAAACAGGATCGCCGCTTTGCCTCCCGATTGGAGTTCCTCAAGGGAGAGACCGCTCCACTCAAATGTCATGCCATTAGGCAGCGTCTTTTTGGCCAACGCTTCCATGTCGGCGATGCCGTCGCCGGAACTGCGTCCGGGAGCTGCCGATCCGTTGATTTCAGCGGAGCGGAAAAGGTTGTAGTGGCTGATGACCTGGGGATTGGCGGTTTGCTCCACGGTAACGAGATCGTCGAGCGGAATCATTTTGCCGGTGTCGGAGCGCAGATAATAT
>JBBSFG010000250.1:0-6068 GCA_038238965.1 Candidatus Acidiferrales bacterium | reverse complement strand
TTTGTTAAAGGCGGCTTTTTCGTTTCTTGGAGTACTCTTCCCTGAACTTTTTGTCACGGTGCCATCCTGCTGTAATTCCGATGATGCGCACTATCGCAAACAAAGGAACGTTACGCAAGTACCGCAGGAGGTACTAGCGTGGAGTTTGACGGACAAATAAACCGCCAAGATAGTCCGGTGGCTCGCGAATTTTATTCAATAGGCGCTCAACGGGTGAAGCAAAAATGAGCTAGCGCACCGGACTTGGAGCTATCTGGAGCAATCCTGGGAGCTACCCTGGCACAAAATTGGCGCATCTAATCGCCATAGGATAGTGGCAGATGCGGGCACACTCAGCTGTCGTGGTGGGGTCGCGGCCGTCGAATAAATTTTAAAATGTTGTGAATCCTGAAACATTCGCCGAGTTTTTACGTCTTACCAGTGAGCAGCAAGATAAGCTTAATTAACGGAAATGAATATGATGTCAACGACAAAACGAGCACCATTACTGGAAGATCTGCGAAACCATTCTGAACAGCAAATAACGGAACTCCGCGTGCTGCTTGAGCAAGGAGCTCCGGCAAAGCCGGATCCGCGGCGACCCGGATTCTTCGAACTGCAGGGTGTAGAAAATGTTTTCTATATTTTCAAATACCCCGCGGGCACAAAAGTTCTTTTGCTCGGCGTATGGGAACGCGATCCAGTCGCGGAACTGGTGGCCTGCGTCTGCTCTTGTTCCGCCGCGTAAAAACTTCCCCGTAAGATTCGCGAGAGCCGCCGAATGCCAGCGGCTCTTTTTTGTTCAGGCGTTATTGAGGGTCCAATTTCAGGGCCGCGGAATTGATGCAATACCTGAGCCCTGACGGCTTAGGACCGTCATCAAAGACGTGGCCGAGGTGGGCCTCGCATTTGCTGCATTTCACTTCGGTGCGGGCCATCCCGTGACTGCCGTCGGTTTCGGTTTCGACCGCTTGGTCGTCGACGGGCGAATGGAAGCTCGGCCAACCGGATCCGGAGTGGTATTTCGTGTCCGACGGGAATAGCGCCTGTCCGCAGCAGACGCATTTGTACACGCCGGGATCTTCGGTGTCCGCATATTCGCCCGAAAAAGGCGGCTCAGTTCCCTTCTGGCGAGTCACGTAATATTGATTTTCTGTGAGTACTTGCTTCCAATCTTTGTCGTCTTTGCGGCTGTGGTCTTCCATGATGTCTCCTGACGATTACTTACCCATGCGTATTTGATTCACTTCATGGCCTTGACGTTTCAATATTGGACGCGAATAGTGAGATTAGACGAGTTGCCGACGAGCAATAATGCCGGAAGAGCCAGAGAAAAACTACGCGGAACTACGGAGGAGCCGGCGGGCTAAGGTTGCAAAACCCCTCCGGGTGCGCCCCTCGGAGGCGCGCGACGAGCACTTCGAAGATATTCCTATCAGCGTTAACGCGTCGAAACACGGGATTTACTTCACCACGCGGCGAACCGGCTACTACAAAGGCATGCGCGTATTCGTTACGTTTCCCTACACTAACGCGCATGATCCCTTTAAGACCGAGTATCTTGCGGAGGTGAAGCGCGTGGACGATTTACCGCACTCGAGATTTGGTATAGCAGTGCACCTGTTAATGACAGTTTAGGAATACTCCGAGGCGCGGCAATACTTCGTTGACAGGCAGTGAGATTTTCCTTATCGTAGATTTTCGGCATGAACATCAGCCTCACCTCCGGAACGCATCTTCATCACCATCATCACGGCCAAACGCCGCGGCTTCCGGGGTGCGCATAGCTATTCGCTAAAACAAGCACTCATCGGCCCGCTGGCGCACAAGCCCCAGCGGGTTTTTTGTTTTGTGGAGCGTTTCCAGAAAGGCGGGATGGTGAAAATAGCGTTCGAAAAACAAGATGGATTGGTTCCGGCCATTGTGCAGGACGATGCGACGGGGGAGGTTTTGATGCTGGGCTTTATGAATGCCGAAGCGCTGGCGGAGACGCAACGTACCCAGCAGGCGGTTTTCTATAGCCGCTCGCGCAACAAATTATGGAAAAAAGGCGAATCGAGCGGGCACCTGTTGAAAGTACGGGAAGTGCGGATTGATTGCGACGCAGACTCATTGCTCGTGCGGGTTGAGCGGGTGGGTCCGGGAGTATGCCATGAGGGTTACAGGAGTTGTTTTTATCGCAGGCTGGAAAATGACGGGACTGTGACGGTGACGGAGGAGCGCACGTTCTCTCCAGAAGAGATTTATGGGCGGGGTTCGCTGCCATGAACCAACTCAAGCTGGGAATTCCAAAAGGAAGCTTGCAGGACGCCACCATTGATTTGTTCGCGAGAGCCGGCTGGCGGATCACACTTAGCGCACGAAGTTACGTGCCGTCCATCGACGACCCGGAAATCGAGTGCCTGCTGGTGCGCGCTCAGGAGATGGCGCGCTATGTGGAGACCGGCGCTCTGGACGCGGGCATCACCGGGCACGACTGGGTGGTGGAAACCGAAGCGAACGTGGAGGAGATGGCCGAATTGGTGTACGCCAAGCAACGTCTCGCACGGGTCCGTTGGGTGCTTGCGGTGCCAGAGGATTCGAGCATACAGCGTCCAGCTGATCTGGCGGGCAAGGTGATTGCCACGGAAGTGGTACGCACGACGGAGAAATACCTGGCTACACACGGAGTAAAGGCGCGGGTGGAATTTTCCTGGGGAGCGACGGAGGTAAAGGTGCCTCGTCTGGCGGATGCCATCGTAGAGGTGACGGAAACCGGATCGTCGCTGCGAGCCAACCGCTTGAGAATCATCGATACTGTGTTGGAATCCGCTACGGTGTTTATCATGAACCGCGAAGCCGCGGCCCAGGCCTGGAAACGCGAGAAGGCCGAGAACCTGATATTGATGCTGCAGGGGGCGATCGATGCCACCAACAAAGTCGGTTTAATGCTGAATGTGAGGCGCGACGACCTGGATGCCGTGCTGGGCGTGCTTCCGGCGCTGAAGAATCCGACTATTTCCACGTTGAGCGACCCGGAATGGGTGGCGGTGAATACCATCATTGAAGAAGCGGTGGTGCGCCAGATTCTGCCCAGATTAAAAGCGGCTAAAGCGCAAGGGATCGTTGAGTATCCCTTGAACAAGATTGTGCTGTGATGAGAATCGTCAAACTGACAAGCAGCGTGGAGCGGCGGCTTCTGCGGGATCGACGCGAACGCGATCTGCAAGCACAGCGCGTGGCATCGCGTATTGTTGCCGATGTGCGGAAGCGCGGTGACGCGGCGCTTCATGAATGGACCTGGAAATTTGATGCCGTGGATCTGCGTTCCGGAGTCTGGGTGACGAAACGCGAAATAGAAAAAGCCGGCGGTGCGGCCAGCCATGAGTTGCGCAGGGCCATCGAACATGCGGCGCGGAATATCCGTGTGGTGGCGGAGAAGCAATTGCCGCGGGGGTGGGCGCTGGAGGTCGAACCAGGAGTAAAGATCAGCCAGATAATTCGGCCCGTCGAATCCGTTGGCTGCTACATACCGGGCGGGCGTTTTTCGCTGCTGTCGACGCTGCTGATGACTGTGATTCCGGCGATGGCCGCTGGAGTGCGCCGCATTGTGGTTGTTTCGCCCAAGCCGAATGAGCAGTTGCTGGCGGCGGCGCAAATGTTGGGCGTAACTCGCATAGCGCGCATTGGTGGAGCGCAGGCAATTGCGGCCCTCGCCTACGGAACGAAGACTATCGCGCCGGTGGACAAAATCTTTGGGCCGGGTAATCGATTTGTCACCACAGCCAAACAACTGGTGAGCAGCGACTGCGCCATCGATCTTCCGGCGGGCCCGACGGAGGCTATCGTCCTGGCCAGCAGCGGGAATGCGCAATGGATTGCGGCCGATCTGCTGGCGCAAGCGGAACATGCGCCGGACGCCGGGAGTTTTCTGGTCACCTCGTCACGCGAACTGGCCATGCGGACTCAATTCGAGATCGATAAGCAATTACGGGCGCTGCCGAGGAATAATCCGGCGCATCTTGCGGCGCGCAAGGCCGGCGCGATTCTGCTTGCGCCTTCCATGAAGACTGGGCTGGAATTCGTAAATCGTTTTGCGCCGGAGCATTTGAGCTTGCCGCAAAATGCGAACGCACTGGTCAAGGAGGTGCAGGCCGCCGGAACAGTTTTTCTAGGGCCCTGGAGTGCGCAACCCTTCGGGGATTATGCGAGCGGCAGCAACCATGTGCTGCCTACTGCCGGTTGGGCACGAGCGCGCGGCGGATTGACGGCGGCGGATTTCGTGAAGTGCGTCAGTGCTCAGTCGATAAGCCGGAAAGGCTTCCGGCGGCTGGCGCACGATGTTGAGATTCTTGCGCGCGCCGAAGGATTGCTGGCGCATGCCCGGGCTGTGGAGATTCGGCGATGAAGGCGCGGCTTCCGGTGCGGAAGGCTATCTTGCGGCGAAAAACTTATGAGGCGCCCGCGGAGGGGAGGCTGAATAAATTGCGGCTGGATTTTAACGAAAACACGTCTGGCTGCGGGCCGGCGGCGCTGGGAGCGCTGAGAAAACTTACGCCCAGGCAATTGGCGATGTATCCCGAATATCAAAAACCAATTCGCCGCATGGCCGGATATTTCGGAGTTGCGGAACAGGAATTGCTGCTCACCAACGGGGGCGACGATGCGTTGCGGGTCTTCTTTGACGCGTTCGTGGAGCCGGCGAGCGATATTTTGATTTGCGAGCCAACGTTTCCGATGTATCGCTACTGGGCGGAGATCGCGGGAGCGCGAGTTGAATCGGTTCGGTACGGCGGCAACATGGAATTTCCGCTGGAAGAATGCTTAGCCGCATTGCGCAAGAAACCAAGGGTGCTCTTTATTGCGAATCCAAACAATCCGACTGGCACGCTTCTGCGGCCGGATAAGATAAAACAAATCTTGCGCGCAGTATCCAATACCGCGGTGGTGATCGATGAAGCGTACGCCGAGTTTTCCGGGGTCACGATGCTTCCGTGGATTCGCAAATATCCACAACTTTTCGTGGCGAGGACATTTTCGAAGGCCGCCGGCCTGGCCGCGCTCAGGCTGGGAGCGGTGATGGCGTGCCGCGATTCTCTTTCGATTCTTCGCCGGGCCATGCCGCCATTTCCCGTAAACGTCGCAGCGCTGGCCGCGGGGGAAGCCGCTCTTCAGGAACGCTCGGCGATCCGCAGGTATGTAAAGCAAACGCGAATAGTGCGCGAGTGGTTTGCCGCTGAATTAAAACGGCTCGGGGTAAAGACGTTCCCGAGCGCAGGCAATTTTCTATTGGCGGATTTTGGTGCTTCAGGAGCTGCGCTTTTCAAGAAGCTCGCGGCCCAGGGGATATTGGTACGTGAACGGACCAGGGAGATTGGGCCGGGTTTTGTGCGCATCACGATTGGCACCGAGGCCGAAATGAAGCGGGTTATCGAGGTTGTTGAACCGCACATGGCGCGAAGTTCGCGGCGCGGTGGCCGATGAAGATGGCTCGTCGAGCGGTGATTCATCGCCAGACAAATGAAACCGACATTCGGCTGCAACTGAATCTGGACGGCCATGGGAAGTCGCGCATCACGACGGGGATCAGGTTTTTCGATCACATGCTGGAGCTGGTGGCGCGGCACGGCGGCTTCGATCTGCAGATCACGGCGCGGGGAGACCTCGACGTGGATCAGCATCACACCGTCGAAGACGTGGGAATCGCGATCGGAGAGGCGGTTCTGAAGGCGGTGGGAAACAAGCGGGGTATTCTGCGCGCCGGGTATTTTGTGATGCCCATGGACGAATCGCTGGCGGTGGCAGCGATTGATTTGGGCGGGCGGCCCTATTGCGTGGTGGACGCGAAAATTGCCGCCGCGCGCGTTGGCGATTTGCAGAGCGAACTGGTGGAAGATTTTTTTCAGGGCTTTGTGCAGGCCGCGCGCGCCAATGTACATCTTCGCGCGCTTTATGGGCGTTCTTCGCACCACCAGGTGGAAGCAATGTTCAAAGCGTTTGCACGGGCGTTGCGATTTGCCGTGGCGCGCGACAAACGTCTGCGCGGCGTGCTGCCGAGCACCAAAGGATTGTTGTGAAGGTTACGCTGATCGATTACGGGGCGGGGAATC
>JBBSFG010000249.1:0-6080 GCA_038238965.1 Candidatus Acidiferrales bacterium | reverse complement strand
CCGAAGACATCGCTATCCTGCCCGACAATTCCGTCGCGTTCGTCCGCAGCTCCAGCGAACCCCGCATCTCCGTCGTTGATCTACGCCGCGGCGTTCTTCTCACCCATCTCGAACTCGCCGGCCGCCCCACGCAAATGCTCCTCAAGCCCGACGGCGGCGAACTCTATCTCATCTCTCCCGAATCCCACGGCCTGCAGGTCATCAACACCGCTTCGCACGAAGTCCGCGACTATATGGTTCTCGGTTCTGCTCCCACGCGCGCCGTTCTCAGCGCCGATGCCAATCTCATGTATGTCTCCGACTCTTCCGCCAACCGCATCATCCCCGTCGACATCCAGAATCGCCGCCTCGACCGCGAACCCGGCAAAGGCTTCCCGGTCCCCGCTGGCCAATCCCCGTCAGCTCTACGCTTCGATCCCCACGAAAATCTTCTCCTCGCCGTCGACCAGGGCTCCGGCGACATCGCCGTCATCCGCGTCCGCACCAACTTCCTCGTCACCATGATCCCCGTCGGTCCCCAACCCACCGACCTCGCCGTCAAACTTTTCTAGGTTATTCTTCAGAATGTATCGCCGCATCCGCATCACCACCTTAATTACCAGCAAGAGAGATGTCCTCGGAGGGTGCCCCCTCCTACGGTTTCGGGAGGGTGGGTCTTGTAACGTGAAATCACTTCAATCGCAACCGCTCGCTCCGAAACGTGTATTCACGTCCATCAGAGTACAAACCGCCATCTACCTCTCCAAATCCGCCTCAACCTCTCCCACCGCCCAGGCCCCATACTCTTCTCCCAGCGCCACCTCCAAATACCCCGACGCCGGCAACACATCCACCGGCAACCCTCCATGCCACAACGCCACTCCCAATCGCAAACTCGTCCGCCCCAAAATATCCAGCGCCTCCCGATTTAAACCAATTTCCAGAATTCTCTCAAACCCCACTTCCGCAAGTTCACTCGGATTCAGCAGGCAAACTTTCTTGTTCTCCACCGCAAACTCCTTCAATCGCCCGCGCTCGACCTTCACCACCACGGTCACTTCCTCCGCGCCGCCGATCGTTATCCGAAATTCCGGATCCTCCAGTTCCGAGAGCACTTCCGGAAACAAATCCACGCGCACGCAAAACCGCTCCTCCTCAAATCCATATCGCAATTCATGCAAATAAAAAACCCGCCCGTGCATCGATCCGCCCCGCCGCTCCGGCGCATACAATCCCGCGCCCAGCCACTCAAAATACGAGCTGTCTCGCCCATCCACCTTCACGTTCAAAAATCCCGTGGGCGCCAGTTGCAGCGCATGCTCCGGCTTCCGCTTGATGGGTTTCGCCAACTCTTCCGGAGGCACGCGCCCCAGCGCCAGATAAACTCCCGACAAATGTTTGCGAAACAGTGCGTCGAACTCCGCATCATTCGCCGTGCTGTGCTCCGGGCCAAACCACCAGCACCAGTCGCTGCCCTCCGCCGCCAGCAGCGATTCATACGCGGCCGTCAGTCCGGCTCGAGCAGGACCATCCGCGCGTCCCGCCTGCCCGGCGTCCGCCTCGCGCGCGTACACTTCCCGCGCATCCCACAACAATTCCCACGCCGCCACGTCCTCGCCGCTTCCAATCCACACATCGAAATTCGCGTTGATCCACGAAGCCGGAAAAATTCCCGCCGTCGCGCCCACCTCTCCCGCCTCCGCGATCGCTTCCGACGCCGTCAACGCGCGAAAGTCCTGATCGCTCGCAATCCGCCCGTAAAATTCCCGCAAGAATTCCCGCCCATTTCCCGGGTAATACTCCCAGGCGTTTTCGCCGTCCAGAAAAAGCGAAATCGTCAATGGATGCGCGCTTTCCACCCGCTCCCCTAAATATCGCAAGCGCTCGTGCAGGTCCGCCGCCGCCGCTTTCGAATCCATTCTGCTGTACACAAATCCGATCAAATCCGACAAATGGTGATCGCGGAATAATCCCGTTATTCCTCCGCCCGGCGTTTGCACCCGCCACGGTTTATACAAGCGTTCCGCGTTCGCCGGAATCCCCGTGGCATCGCGAAAAAATCCCACATTCAAAGTTCGTCCCAGCACTCCTTCATCCGTGCCGAACCACCGAAACCCCTCTTCCTCGGCAATCGCCAGTGTTTGGTCCGAAACCGATCCTTCCGAAGGCCACATCCCCGCCGGCTTCATCCCAAAAACTCGCTCGTGATATTCCCGCGCGCGCCGTAATTGCTCGCGTGCATCCTCCGGTCTTCGATAAGCCCGCCTCGGCAACGGCGTCGACGGATTCGCCACCCTCGCAATATCCGAATCGCACACCAGCGGCAGGATCGGGTGATAAAACGGCGTCGTGCTCAACTCCACCTGTCCCCGCTCGGCCGCTTCGCGATAAGCAGGCAGCACCAGTCCGATCAGCTCGATTTCTTTGGCCCGCAACTCATCTTTATCGCTTTCCGAAAAATCTCTTCCCTTCGACGCCAGCCTGCTCACCACTTCATCCTTCTCCAACCACGACTCTTCCATCCACGCCAGTTGCGACAGCACCTGCAGATCCCGCCAGTCCCGCGCCGTAAATGTCACCTGCGCCTGCGCCCCATCCGCCGGACGCGACCACTCAAACAACTCCACGAACCGGGGCCACCGCGACATCAGCCGCTCGTGATTCACCTGAAACGCCCGCGCCAGGATCTCCGATTTATCTTCCCGCGTCAGTGCCTCCGCATCTTTAAACGCCAGCGTGAACCACGGCTCGTTAAACTTTCCGCTCGCGTATTCTTCCAGTTGCATTCCCAGCGCCGGCACCACGTTAAGGGTCGCGTGAAATCCCGGAAATTCCTCCAGCACTTTCACCATCCCAAAATAATCTTTCGTCGCGTGCAACCGCGTCCACGGCAGCACGTACCGCCCCGTCTCCGGATCCCGGTATTGCGGCTGGTGCATGTGCCACAGCACCGCCAGGTTCACTCGCTTCATCACCTGCTCACTCCTGTCTCACTTCCGCGTGCTACACTCACCGTTCGCATCATGCGCATATTGGACCGTTACATCGTCCGCGAAGTTTTCCGCCACGCCTTCCTCGGACTCGTCGTCTTCACTTTTGTTTTCTTCATTCCCCAACTCATCCGCCTCATGGAGCTGTTCGTCCGCCACACCGGCTCCGGCGCCCAGATCCTTAAACTATTCCTCTGCATCTTCCCGGCCGTCTTTACTTTCACCATCCCCATGGCCGTACTGATCGGCGTCCTTCTCGGTCTCGGCCGCATGGCCGCCGACAGCGAAATCATCGCTCTCACCGCTCTCGGCATCGGCCGCCGACGCATCCTTCTCCCCGTCGGCGTGCTGGCCGTCTCCGGACTCGCCGTTACTCTCGCGATGACCCTCTGGCTCTCCCCGCTCGCCCTCCGCACCTTCCGCGGCATCGAAGTCAATCTAATCGCTTCCCAGATCTCCTTCCAGGTGCAACCTCGCGTTTTTGACGAGCGATTTCCTCAACTCATACTGTATGTCTCAGACGTCGCCGCCAGCGGAACACAATGGCACGGTGTCTTTCTCGCGGACACCGGCGGGGAAGGCGGTTCGCGGCTCACCTTGGCAGAGCGGGCGATTGTAATTCCCGAGCCCGGCCAAGGCAAGCTTGAGCTACACCTCCAGGGCGGCTCCACTCACGAATTCTATCGCGGCCGCCCCGACCGCTATTCCGTCACCGCCTTCGGCGAAAGCGATTGGCCCATTGAAGTAAACAATCTGCTGCCCGCCAGGCAGCGCCAGCTCAGCAATCCCGAACGCTCCCTCGCCAGCCTCGTTTCCGACCATGGTCCCGCCTGGCTCGAAGCTCGAGTCGAGCTTTATCGCCGCTTCGCTTTCCCTTTTGCCTGCCTGGTGTTCGCTCTCGTCGCTGTTCCTCTTGGCGCTCAGCCTCGTCGCGGTGGCCGCGCCGCTGGCACGCTGATTGCTGTCGCGATGATCGCTGGATACTATCTGCTCGTTGTTACCGGCGCGGGTCTCGCGCGCCAGGGCCTCGTTCCGCCCTTCTTCGGAATATGGTTTGCCAACCTGGCTCTCGCCGCCTTCGGCATCGCCTTGCTTCCCCGCATGGAACAATTCCGCGGTGAAGGCCGCTGGCTTAGTCCTGCGGGGTTTCTCAAAACCCGCCTGCGCCTGGCTCGCCGCAAGATTCGTGCTCGCAAAGCTGCGGCTCGCGCCGCCAACGGCGCCGCCCGCCAAAACGGTGGCTCCTCGTCTCAGTCTTCATCCACTGAGGGCGGCAGCATTCCGCGTCTGTTGGACATCTATATCCTGCGTCGCTTCTCCATGTATTTCCTGCTGATCATGGCCATTTTCGTTTTTCTCTTTGAAACCTTCACTTTCTTCGAGCTGCTCGACGACATCGCGCGCCACCGTGTCGCCTTTCTCACCGTCATCAATTATTTCCGTTACCTCACTCCTTACCTCATATACAACCTCGCGCCTCTCGGCGCGCTCGTTTCCGTCCTCGTCACGCTCGGCATCATGAGCAAAAATAACGAAATCGTGGCCATCAAGGCCAGCGGCATCAGCCTGCACCGCTTGATTGTTCCGCTCCTCGTAGCCGGCATGCTTCTTGCCGGAGCCATGCTCATCGTCGACGAAACCTATCTCCCCTACGCCAACCAGCGCCAGGACGCGCTTCGCAACCAGATCAAGGGCCGCCCTCCGCAGACCTACACCCATCCGCAGCGCTGGATTTTCGGTGAAAATTCCAAGGTCTACAATTACGACCTGTTCAGCCCGGCGCAGAATGTTTTTGGCGGCCTCAGCGTGGTTGAAATCGATCCCGCCAGTTTCAACGTCCGCCGGCGCATTTTCGCCAGCCGCGCTCACTGGTCCGATTCGCAAAAAATCTGGCTGCTCGAATCCGGCTGGGTGCGCGATTTTTCCGGCGGCGCCATCACCCGCTTCGATCAGTTCAACGTGCAGTCTTTCCCCGAACTCACCGAGCCCCCCTCCTATTTCAATCGTGAAGTCCGCCAGGCCTTTCAGATGAACTGGGCTGAGCTCAGCCGCTACATTGAAGGACTGCGCCGCGCCGGATTCGACGTCGCTAACCTCACCGTCCAGTGGCACGTCAAAATCGCCTACCCGCTCATCGCCCCCGTAAGCATGCTCCTCGCCATCCCCTTCGCTTTCCTTGTCGGCGCCCGCGGAGCCCTCGGTGGCGTCACCATCGGCGTGGCCATTGGCATCGGCTACTGGAGCATCGCCCGCCTCATGGAAGCCATGGGCGGCGTCGGCCAACTTCCCCCATTTCTCGCCGCCTGGTCCCCCGACCTCATCTTCTTCTTCCTCGGCCTCTACTTCTTCTTCAAAATCCCCACCTGATCCTCGCCGGGCCCCTCGTCTTTCGCCCGTGGAAATTCCTCAAATCAATACTTAAAGTAATACTTTAACTATAGATTGACGGGTCCCAAGAAAAAATGTCGACACGCCGACAATTCAACCAGCACTTGAATTCTTGTCTCGAAGTTTTCAGCCTCGATCATTTTCGAGGCTGGGCTCGGACGCTCGCCCCAATTCAACAACACGTTATAAAGGTCAGATACCGATCAGCATAAAAATTTGTCCCATCGCCACCATGGAAGCCCCCGTCGAGTAGGTCTGGCAACTCCTCGCCGATCCCCGAAATTACGGGTTGTGGTGGGATGCGGAAACGCAATCCATAGAGCCCCGGGGCCTGGCTAAACCGGGGCAGCGAATCTCGGCGCTAACCAGAGCGCTCGGCAAAAATTGGAACGTGCAGATTACCGTTGCGAGCATCGACCCCGACAAACGGGCCTTGGATCTCACCACGCAGTTACCGTTCGGCGTTACCGTGCACAACCACATAGCGTGTTGGAATCTGGATAATCAGCATTGCCAGGTAAGCTTTAATTGAGACTTCACGATCGTGGGCCTGGGTCTCGAACACTTCGCGAGCCGACAATGACACGACGGCGTAGCGGAGGCTCTAGCACGTTTGAAGAAGGAGGCAGAGCGTCCTCAACAAGGCGCGGGTAAGTGAGTGTTCCGCGCAAAAAAATGTCGACGCGCCGACATCTAAACCATCACTTCAACTCTACCCTGCTG
>JBBSFG010000248.1:0-6133 GCA_038238965.1 Candidatus Acidiferrales bacterium | reverse complement strand
TGTTAGGTATGCCTTCCGAAATCTCATCCATTCTCCGAAATTATTTTGAACCGGCGCCGCGACACCTTGCCCAGGCGTATTACGGCGTGCCCCCTTCACCGCCCGGCGCTCCACTCAGGCTCCACGGTGAAAGTATCGACGACGCTCCGCCATTCGGCGATCCTTGCAGAATCGGCTCCACGCCAGCGAGCAGTGTGATGGCCGAGACTTCTCTGGTGTTTCCTTCCGTGCCCACCAGCATTACCGCATCGCCTTTCTGCAAATCTGAAATCGTCGCCGCTGGCATACGGCTGATCATTTGCTGCAAGTCCATGGCGCCGCTCGCCCCGGCCGCTCCCATGCCTCTACTTCGCCCGCCCTCGCGCGTGCGCGTGTTTTCGGCGGTTGCGCCATCAGCCGCTGCTGGTCCCTGAGCCGGCGAAATGGGCTCTTTGGCGGTCGGCGCAACCGCTCCCGGGCCTCGGCCGGCCGGTTGTTCGGCATTCTCTGGCGACTGCGTGCCGTTCAATCGTTGCGCAATTCGTTGCGCTATCGGCGCAGGTAGCTTCCGCAGTTGCGATTCCGAAGTAATTTTCACCGTCACCATTTTCTTGGTGGCCAGGTCGTGCACTGCAATCGTGCCCTGCGCGCTGTCCATCGATGCAATCGTTCCAGACACATTTCGAAAGCTCCCTGACACCACTTCCGTGGCGCTAAGCTCACTTCCGTCCGCGCTTTTCTCGCCGCGCGCTCGCACCTGGTCGCCCGGCCGGATTTGCTCCAGCGGCGCAGGTTTTGCATCGTCAAACTTTACCGAGCCCGGGGCGTACCGCCGCAGAATCGTGTGCGCTGAAACATGGACCGCCACCGTCTTTTTTTCTCGCAATGACGGCACGGTCACGCTGATCACGCCGCCGGGTGCGTCCACGCTATTCACCAATCCGCCGATGCCCGATTTTTGCCACTCCTCGCGCTCGTGGCTCTGTTTCTCCGCGATATCACCCTTCTTCATCGCAATAATCGAAGTCGCCGCGAACGTCTTGCCATCCTCCCCGGTTTTTCCCCGCACCAGGATCCGGTCTCCGACCTGCAAATCCGCTAAAGCAATCGGTTGCGCGTCCTTCAAATCTTTTTGTCCGGGAGCGATGCGCACGATTTTTGTGGATTCCCGAACATCAACTCGCACCTCGGCGCCCGCATCGCTGGTCAATACCAGACTATTCCCCGAAATCGATTTGATAGTTCCCACCGGAGCGGCAGCCTTAGTTGCAGCTGCAGGCGCCGCAGGCTCTTGCGCCCCAACCCTCACTGCGCAAATCGAGGACAGGAACGAGCACATGAATAATGTTGCGCTCAAAAACAATGCCGCCGCATACCGCTGTCGGGGCATGGCGTATCTCTCATTTTCATTTGCCTGGTATTCCTTCGAAATCCTCATCGCTCGTCCGCTCATACACCCTTCTTCATCGCTACGCTTCACAGGCACATCCGTATCAGTTAGACGCCGGCGTTCCCCAAAAACGTTTCATTCATTTAACACCTTCTTTGGAAGGATTTCTCGCGCGCTTGGTCCACATATATCTTGGCTGATTTCACATGCCAATCGTCATTAATCCTTCGGCGTTTCCTGCTGTCCCAGCCACCTCGCCCCCCATCTGCTCTTGACGAAAAACAGCCTCCTGTTGCATCGTGTCGCTGCGCTTTTTACCTCGTCATAGGGAGCGCCTCATGAAAAGTCTCCTCATCCTGTTTCCGCTTGCCATCGCCGCCCTCGGTTGCGGCGGCGGTTCTCAACCGGCCGCGGCCACTCCGCAAGCCGGCAACCGCATTTCGGTTTCGCCAAATTCCACGTTGCTCCATTGTATCGGCACCGTCCCAGGCCAGGCCCCTCCCCAAAAAATCGGTCCGTCGCCGGCGACCATGAACTATTGCCGCCAGCTGCCAGGGGTGGGATTTGTTTGAGCAGGCCGGCCAACACTTTAAAGCCGGCGATCACGCCGCTGCCGCCAAAGTGCTGATCGGCTCGGCGAAAGCCGGAAATCCCATCGCGCAACTCCGCCTCGCCATGCTTTATGAAGCCGGCGACGGCGTCCCGCGCGATAAAAAAGAAGCTTTCGCCTGGTATCTCCGTGCCGCCAAGGCCGGCGAACCCGGCGCGCAATCCGAAGTCGCCGGCTATTATGAAGAAGGCGACGGCGTGCCCGAAAATTGGCCCGTCGCCGCGCAGTGGTATCAGCAGAGCGCTTCGCAGGGATGGATGAAAGGCGAGTTCGGCCTTGGCCGCTGCTACGAATTCGGAATCGGCGTCCCGCAGAATCGTCAGAACGCCATTTATTGGTTCAAAAAAGCTGGCGCGCAGGGCATGAGCCAGGGCGATTACTTTGCCCGCTGGCTCCGCGACCCCACCAACAACATCGGCTTTCGCAACGATGCCGAACACAACCTGGTCATCGCGGGAAAGCTCAGGTTCGGCCTCGGTGCCAATGATCCTACCGGAATCGCTTTCGTCAATTCCGCTCAGCGAAATCGCTGGCTCACCGGCCTGCGCAATGACGTCGACAGAAGTGAAGCCGAAACCATGTGGAACATGGGCAAGAGCGCCTACGATCAGTGCCGCTCGTCCGGCGGCAGCAATTGCATGGCCCCGGGCCCGGAACCAGCCCGCCACTGATCTTTATCGCGCTTTCCTTTCAAAAAATTCCCGCGGGGCCCAGCCTACTTCGCCGAGGTCCGCTCCACTTCAGATTCGCCCTGCTCCACCGCGATCTCCGCGACTTGAGCCTCCACCGGATCCAGGAGATCGGTTACCTGCATGCTGAGATTTCCCGGATTCGTCGCAAAACTCATACACGTTTCCATATCGATCGTCCCGGCGCGTAACAACTTTTCCAGTTCCCCGTCGAAATGCTGCATCCCTTCCGTCGAGCCATCGCGCATCGCATCGATCAGTGTTTTCCCGTCCGAATCGCCTTTCACCACGTATTCCTGCGTTCGCAGCGTGGACTTCAGGATTTCGAAAATTGCTACCCGCCCCTTATTGTCCTTCTTCGGAACCAGCCGCTGCGAAATAATGTAACGAAACGATTTTGCGAAGCGGCTGCGAATCGCTTGCTGCTGGCTTCCGTTGAAGACCCCCACCATCCGCTCCATCGTCGAAGACGCGTCTACAGTGTGCATGGTCGAAAAGACCAGGTGCCCGGTCTCTGCCGCCTCCAGCGCAATTTCGATTGTCTCTTTGTCGCGCATCTCCCCCACCAGAATCACATCCGGAGACTGGCGCAGCGCGGCCCGCAACGCCGTGTCGAAGCGCGGCGTATCCGCGTGCAGCTCGCGTTGATGAATGATCGATTTCTTGTGCTTGTGCGCAAACTCCACCGGGTCTTCAATCGTCAAAATGTGATACGCCTTCTCGGTGTTGATGTGGTCCAGCAGCGCCGCCAGCGAAGATGACTTGCCCGAGCCGGTCGCTCCTGTCACCAGCACCACACCGTTTCTCAACTCCGCGATCTCCCGGAATTGTGTCGGCAAATCCATCGAACGAAGCGTCGGTATCTCCGTCGGCACCATTCTCATCACAATGGCGGTGGTTCCGCGCTGCGTAAACACATTCACGCGCAGCCTCGCAACCGCGGGAATGCTGTACGAAACGTCGCACGATCCCTCTTCCTTCAATTTCTGTAGCGCAAATTGGTTCGTTCCGATGATATCCATAGCCACTCGCCGGATATCTTCCGCGGAAAATGTATCGATGCCCGGTACTCTCACAAGCACGATTTTCCCGTGTAACTTCACGTGCGGCTGGTGCCCGGGCGACAGAATCAGGTCGCTTCCCTTTCCGGATGCCACCAGCAAAGCCGAAATCATGTCAGCCGTGGACATTTTTCCTTCTAGCACCGGCGCCACCTCTCTTTCTCTGGAATCATCGTGTCCGTCGCTGCCCTGCCTGCCGTTGCCCCTATTTCTGCGGCGCTGCTCATAACGCCTTGCTCCGCCAACTGAAAAACAACTGCACGCGCTGCGCCGAACGCCGAACATCCCTGGTTAGATTCTTGTAATGAAGCGCCCTCGACTGCTCTTGAATCCCGGCTTTCCAGTTGGATCCCCGCCCCATTTGCCGGATCTCCGGCGGGTGCGCAGTTGTGCGACAAACGGCTGCCCGCAATTTGGAACTCCAACTCCAAAACGGAACAGGGGAGCCGTCTTGCATGGAAGTGTCGCCACTTGTAAGCCCGATAGCTCATGAGATATAGTTCAAATGAGCTATTTATGCCCATCGACCTTGGTATCTGGGAAATCGCCCTCCTCGCCCTCCTCCGGGAAAAACCCATGCATCCCTACCAGATGCAGTCGCTCCTTCACGAGCGCCACAAGGACGAAATCCTCGTGCTCAAACGCGGTTCCCTCTACCACGCCATTAACCGTCTGCTGCGCGGCAATTTGATCAAGGCCATATCCAGCGCCCGCGACGGCCGCCGCCCCGAGCGCACCACCTACCGCATTCTCCCCGCGGGCCGGCGGCAACTTCTTGCTTCCCTGCGCCACATGATCGGCGTTCCGCAACGTGAGCCGTCCGAGTTTCTGGCTTCCATGAGCTTTATCGTTTACCTGTCCCCGCAGGCCGCAACCACACAACTGCAAGACCGCATCGGCCACCTCGAAAATGAAATTCGCACTATCGAAACGGGATTGCTCGCCGCCGGCCTGCACGTAGATCGCATTCATTTGCTGGAAAGTGAATATCTCCTGGCGATGCGCAAAGCTGAACTGCAGTGGGTGCGCACTATCGCAGCGCAGTTGCGTTCCGGCCATCTCACCTGGAATCTCGAGCAAATCTTCAAACAAATTCGCGCCGCGCAAAAAAAGCCTCGCGCAAAAACTGGCCCCCTGAAAAAGGATGCAAAATCATGAGCGATATAGCACAGCCTCACACAGACAATTTGTCGGATATCTCCACTTGGCGGCGTCTGGTGCCGGTCTTCACGCTGATCGTGCTGGCTCCGGGAATCGCCGAAGTCTCCAGCGGCGCCACCCGCTTGAGTTTTATCTTCGTCTTGATCCCCGAAATGATGGTGTGGGGTTGCGGCGCCCTGATCATTCGCGAACTCATTCGCCGCTGGCAGGCTGGGTGGACCAGCATGCTGCTGCTCGGTCTGTGCCTGTCTATCGCCGAAGAATTTCTCATCCAGCAAACATCTCTCGCTCCTCTTCCCTGGGTTGCTGCGCCCGCGTTTGGCCGCGTGTGGGGCGTAAACCTCATCTATTTTATCTTCATGTTGGGTTTCGAAAGCGTGCTGGTCGTCCTGGTTCCGGTGCATCTCACCGAACTGATCTTTCCGGCCCGGCGTCGGCAGCCGTGGCTGAAAAAAACCGGCATCGTGACCACCTGCATCGTTTTTCTTGTAGGTTCGTTCATCGCCTGGTTTCTCTGGATCAAGATCGCGCGTGAAAAGGTTCTTCACGTTCCGGCCTATCACCCGCCGTTGCTAACCCTGCTTGCAGGTGTCCTGATGATTGCTATTTTGACTCTAGCCGCCTACGCGCTGCGCCATGTCGACCCGCCAAATGTCGACCCGCCCGTCGCCGTCAGCGTGCCCCTTACCAGTCAGGATTCCGCGACTCCGCGATCGTCCGCTGCAGCAACTTCGCAAGCGCCTCAGTCCGCAGCACCGCCTTGGATCGTTGGTATCGTCACCCTTATCTTCGGGTTCCCGTGGTATGCCCTGATGGGACTGATCTTTTCACCTCATCGCGCCATTCCGCTCTGGATTCCCGTACTCTCCGCAGCCGTCTGGGCCATCTTGGCGTATTTAATCGCTCGCTGGTTTTCGCGCGCTCCAGGCTGGAGCGACATTCACCGCTGGGCAACCGTCGCCTGCGCCACCTTGGTCTGCATGATCGCCGGATTTCTCGGCAGCGCGTCGTGGTCCCGCGCGGACCTGCTGTTCAAAGCCGCCCTGAACGTACTCATCGTAGCCGGGCTACTCTGGCTGGCCCATAAAATCACCCGCCGCGCCAACCCTCCATCCGCCCTCATCAAAACCTAACCCATCGCACCGCAGCGGCGCCCAATTCGACGCCTCGTTTTGTAGCTTTGCACTTGGCAGGATCGGCCGGCGCAAACAACTGTGGCGGAGGCGTGTGGGAGTCGAACCCA
>JBBSFG010000247.1:0-6219 GCA_038238965.1 Candidatus Acidiferrales bacterium | reverse complement strand
GTCCATGAATTGGCTGAGCTGCGACGAACCGAAAAATTCGCGGATCGCAGCCATAACCGGCTTGGCGTTCACCAGGTCGTGCGGCATCGCCGTGGACATTTCCTGGTACACGCTCATCTTTTCCTTGATAGCGCGTTCCATGCGCACCAAGCCGATGCGGAATTGATTTTCGAGCAGCTCGCCGACCGCGCGCACGCGGCGGTTGCCGAGATGGTCGATGTCATCCACCACGCCGATGTTCTTGCGCAGCTTGAACAGATACTTGATGGCCGACACAAAGTCCGGCGTGTCCAGCGTGCGATTGTCCAGCGGCGTATCCAGCCCCATCTTGATGTTGAACTTCAGGCGGCCTACGCGGCTGAAATCGTATTTACGCGGATCGAAAAACATTCCGCGGAAAAGATTCGTCGCCGTTTCGAGCGTCGGGGGATCGCCCGGGCGCAGCTTGCGGTAAATCTCAATCAGCGCTTCCTTCGACGAGCGAATGGAATCCTTGTCCAGCGTGCGTGAAAGAACCAGCCCGATGTCGTCGCGCTCCGGGAAGAAAACGTCCGCTTCCGTGATGCCGGCTTCCGCAAACGCCTGCCACAAATCGGCGGTCAGCGGCTTGTTGGCTTCCAGCAAAACTTCACCGGTCTGCCGGTTGACGATATCGGCGACGCTGTACGCGCCTTCCAGGTCCGCCAGCGCGGCGCGAATCTGCGATACCTTGGCCTTGATCAGTTCCTTGAACAAATTGTCGGTAATGCGCTTGTGCGCTCCGACGATCACATCCTCGGTCTTCGGGTTGCGGATTTCGTACGCCAGCTTGCGGTCCACGATTCCCGGCGAAACGTTCCAGAACAGTTCCTTGTCGCGCAGCGAAATACGCTCCACCTGGTAAAAAGTCCGCAGAATATCCTCATTGGACTTCATTCCCAGCGCGCGCAGGAAAATCGAGCCCAGGAACTTGCGCTTGCGGTCGATGCGCACGTACAGAATATTTTTCGTGTCGTATTCGAATTCCACCCACGACCCGCGGTACGGAATAATCTTCCCCAGGAAATACGTGCGGTTGTTAGCGCTCTCAAAAAACACGCCTGGTGAGCGGTGCAACTGGCTGACAATGACGCGCTCGGTCCCATTGATGATGAACGTACCGTTCTCCGTCATCAGCGGAATGTCGCCGTAGAAAACTTCCTGTTCCTTGATGTCGCGAATGGTCTTCGCGCCCGTGTCGGGATCCTTGTCGTAAATGGTCAGTCGAATGGTGACTTTCAGCGGCGCGGAATAGGTCATCCCGCGTTCCTGGCACTCATTCACGTCATACTTGAGCTGCATGGCCACTGGATCGCCGCACTTGTTGCAGAACGTCGGAGTATTTTTATTGAACGTGCCGCACTTGTGGCAGATCACGTCGCCGGTCTGATAAGGGTTGGTCACCACCGACGCGCCGCAATGTCGGCACGTGGCCCGCAGGTGATGCAGCCCCTTCAGGTTCCCGCACTTGCACTCCCAATTCCCGATCGCGTAGTCCACGAACTCCAGTTGCGACATTTCGCGGAAATCCCTGATCGGAAATACCGACGTAAAAACGGACTGCAAGCCGCCATCGTCGCGCTCGCTCGGCAGCAGGTCCATCTGCAGAAATCGCTGATAGGACTTCATCTGCACTTCGATCAAATTCGGAATCTGGATCGATCCCTGAATCTTCGCGAAGTCCAGCCGCTGGCGTTCCCGGATATGTTGATTGCTATTCGGCATGCGTAATTACCTCATCCCTTTTTGGGCAGCCTGGAGTAAACGGAAAGACGGCTGGCGCGCTGCCGTGCTTTCGAATGAATCGTTCGAGGTGAAGGATCCGGAAAAACCAGCTGCAGAATGCTGCGCCGCCTGCCCAAAGCGAACGCGCACACAACCGCCGACGGCATCAAAAGAGCCGTAGACACTGCTGGAGTTACCGGCCTCGACTTGCGTAGTTGAATTCCTCTGGTGCGGCTCATCGCCCGAAGAGCCGCGCCGAAAGCCAATATCGTTCCTGAATCCTGCCTGACCGCCGAGCGAGCTCGGACAGGAGCGGCTGGTTCCGAAAAATGCCGTGCGTGCGCAACAGCGCCGCAGCCTGGCAATTATTTAATTTCGACCTTAGCGCCCGCGTCTTCAAACTTCTTCTTGATGGTCGCGGCTTCGTCCTTGTTCACGCCCTCTTTCACCGTCTTGGGCGCGCCATCCACCAGGTCCTTGGCTTCTTTCAAGCCCAGGCTCGTCACTTCGCGAACCGCCTTAATGACATTGATCTTGTTGCCGCCCACGTCGGTCAGCACCACGGTGAATTCGGTCTTCTCTTCCGCGGGAGCCGCACCGGCCGCTGCTCCGCCAGCCGCAGCTACAGGAGCCGCAGCCGCGGCAGAAACGCCGAAGGCTTCTTCCATTTTCTTCACCAGGTCCGACGCTTCAAGAAGCGTCAGGCCCTTGATTTCTTCCAGGATCGAGTCAACTTTCGCCATGATTCTTTCTTCTCCTCTCAAATCTAAAATAAAATTTATTCGGCCTTATCGGGACTGGCTTCGGCACTTGCCGCGGGCACCGCTTCCGGCGCCGCTTCAGAAGATTTTTCGCCGGATCCCGCGTCACTTGCCGGCGCGCTTGCCCCGCCGGACGCAAACTTGTTGGCCTTGATCGCTTCGCTGACGGTTATCGCCAGGTTGCGCGGCAGCGCGTTCAGCGCCATGGCAATCCGCTGCGCCGGCGCATTCAACAGGTACATCACCTTGCTGATCAGGTCTTCCTTCGACGGCAAACTCGCCAGTTGCTGAATTTCCGCGATAGAAATGACGCGCCCTTCCACCAGCCCGGCCTTGAACTGAAACGCCGGAACTTCTTTGGCAATCTTGGTCAGCGCTTTAGCCAGCGCCGCCGGGTCGTTCGCGCTATACGCGATGGAATTCGTCCCCGTCAGGTTCTTCAGCAAATTCTCAGTCGGCGTTCCCGCGCCGGCGCGCTCCGCAAGCGTGTTCTTCACTACTTTGTATTGGCCGCCGGCAGCCTGCACCGCGCGCCGCAGCTTGGTGTCGTTCTCGACAGTGATTCCCTGAAAGGTGGTCAGAATCACGGTCGACACCTTGGCCAGTTCGGTTTTCAGATTGTCCAGGTCCTGCTGTTTTTCACTGCGCTTTTTCATAATCTCTCCGTTGCTATCAGGACCCGATCAATCGAGTCCGCAGAGGGCAATCGAGCTCTCAATTAGGCCGCTGTCGCCAGTGCTTCCGCCTCGGCCAGGTCAACGGAAATTCCCGGACCCATGGTCGAGGTAAGCGTGATTTTTTTGACGTATTTACCTTTAGATGCCGATGGTTTGGCTTTCAGTACAGCGTCGATCACCGCGTGCGCGTTTTCCGCGATTTTCGCGGCGTCAAACTTGATTTTGCCGATGGCGCAGTGAATGATCCCCGCCTTATCTACGCGAAATTCCACTTTGCCGGCCTTCACTTCCTTGATGGCCTTGGCCACGTCAAACGTCACCGTGCCAGTCTTGGGGTTCGGCATTAAACCGCGTGGACCCAATACTTTACCGAGCTTGCCGGCCGACCGCATCATGTCCGGCGTGGCGATTACCGCATCATAGTCCGTCCAGCCTTCCATGATTTTCTGCACCATGTCGTCGCCGCCCACAAAATCCGCTCCGGCATCCTGGGCTTCGCGAACTTTGTCACCTCCGGCAATCACCAGCACGCGCACCGCTTTGCCCAGCCCGTTAGGCAGCACCACCGTCCCGCGCACCACCTGATCTGAATGCTTGGGATCGACGCCCAGGTTGATGGCCAGTTCCACCGTTTCATCAAACTTCGTGTGATGCGTGTTTTTCAAAAGCTCCGCCGCATCGCTCAATTTGTACGGGCGCGCTTCCACTTTCTTGCGCGCATTCTCCACGTGCTTGCCTGCTTTTTTTGCCATCGCCAGCCATTCCCCTTCAAACTTTGCTTTACTTCAAGGCGCTGTTACGCCACGTTTATGCTTCTACTTCGAGCCCCATGTTCTTTGCCGTGCCCATCACCGTCCGCACCGCGGAATCCAGATTGGTGGTGTTCAAGTCCACCAGTTTGATTTTGGCAATCTCTTCTACTTGCTTCTTCGTTACTTTGCCGACTTTGGTGCGATTCGGTTCCGCGGAGCCCTTCACGATTCCCGCCGCGCGCAGCAGCAAAATCGACGCCGGCGGAGTCTTCAAAATAAAAGTAAAGGTGCGGTCGGTGTACACCGTCACTAGTACCGGGAAAATCATTCCGTTCGGTTCCTTGGCGGTCTTGGCATTGAACTGTTTGCAGAAATCCATGATGTTCAAGCCGTGAGGACCAAGTGCCGTGCCCACCGGAGGCGCAGGCGTAGCCTTGCCAGCCGGAAGTTGCAGTTTGATGGTCGTTTGAATCTTCTTGGCCATGTCTCTATTTCAACCTTTTCCCTGAGCGCCTCGATTTATCGAGGCCGAACGGCGAAACCCAATACCTAATTCAATTTTTCGACACTGGCAAAATCCAGTTCCACCGGCGTCGACCGCCCAAAAATCGTTACCGACACCTTCAATCGGCTGTGGTCGTCATCGATCTCTTCCACCGAGCCGTTAAAATTCGCAAACGGTCCATCCACAATGCGCACCTGCTCATTGCGCTCGAACACTACCTTCGGCTTCGGACGGTCCTGCGGGGTGTGTACCCGGTTGATGATTCCATCCACCTCCGCCTCGGTTAAAGGAGACGGCGAAGTCGCCGAACCCACAAACCCTGTCACCCGCGGCGTCGATCGCACGATGTGCCAGGTGTTTTCGTCCAGATCCATTTCCACCAGCACATAGCCGGGATACGACATCCGCGACGAAACTACTTTTTTCCCGCTGCGCACTTCCACCACGTCTTCCATGGGGATCAGCACGCGCCCGATCTTGTCCTGCAGCGTGAAAGCTTCCACGCGGCTCTCCAGGCTTTCTTTCACCTTCTTCTCAAAGCCCGAGTAGGTATGAATGATGTACCACTGCATGCCCATGTATTCGAAATCCCCTTACACACCAAACGCTTTGAACACGTACGAAACGCCCCGCTGCACCGCCAGATCCACCAGCCACAGAAACACGCCAAAGAAAAACACCGTGGCGATTACCACTCCCGTAGTGGAAATCACATCCTCGCGGCTTGGCCAGGTCACCTGGCGCATCTCGATGCGCACGTCGTGCAGAAATTCCTTGGCGTTATCGATCGAGCCGGTAACTTTCTGGCCCAACTCGGCGCCCTTGCCGCCGTGCGATTCCTCGTTCTTCACTTTCACCGCGTGAGTTGCCATTCGACCCCTTACGATTTACCAGCGGCACCCGCAACCCCTCGCCGCAACAAAAAACATGGCAGGGGAGGAGGGACTCGAACCCCCATACCCGGTTTTGGAGACCGGAGTCCTAGCCGTTGGACGACTCCCCTGAATCGCCAGAAACTGGCGATTCACCCTGAAGCCGCGTCTTTTGCGGCTGAAGGGTAAATCTTCCTGGCTATTCGCTCTCAGGCCCGGTTCTTGCGGCCTAAGGGCAAATCCGATCGCCAAATCCTGACAGGAGCCCCAACTTCTTTTCCCGTCTCCAACCCTTGAGCTGACGCTCACGTTGTCTAGCGGCCTTCTGGCCAGGAAATTTCTCCCACCAAATTAGTTCGACTGGCCGCCGCCTCGCCGTAAACTTTGCTCCAACGCCCCAGTTATGCTCTTTCACCCGGTGCTTCGGATCCCTCGCGACGCCAACGTAAAGCGAAGCGTCCTTGCATCTCACCATGTAACAAAACCAACCCGCAGATCCCGCCATTACATCCCTCGACTCCGCCACACAACCTGGCATCGCTCGGGATGATGACCCTCACCGGGTCATCACTTCACTTCTTTATGCGCCGTCTGCTTCCGGCATGTGTTGCAGAACTTCTTCGTTTCCATCCGTTCCGTATGTTTTTTCTTATTCTTGGTCGTGGTGTAATTGCGATTTTTGCAATCCCCACACTGCAAAGTAATAATGTCGCGCATAAATTATCTCTTCTCCGCTGCTGCGCAGCGATAACCCAAAACGATTATTCAATAATCTCCGTTACTGCTCCAGCTCCCACCGTGTGCCCGCCTTCGCGAATCGCGAAACGCAAACCCTTTTCCAGAGCTACAGGAGTAATCAGTGTCACTTCGCAGCTGACGTTGTCGCCCGGCATCACCATTTCCACCCCG
>JBBSFG010000246.1:0-6225 GCA_038238965.1 Candidatus Acidiferrales bacterium | reverse complement strand
TCATCTGGCCAACCTCAAACAAACGCTGTTTACCCGCTGTTGATTTTCTTCCTTCTGGCGATTGTTTTACGCCTCGCAGTGCTGATGCATTCTCCCAGCACCTATCAACCGGACGAAATATTTCAGACTACTGAACCCGCGCACCGGCTGGCGTTTGGGCCCTCGGTGGTTACCTGGGAATGGCGGCTGGGAATTCGTTCGTGGGTTTTTCCGGGTTTTCTGGCGCTGGTGATGCGCGCCACGTCCTGGATGGGCCCGGACTCCACGGGTTACTTGTGGGGAATAGCGGTAGTCATGACGCTGATTTCCTTGACGACGGTATGGTTCGGGTTCGCATGGGCGGAAAAGGTGAGCGGGCGCACGGCAGCGATCATCGCAGGGCTGGGGTGCGCCACGTGGTGGGAGCTTGTTTATTTTGGCCCGAAAACATTCTCAGAAGCGCTGGCCGCGCACATCCTTCTTCCGGGCCTGTATCTTGGCGCGTGGGCCGAGAAACCGGACTGGAAAAGGAGATTGTTTCTCGCGGGAATGTGCTGCGGGCTGGCAGTTTCTTTGCGCATCCAACTGGCACCGGCGGTGGGGCTGGCGGCTTTGTATTTTTGCCGCGCGGATTGGAAAAAAAGGATTCCCATCGTAACGGCGGGAGTGCTGCTGCCCATTCTGGTTTTTGGATTGGTGGACGCGTTCACGTGGTCACACCCCTTCCAATCCGTTTACATGTATTTCAACGTTAATCTACTTCAGGGCCGCAGTTCGTCGTTTGGCGTAGAGGCCTGGTATTACTACCTGCCAAAACTGGTGAAACATCTCGGGCCGCTACTTTTGTTCGCGGTTATAGGTGTAAGACGTTCGCCATTTTTAGGCTGGATGGCGCTTGCGATTCTAGTGCCGCACTCATTGGTGGCTCACAAGGAAGCACGGTTTCTGTATCCCATGATGCCCATGGCAATCACGCTGGCGGCGCTGGGAATTGTGGAGTGCGCGAACGCGCTCAACGCGATGCGGAAGGTTCCAGTGACGCCGCGGTTGGTAATGATAGCGGGAATCGCGTTGTGCGTGTTGTCATCGGCATTTTTGGGAATGGAGTTCAAGGACTGGTCCCGCTTTTCGGGAAGCCTGATCGCGTACAAGCGATTGAGCCGCGAAGCTACGCTATGCGGCGTGGGTATCAGCCGATACTCGTGGCTGGAAACCGGCGGTTACACGTATTTACATCGTGATGTGCCAATTCTGTTGCTTCCCACGAGCGAGAGCCTGAAACAGAGTTCTGCGTCGATTAACGCCATTCTTCACGATGGACCGCTGGAAGAGATTCCCGCGGGATTCGCTCTGGATAAATGCTGGAACGGCATCTGCCTTTATAAGCGGCCGGGAACTTGCGCGGCGATCCCCGAAGAGTACGAGATCAATCGCACCCTGATACGATTGAATCAATAATTGCGAAAGGATTTTTTAATTCGCCATCATGCGCTGCGCTAGTCTTTGGCGGTAACGCGCCAGTTCAGCTTCCAGTTGGTCATGTAGTTCCACACGGTAACGATGCCGATGGCTACCAAATTTGCGACGTAGCGGTTGATGTGGAAAACATTGAACTCCAGATTCAAGATCAGGACGTTAAGGACCAAGCCCACAGCGCAGATGGCATTGAATTTAAGGAATCTCTTGAGGCGCTGGCTTAAATGATTTTGATGGCGAGATACGGCCGCGAACGTCCACATATCGTTCCAGATGAAATTATTAATGAGTGCGGCTTCAGCGGCCAGAATTTTGCTGCGCGTCAAACCCCAGCCGAGCATCCTGGGATCGCTCAGAAGATAGAGCAAGGACATATCGATGACGACGCCGCTAAGACCCACGATGCAAAACCGGACGAACGAGGAAGACTTCAGCAAATACAGGCGGATGCGCAGCAGGTGCTGAAAATATTCCATGTAAATCTTGTTGGTGACCTTGCTGGAGCCTTCCACGCGCTCGCGAAAGGTATAGGGAACTTCGGAAATCCAGCCGACTTTTCCGCGCCCGAGCACTTCGATCAAAATTTTGTAGCCCAAGGGATTCAGGGTGCGCCCGGCGATGCAGTTGCGCGAGATCATGAAGTAACCGCTCATGGGGTCGCTGACTCGCGCGGTTACTTCGGGCAAAATGGCCAGGCCGATCAATTGCGCACACCTGGAAATAATCCGGCGCGCCAGGCTCCAGTCGCTGACGCCGCCGCCTTCGACGTGCCTGCTGGCGATGGCCAGTTCCGCGCCACGGGCCATTTCCGCCCAGAGCTTTTCGGTTACCTCCGGCGGGTGCTGCAAATCCGCATCCATGACGCCGAGGACTCTGCCGCGCGCCATCTGCCAACCGCGGATTACCGCGGTGGATAAGCCGCGCTCGGACTGGCGGCGCAAGACGTGAACCTGCGGGCGGGATTCGGCCAGGCGCGCAGAGATCTCCCAGGTGCGGTCGGGGCTGTCGTCATCGACTACAATAATTTCGTACGTGAGATTGGGAACGGTATCGAGGCGCGCAATCAATTGCTCGAGAACGGCGACGATGTTGGCGCCTTCGTTGAAGGTGGGGAGGACAACGGATAAATCGATGAGTTCGACGCCGTCGAGAGGCTCGATTAGCAGAGATTGAGTAACGGCATTTAGTGAAGCGGTAGTCGTCGGCATTTGCGCGCGCCCAGGCGAAGTCTTTAGCCCGTAGCCAGATTATGGAGTTGACCGATTCAGTGACACTTTTAGACGATAAATTTAAGGGCCCGTTCAGTTTATTTTGTATATATTCCGAAGTCGAACTATTGGTGATGGTTGTTTGTTAAAGGAGTAATGACTATCAAGAGGATTTGGAGCGGTGAAACAGAAACGCCAGGCCGGAACAGGCTGCGCCGGCTGCGAGAATTCTCTATGATATATGTTCCATGGGACCGGGAGACTTAGCCTTTAAGCCGTGATTGAAATTTTTTTCATACCGCGATGATAGTTCTGCCTGTCATAGCTTTTCTGCTGTTCTTTGTGACGCTGCGCAAAAAGGGGATTGGCGCGCGAAGGGCATTCCTTGCAGCGGCCACTTTCTGCGGCACCAGCGTGGTGCTGATCACCGAAATCTTAAGTGTTCCCCGGCAGGTGACACGGGGCGGGGTGGCCATTTCCTGGCTGGTGGTCAGCGTGATTGGCCTGGTGGCGTACCTCAAAGGGAAGCGGCCGGCCATCGATTTGCCGTGGAATCCGCGCAGCGCGGCTGATGCAGACGCCGCGGGCCTGGACCGTACTACGCAGGGGCTGTTGTTCGCCGCGGGAATCATCGTGGTGCTGGTGGGCATTACCGCGCTGATTGCTCCGCCCAGCGGCGACGATGGAATGACGTATCACATGCCGAGGCTGGCCATGTGGATCAGCAATCACAATGTCAGATTTTTTCCCACCGCAAACTACACACAATTGATTTATGGGGCGTTCGCGGAATATTCGATCATGCACACGATTTTACTGTGGGGCAGCGATCGATTCACGAACATGATCCAGTTTTTTTCGTTTGTGGGATGCGCGATCGCGGTGTCGTACATCGTGAAACTGTTGGGCGGGGGCAAACGCGCGCAGGCCTTGGCGGCGGTGATATCGATCACCATCCCGGAAGGAATTTTGGAAGCTTCCGGACCGATGACTACCTATTCGACTTCGTTCTGGATTGCTACAACCGTGGCGTTTTTGCTGGTGTGGAACGAAGAAGCCAGCTGGTTGAACACAGTTTGTATCGGGCTGGCGGCGGGACTGGCGATATTCACCAAGGGCACGACGTATATTATTTTGCCGTTTTTCGTTCTGGCGTGCTGGTGGGCGGGGACGCGCGCTTCGCGAATCCTGTTCTTGAAGCGCAGCGTGGTGTTTGTGGCGCTGATCCTGGCAATCAACGGCGCGCAGTATCTTCGCAACTATGAATTTGACGGATCGCCGCTGGGAGTGCCGCTGGATTACGGGCAGTTGCACCTGACGGTTGAGAACATCGGGGTACGGAGCACGCTGGCGAATATACTGCGCAACGTTTCGTTTCACACCGGAACTCCGGTGGAATCCGTGAATTTGAAAATCGAGCACGGATTTCGCGCGGCCATGCGCGCCGTGGGCGTCGATCCAGACGATCCGCGACAAGTGATCTGGAACGAACACTTCATGGTGAACCACATGTCGTTCCAGGAACTGCTGGCGGGCGATCCCTGGCACTTTGTTCTCTTGCTGGTGGCGCTAGGGACAGTTTTGGCAAAGTTCAGATTGCCGGAGAACCGGGTGCTGGGGTGGTACGCGCTGGCAATTTTCGCAGCGTTTGTGGCCTTGTGCGCGATTTTGAAGTGGCAGAGGTGGTCGAGCCGGTTTCATTTGCCATTTTTTGTGTTGGGGGCGGTGGTGATCGCGCTGGTGCTGGCGCGTTACGTTCCACGCAGGATGGCGACTGCGGTGTGCGTGGCACTGCTAGCGTGGGGCTTACTGAACGCCTCGATCAATCGCTTCCGGTCGCTGGTGCCGATTGGGCGCTGGGAAAGCGCTTATGCGCCGCGGACCACACTGTATTTCTCGTATGGGCTGGACACACTGGCACCTTCCTACATCGCCGCTGCGGAGGCAGTGAACAAAACGGATTGCGCAAGCGTGGGCATCGATTCGTACATGCCGTTAAGCGATCCGGAAATCAAGCGCACGCCGGAGTCTTTTATAACGTATCCACTGCTGGCGATGATTCATGCGGACGGGCGGAGGCGCACGGCGTTTTTCTCCGGGGTGCATAACCTTACGGCGCGGTATGCCGCGCAGCAGCCGCATGCTTCGGCCTGTGCGATCATCTGCCTGGAGTGCGCAAAGGTTCCGGCGAAGTGGGAGCAGTATGCTTCGCTGCCAAATCACGGGGTGTTCGGCGATGCGGTAGTCTTCAGCGGCGCAAGCCAGCCTGTTCGTTAGATCGACGAGCAATGGGATGATTATTGCGTGCGGCAGCAACAACGAGCGGGGCTTTGGAGCTAGTTGGCGGCGAGGCGGCGTTGGAAGGTGAGGAGAATGAGGTCGGCGCGGCGGCGCACACCGAATTTGTTGAGCAAATTGGAAACGTGGAACTTTACGGTGCGCTCGGCGATATTCAGACGGCTGCCGATTTCTTTATTGGAGAGATTTTCGAGCAGCGAATCGAGAACTTCCTGCTCGCGTCGGCTGAGATTGGTCACCGTGTCGGACTTCAGGCGGCGGCCCTGACCGGTAAGAATGGAATCCACGAAACCGGAAAGCAACTGGCGAGGCACCCAGAAACCGCCACTGGCGACTAACGGGAGAGCACGTGTAAGTTGTTCACGCGCCTCGACATAGGTCAAGAGGCCTTTCACGCCCAAGCGTAGCAACGCAAAACTGTTGCCCTCGTTGTGCTGTTCCCCGACGACGATCAGCCGGGCCTCGGGGGCTCTTTCCATCAGGTTCGCAAGAAGTGCGCCGGTTGCTGGCTTGGAGGCATGGGCGTCGATGACATAAACCTGTGCGGGCGGGGGTTCGAAGCTGCGCAAATCGGGGGCGAGAGTGGATTCCAACTGAGCGGAAATGACTTTGAATTCGCCCTTGGCGAGGATGCGTTCAAACTCACCCAGTACCAAGGGGTGAGGAGAGAGAATGCAGACAGTGAGTTTAGGACTTGCTCGTTTCGTAGCCACAGTTTGCCTGTTTTCCAGCGTAGTGAAAAGCAGACAGGGGGGCAAGGCTATTGGCGGCAAGTGTTGTTGAACCGTTACGTAACGGCTACGACGCTTTTCCTGCTGGTATGACGGGTTCGCCGGAGTGAGCCACCCCGCTTGAATTGCCATTCAGATAACGAAAAGACACGTTTACTGCATGAGATTCGGAGATTGCGGGAAACCCGCGTAAAATGAAGAAACTGCCCGGAACTCGTGCATCGCAAATAATACTCAGCAACGGCAAGGGCGGGGCCCAGGACCATCAAGGACATGCGAGATTTCACCAAATCGGCGGAGGCCCTGCGAGAGCTACTGGCGCAGCGCATCCTCGTGCTCGATGGCGCGATGGGCACGATGCTGCAGCAACGGGACCTGACCGCGGAGGACTTTGGCGGAACCGCGCTGGAGGGCTGCAATGAGAATCTGGTTCGCACCCGGCCTGACGTGGTTCTGGATATTCACCGCGCCTATTTCGAGGCGGGATCGGACATTGTAGAGACCAACAGTTTTGGCGGGGCTTCGATCGTCCT
>JBBSFG010000245.1:0-6232 GCA_038238965.1 Candidatus Acidiferrales bacterium | reverse complement strand
GTCATCTGCTCGGGATTCCCGCCCAGCAGGATGTCCGTTCCGCGGCCGGCCATGTTGGTGGCCACCGTTACCGCGCCTTTACGCCCTGCCTGCGCCACGATGCGCGATTCGCGCTCGTGCTGCTTGGCGTTCAGCACTTCATGCGGAACTTTCGCGGCTTTCAGAATCGCGGCAATAGTTTCTGACTTCTCAATCGAGATCGTTCCCACCAGTACCGGCTGGCCACGCTCGTGAAAATGCTTTATGCCGTTGGCGAAAGTGTCGTCTTCCTGCATAATCCCGTTCACCACGGCCGTAAATTTCTCTTTTTCGGTGCGGTAAACGACGTCCGGGTATTCTTTGCGAATTAAATTGCGGTTAGTGGGAATCACCACCACATCCAGGTTATAAATCTTGCCGAATTCCGCCGCTTCCGTTTCCGCCGTTCCGGTCATGCCCGCCAGTTTCTTGTACATGCGAAAATAATTTTGAAACGTGATGGTCGCAAGGGTCTGATTTTCGCGCTCGATCTTCACGCCTTCCTTGGCTTCCACAGCCTGATGCAAACCGTCCGACCAGCGGCGTCCGGGCATCTGGCGACCGGTAAATTCGTCTACGATAATTACTTCGCCATTTTTGATGACGTAGTCCACGTCATTCTTGTACAGCGTGTGCGCGCGCAAGGCCTGGTATACGTGGTGGATCGATTCCATGTGCGCGGGATCGTACAAATTCCCCAGACCCAGCAGACGCTCCGTCTTGCTGACGCCTTCTTCCGTCAGCGTCGCGGTGCGATGTTTCTCGTCGATGGTGTAATCGATATCCTGAATCAGCTTGGGAATAATCTTGTCGATCTTCGCGTATTTGTCGGTGGACTCTTCCGACGGCCCGGAAATAATCAGCGGGGTACGCGCTTCGTCAATCAAAATTGAGTCTACTTCGTCGACAATCGCGAAGTGGTGCCCGCGCTGCACGCAATTTGCCAGGTCATACTTCATGTTGTCGCGCAGATAGTCGAACCCAAATTCGTTGTTGGTGCCGTATGTGATGTCGGCGCCGTACGCTGCGCGGCGCTGCTCATCGTCCAGGTCGTGCACGATAACGCCAACGCTAAGGCCCAGCGCCCGGTACAAGGCGCTCATCCATTCCGCGTCGCGCCGCGCCAGGTAGTCGTTCACCGTAACGATGTGCACGCCGCGCCCGGCCAGTGCATTCAGGCACGCCGGAAGCGTGGCCACCAGCGTTTTTCCTTCGCCGGTTTTCATTTCCGCGATTTTGCCTTCGTGCAAAACCATGCCGCCGATCAATTGCACGTCGAAATGGCGCATCTTCAGGAAGCGCCACCCGGCTTCGCGCACCAGCGCAAACGCCGGGATAATCGCGGGCTCCAATGCCTGCTGCATCAGCTCGCGAAAAGTGGGTTCCGCGGGATCGGCTTCTTTGAGCCGCTCCTGTACCTGAATTTTCAATTCCGCAAAGCGCAGCTTCAAATCCTCATCGGAAAGCGCCTTCATCTCCGCCTCAAGGGCGTTGATCGAAGCGATGACCGGCTGCAACTTTTTCACGTCGCGTTCGTGCTTGGTACCGATAAATCGCGCGACAACTCTATCCAGTATTTGTGCTGCTTCCATGTATTGGTTCGCCGTTTCCTGACGGTCTTCTGCGTGTTACGGTGCAAGTCCGCACAGTGCTTTACATCCGCCTGTGCTCAAACATCTTATTCTAACTGGTTGGATGCAATCGCGCCAAAAATCGCAACATGCCGCGCCGCGTAGCGCCACCGTTTCAGAATCCCATCCGGGCCACTCGCTTTCCGAGCTGTCGCTCCAATCTAGCGACACGCAAATCCCAAAACCGGGCAGCGCCACGGGTTCAGTCCGTTTTTCACCTTCGCAAGTGCTTTGGTTTCAAACCCACTCGCCCGCTGGCGTTTGGTTGGCCATGTGCTTTCATCATCTGTTGCACTTTGTGCGGAGGCAAACTCCATGGATAATTTCTGGCAGGACGTGCGATACGGGATGCGCATGCTGGCCAAGGCTCCCGGCTTCACGCTGGTTGCCGTTCTGACCCTGGCGCTGGGGATCGGCGCAAACACTGCGATTTTCAGCGTACTCGATTCCGTCCTGCTCCGCTCGCTGCCAGTTCCCCATCCCGAACAACTGGTAGTGCTCACGAATCCTGACGAACATGGAGCGCACTTTGGGAGTCAATCGGGCGAGCGTTCCATGCTGGCCTATTCGGAGTTTGAATATCTGCGCGACCACAACCAGGTGTTTTCGCACATGTTCGCCGCCGATAGCAGCTTGCCAGACGCGGATGCCACTATTTCATGGTCTCCCACGGGCGCAACACCCGCGAAAGAGACCGTTTCGGTCCGACTGGTCAGCGGCGATTACTTCGACACGCTGGGAATCAAGGCAGCGGCTGGGCGAACTTTTACATCCGAAGTCGATCACGCAAGGGGCGCTGCACCTGTCGCGGTGGTCAGCTACGCCTTCTGGAAAAAACGCTTCGGCCTCAACCCTGCCGTCCTCGGCCAGACTATCCAGATTCACAGCACCTCGTTTGAAATCGTCGGTGTCGCCTCGCCCGGATTTTTTGGCGAGACCGTCGGCGAATCCCCGGACATTTGGGTGCCCATGATGATGCAGGCGTCTATCTATCCCGGTAAGGATTTCTTGACGGCCTCGCCCGGCCTCGTGAATCAGTACATGTGGCTGCAAGTGATGGGCCGGCTGAAGCCGGAAATTTCTCTCGCCCAGGCCAAGGCCGCCGTCAACGTTGATTTCAAGAACATGCTGGAATCGAATGTAGGGACGTTGGCGGGCGAAGAGCGCCGCTCCGCCCTGGATCAGCGACTCAACCCGCAACCGGGCGGACGGGGCGCTTCGACGCTTAGCGAGGATTTTGGCCAGCCGCTGAAATTGTTGATGGTGCTCGTCGGACTGGTGCTGCTGATTGCTTGCGCGAACGTTGCCAACCTACTGCTTGCGCGCGGAGCGGCGCGACAAAAAGAATTTGGCATGCGCCTGGCCATGGGCGCGGGGCGTTGGCGATTGATCCGCCAGCTGCTGACGGAAACACTTCTTCTCGCGCTGCTGGGCGGTACAGCCGGAATTATACTGGCGCAATGGGGCGATGCTTTGTTGTTGCGCATGGTTTCCGACTCGGGATCATCAAACATTCAGTTGAGCCTGCAGCCGGACGCGCGAATGCTGGCCTTCACGCTGGGCCTGACACTACTCACCGCCATACTTTTTGGTTTGATTCCATCCCTGCACGTCACGCGCATGAATATGTCGCCGATTTTGAAATCCACGGCGATGGGCGGTCTGGGAGAATCTGGATCGCGGAGGTTGCCCGTTGGGAAATTGCTGGTCGTCACGCAAGTGGCGGTCTCGCTCATTTTGCTGATCGCCGCAGGGCTTTCCGTGCGTAGCCTCAGCGAACTGAGCAAAGTGAATCTTGGCTACCGCCGCGAAAACCTTTTGCTGTTCCGCGTGGATGCCGCCGCAGGGGGATTCAAGACTCCCGCATCGATTCACCTGTACCAACAACTACTCGAACGAATTGCCGCAATCCCAGGCTTGAGCAGCGTCACCGTCTCTCACAATGGCTTGTTCAGCCATTCGGAATCGGGAGACCCGGTGTCCGTCGAAGGCTACACGGCCAAGCAAGGCGAAGAGATGAATTCGCGATTCGATCATATCGGCCCCAAATATTTCTCCACGTTGGGAATTCCTGTTTTGATTGGGAGAGAAATCGAGGGGCAGGATTCGACAGGCACAATTCGGGCCGCGGTTGTAAATCAGACCTTTGTGCGGCGATTCTTCTCGGGAGCAAATCCTATCGGGAAGCACATTCGCGATACGTATCCGGGCAACGTCCAGGAAATGGAAGTGGTGGGCGTAGTCGCGGACGCCAAGTACAACGACCTGCGAGAGAAGGCGCGGCCGCGCGTATATGTGCCACTTTTCAATCCTATTTGGGATCAGACCGCTGCGGTTTATGAGGTCCGGACTTTCGCAGATCCCGCCGGCATCAGCGCGGCGATTCGCCAAGCGGTGAAGGAAACCAGTGGGTCTCTACCGCCGGTTGAGATCAACACCATGTCCGGGCTGGTCGACGAGTCGCTGCAAACCGATCGCTTTATCGAGCGTTTGTCGGCGGCGTTCGGTGTGCTTGCGTTGGTTCTAGCAAGTATCGGTTTGTACGGCATCATGGCCTATACCGTGGCTCGCCGCACTCGCGATATCGGTATCCGCCTGGCGCTGGGCGCCGAACCAGGAAATATTCTGCGGCAAGTGCTGCGCGAAACGCTGACGCTGGTCCTGCTCGGATTTATTATCGGCGTGCCCATCGCCATCGGCGGCACCCACTTCGTGCGCAGCATGCTGTTCGGCCTGGGCGTCGCCGACCCCTTCGCGATCGCTTTTGCTGTCCTGACGCTGGCGTGTGTCGCCGCAATTGCCGGCTTTGTCCCCGCCCGCCGCGCCTCCAGGGTCGATCCCATGATCGCGTTGCGTTACGAGTAATCTCCAGGCGCGCTCTTACGCGGCAAGAATCGCGTCAGCGTCCGGAACTGTCTACTTCATCAGTTCATTGACCTCATCGTAAGGAATAGTACGATCCACAAACACGGAATACGTTCCCTTCTTCAACAGTTCATTGGCGGCATCGCGTGCGGTCGCCAGAGTGGCGCGCATGATCGCCGACCCGACACTGAGCCGTGATACACCGATCCGTTCCAGTTCGCCGGTGTTGGGCAATCCTGGCCCGGCTAGGACATTCAACGGCCCCGACACTGCGCGGATCAGTTCCGTAATCGTGCCCTGGTCCGTCACTCCCGGTATAAATAGACAATCTGCGCCGGCTTCACGATAGGCGTTGACCCGCTGGACGGCCTCCGCAAATCTTTCGGATGGCTCGCCCACTTTCGCAAGATATACGTCGGTGCGGGCATTGATCACCGCGTTGACGCCGGCACGCTCCGCCGCGCGCCGCGCCGTCCGAATGCGCTTGAGCTGTTTTTCGAGTTCAAAAAGCGGTTGGGTAGAATCGCCGGTCGCGTCTTCCAGATTGAAACCGATGGCCCCTGCGTCGATGACCGCGCGAATTGTGTCGCTCAGATCCGCCGGTGACTCCGCATACCCGGCTTCGATATCGGCGGTAACCGGAACGTCGACAACGCGTGCAATCCGCGCAATCGCTTCCAGCATTGATGCGCGCGGTGTTTTCTGCCCGTCGGGATAACCGAGCGTCGCCGCGATGCCGGCGCTAGTCGTGGCAATCGCTCGCGCGCCGGCCTTTACAAACAATCTCGCGCTCACGGCATCCCACGCGTTGGGGAGAATCAGCATCGGGGGAGATCGATGCATGGCCAGGAACTTTTCGGCCTTTGCGCTCTGTGATGTACTCATTTTATCCCTGCCTCGCTCGTGGCGCGCGCAACAAATATTCAGTGCCGCCTCCGGAATATTGTATAACTCTCGGGTCCACAGCCGGCGGGGTGCGCGGGCAAAAAATTTATGAACATCTTGGGAAAGCTGGGCCGGATATTTTTTGCAATTCCGATCGTGGCGTTTGGCGTTCAATATATTTCTTACGGCCGGTTCATGGGCGGTTTGCCGCCAGTGCCGCCGTGGGCTCCTGGAGGGCCGATCCTGGCTTATGTGACGGGTGCATTGCTGGTGGTAACCGGAGTTAGCATCGCCATCAACATTCAGGCGCGATTCGCGGCGACGTTATTGGGAATCTTCTTTTTCCTGTGTGTCGTTCTGTTGCACACCATGCGGCTGGGCTCAGTCATCCACAATGGCAACGATCGCACCAGGGCTTTGGAGACTTTGGCATTCGCAGCCGCGGCTTGGATTATTACCGGCAGCCTTCCGGCCGGCATGCGTGTCACTCCCGCTTGGGAAAAATTCACGAGCTTCCTGGCCAAAGCGGGGCTCTATGTTTTTGCGGCATCCATGGTGATTTTTGGCGTCCAGCATTTTATGTACGCGCCGTTTATCGCTACGTTGATCCCGCCGTGGATCCCCGGGCACTTATTCTGGGTTTATTTTACGGGCCTTGGTTTTATAGCCGCCGCAATTGCCATGGCCACCGGAGTACAAGCACGGCTCGGAGCGACTTTGTTGGGAGTGATGTTTCTGCTGTGGGTGATGGTGCTGCACACCCCGAGAGTTCTGGCTCAACCGCACAACGGAGACGAACTGACCAGCCTGTTTGTGGCGCTCGCAATGTGTGG
>JBBSFG010000244.1:0-6282 GCA_038238965.1 Candidatus Acidiferrales bacterium | reverse complement strand
TCACCCGGCTTGGGTGGCGGCCCAGGTGCGGGCGGCGGTACCGGAGTTGGGGTTGGCAGTGGAGGCGGCACTGGAAGTGGCGGTGGTACCGCCGGTGGAGGGACTGGAAGCGGATCTGGGCCCGGATCTGGGCCCGGAGGAGGGACGGGAGTCGGAGGACTTGGAGGCTTAGGACTGCCGGGATTCAGTCTGGGCGTGTCTGGGGTTGAGATTACTCCCAAGCCAGGTAAATGGCAGGCTGCTTCTGCTTTGCTCAGGACCGGCGTACCAGGCGGGTCCTCCGGTGTATCGCCGGAGCTATCGTTGCCCGGCACGTCGATGCCCGGCGATCCTTCGGCAGTCACCTACACGGTAGCGGAGGAAGAAATACGCTCGGTATTGAGTTTGTTCTCCCAGCTGGGAAAGTCGCGGAAGAGCCCGGACGCCCGCATGGATATGCCGACATTTCAATCCCGGCTCAGCGCCATGCCCGTGCGCGCGCAGTACACTTTGCAGCAGGCATTGGCGGGGTTGGCGGCGCAAGCGCCCACGGAAGCGCCGGATAAGCCCATGTTGCTCAAGCTGGCGGAGCACGTGGCTATTCGATTCGCGCTGGACAGCTATGAACGCGGCGAACTACGCGTCAATGCAGTGAAACAGCTTCTCGACCGCATGAATTCCGAGATTGAAGCGCTGCGCAAGATTCTTGGAACCCAGGAAGAAATGATGGCCAGCGCGGGTCTTTCGGTGCAGTCGCATACCGAGCTTCTGGATCAGGAGTTCTGGGATCAGGTGCCAGAGGAGAACAAGAAAGAGGTTTTGACCTCCGATGAGGCATGGTGCGTGCCGCCGCGCAATATCCGCGTGTATCTCGAGGATCAGTTGCGCCGGGGCGAACTGAAGACCGTCAACGAAGTTCTTCTCAAATACGCCACCTGCATCGGCATGGAAGCGCCGGAAGCCCGGCGTACCACCGCGCTGGGCCTCTCCGATCTGGCTGAGCTCTATGGCAGCGGCGACGGCAGCGCTTTGATGGATGCCATTCGCCGCGCCGGCAACCAGCTGGCCATCGAGCGCGAACTGGAATTGCAGATGCTTGTCGGCGCCACGTTCGTGCGCCTGAGCCAGGAGGCTGCGGCAAAGCGCTGCTACGCTGCCATACACCAAGCCCTGGCATCACTCGAAGGCATTGAAATTCAGCGCCCTGGAGCCACGCAAAGCTTGCGGCCGCGCATTGGAGCGGAGGAGCGCATCCCCGAGTTCGTGGAGGAGGCGTTGCGCGGTGGCCAGCTTCCCGATGGAATGAGCGAAATATTGGCGTTAATGCCCCAAGCCACCTTGCAGTACCTGACCAGCCGGTTCGGACATTGTGGATTCCGCGACGATTGCGAGCTTCTGGGAGATATGGCCCGCAGTCTGGGCGAGGATGCTGCCAATCGCCTGATCGAGACCCTGCAGACCGCACCCGCTGCGGAAGCGGCCGAAGTCGTAGGCTTGCTCAGCCAATTGGTGCCGGACGCTGTGGAGCAGTTTCTGCCCGGGCGCCTGGAACAGTGGCCCAGGACCGCTCACGATCGCACGGTACGGCAGCTTTCGTCGGTACCCTCCGAGCAGCGGGCGCGCTTGTTGGTGGGGCTCTATGATTTTCTCGACACCATGATTCGCCCCCTGGCTATTGATGAGATGGGCATGTCTGGGCGCTCTGAGTGCATCGCCAAACTGATGCGTCTGGTGGACGACGATGAGACGCCGGGTTTCGCACGGGTCAAAAGCATCGAAGCGTTAGGACGTTTGCGCGCAACGCCTGCCAGCCATTCGTTGCAGCGGATTCTCGACGCCAAGCAGCTCTGGCGCTGGTCCTATCCGAGCGAATTGCGCATCGCGGCAGCCCAGGCGTTGTGCCTGATCGATCCGCCCGTCGGCACACAAAAATTGGAATCCAGCGGCATCGACCACAAGGACTTGGCCCTGGAGCCGAGCGACCCAGAGGCCAACGCATCCGTAATCCGACAAAGGCGCTACGCGCGCCTCAAGCTCTCCCACAATGTAGTGATGACGACCACCAACCTGAGGGATAACTTCCGGTTGTCTGTCCCAGAGCTGAATCTTGGCGGCGGCATTGGCTCCGGGGAACGGCACCTCGCGCCGGGGTCTCTGCTCAACTTGAAAATCGCGCTGGGAGTGCGAACGATTAAAGCTCAAGCCATCGTCCGCGGCGCGCGTCCTCAGGCCATGGCATTTGAATTTGTGGATATGGATCTCGAGGAGCGCTCTCGGCTTAGAAAACTATTGCTGGAGCTGGGCTCCTTGCCGCCGTCCGCCGCGGCAATCAACCGCGCGCGACGCCGGGGCCGTATCGCGTTAAACAAGAGTTGAATCGGCGCGGCGCCCGGCGCCAGATTCGACAGCGGCTAAGCCTTGAAACGGTCCTGAGGGTTAAACCCGATCAACCCCACATCAGCGTCGGCGTAGTTGAACCTCGAAAATCATTTCCGCGAACTCATTGGATCATCAAAGGCTGATTGCGGGCTACTTCTTGATACCTGCCCGTAACTTGACCGGCTGGGCACATAGGACCTCTGTACCATTGCACGGGAACGTGCTGGAACTTACGGTACTAGTGAGGAAGTCCTATTGCAGGACTCGATATCCCCAGTGAAAAGAACCGATCCACATTCCGCTTCCGCCCGCGCCTTTGTTCGCAGCCTTAACATTCTGTTGAAGTTCGCGCGCCTGTATGGATATGACCACGCTCGCACCGTGGAGCATCTGGACGTCGCGTGGCGCGAATTGCAGGCCGCCATTCCGGGCGGTTCCGAAGCTGGACTGTTGCTGGGCGCTACCGGCGCACAACTTTTGCTCGACGGAGTGCCGCTCGAAGGTTCTCCGGCGGAAAAACAATTCGCGCAGTTACTCTCCGCTGCGGGCATCGCCAGCGTGCAATTCTTTCCTATCGTTACGCAGGATGAACTGCGTCGTTTCGTGCAGGCATTCCCGACCGGCAAAGCCAAGCCTGCGGAGTTGGCGCTGCAATTGAAAAAAGCCCTCGGCGGCGCGCGCGGAATGCGCATCAACGAGATCTGCTTCATAGCTACCGACGCGCGATTGAAAGACACCAGTGTCGCTGCGCAGCTTGCGGCCGCGTCCCTGGGCGACGCCAATCAGGATCAATTCAAGCAGTGGCTGAACGATCCAAAAAAATTATTGGAACTCATAGCCGCGGCGCAGGGCTCGCACGCAGATGGTGGCGTGCCAGGTCCTTCGAGCGGCGGCGCACGAGGGAGTGGTTCACGAAGTTCAGGCACCGGACCCGGAGTTGCTGGCACTGGGAATCCGGAAGGCGAATTTCTAACCGGGCCGGTGGCGTTCAACACAGGTTCATCCACGGGCGGCGATGCGGGAGGGTATTGGATTCCGGGCGGCGCAGCAGTCCCTGAAGGGCTGGTCCCCAGTCATAGCTATTCCACCGGTAAGCCGGTTGAGCCAAGCGAAGCGGAGATGTACGGCATTCTCAGCGCGCTGACCAGCTTTGGCCAGATGGCCGCCAACCAGGGCGGTATCGCCGGTGCCGCTGTATTTCAGCAGCAGGTTGCGCAATTACCGGGCACGGCGCAGGTTACCTTGCGGCAGGCAATCGCGGGCCTGGCGGCCCAAACCACGCAGGCCAAGCCCGATGAAACCATGCTGGTGCAGTTAGCGGAGCACCTGGCGATCCGTTTTGCGCTGGAGCAATTTGAGCACGGCGAAGTAAAAGTTAATGCCGTCCGGCAGATGCTCGATCGCATGAATCAGGAGATTGAAAATCTCCGCAACATTCTGGGCGCGCATGAAAACAAGATGACCGATGCGGGGATGCTGGTGGAATCGCATCGCGAAATTCTCGACCGGCAGTTCTGGGCTGCGGTTCCAGAAAGCGGCAAGCAAAGCGTTCTGCTTTCCGATGAAGCGTGGTGTATACCGCCGCGCAACGTACAGTCTTACGTCGGCGGCCTGATTGAAAAAGGAAACATCGCCGAAGCCATTAACATCCTGCAGAATTATGCCGCCTGCGCGGAGAGCGACGACTCCGATGCGCGCAAGAAAACCGCCGCCGGTCTCTCGGAGCTCGCCGGACTTTATTCCAAAGCGGATCCAAAACTACTTGGCGAAGCGCTGCGCCACGTGGGACTGCGGCTGAGCGTCGAGCAGGATTCGGAAGTGCAAGGCATGGTTAGCGCGGCTTTTGTGCGCCTGAGCCAGGAAGCGGCAACCAGCCGGGCGTATCCCGCGATGGAGCAGGCGCTGGACTTGCTGGCTGGCGTGGAGACGCAGCGTCCCGGAATCGCGCGGACCTTGCGCGGCAAAATGGGCATTGAAGAACGCGTGCCTGAATTCGTTGAGGAGGCCCTCCGCGCTCGCCAAGTCGCGGCGGGTCTTACCGGTGTGTTGAAACTCCTGCCGCAAAGTGCGATGGAGCAACTCACCTCGCGGTTCAACCGCTGCAGCCACCGGCAGGACGCCGAACATATTGCCAATCTTGCCGCGGATCTCGGCGAAGAGGGCTTACAGTATTTGCGCAGCACGCTGCGAGGCGGCGCAGTTGCCGAAGCCGTCGAAATGGCCGGCTTGCTCAGCAAACTCGATCCCAAAGCGGTACAGGTGTTTCTCCCTGGCCGCGTTCGGGACTTCACACGCAACGCGCAGGATCGCATGGTGCGCCAAATTTCTGCGAGCGGCGCGCCAGCACGTTGCCGCATCTTGCTGGATATTCTTGATCACGTAGACCCGCTGGTGATGCCGCTGGTCATTGATGAGATCGGTATTACCTCTGATCGGGAAGCGTTGGGCCGCCTGTTGACAATTGTCGACGGAGATTTGCCCATCGGTTCAGGACAATATCTGCGTGTCAAAGCGGTGGAAGCCCTGGGTCGCATCCCGGCCACGGAATCCGTTGCGGCGTTGAAGCGCATTGCGAGTGGGAAAAAAGTTTTTGGCTGGATCCATTCCCAGGAACTGCGGATCGCCGCGCTGCAGGCGCTTGAGAAGCTGGATCTATCGTGGGCGCAGGCATTTTTGCCCAAGAGCGGCATCGAGAGTGAAGATTTGACCCTTGCGCCTCTGACGGTGGTCGCCAATTCGAAATTCGTTCGGCAGCGGCGGCACACCCGCGTGCGGCTGAGAAAACCGCTTACCGCGGTGAGCACGAATTTGAAAGAGAATTGCCGCCTGGAAATCAAAACCGCCAGCCTGGCCGGCGGCGTTGCAGCCATCAACCGCCATCTCGCACCCGGCACGCAAGTACAACTGAAGCTGCAGTTGGGACTACGCAGCCTGCACGCCACCGCGCTGATGCGCGATTATCGCGCTCAAGACATGGCGTTTGAAATTGTGGACATGAACCTCGACGAACGGACCAAGTATCGCCGGCTGCTGGCCGGCAAGCTCACTCGCCTCGTTCCGGTTGTTGAGGAAGAAACCGCCAATGCGGCCGCACCGGTGGATACGTTGGTCGCCCGCTGAGCTGTACATTGCTGATTAGGATCTAGCGAGAAATCCCACCCTTGCGCAAACCGCAGGGGTAGGCCACCCAACTGTAAAAAAATGAACAATTGCAAAAACCTTGTTACCCGTCGGACGAGCAGGTGTCTTTCTGCCCTACAGGCCAGTAGATTCCACCCGGATAGTTCCGTAATCTGAAACCTCGCGTTTCGCATTTTCGTCTAATCGTTTCCGGCCATCGAGAGGGTGAGCATGCCGTCCACCATCGCAGAAAGACGCAGCCAACGAATTACCCTGGACGTGCCGCTGGTCGTAAAAGGGCACGGAGAAGGGAAGCAAGCTTTTCGTGAACAGACGTTCACATTAAGCGCCAGCGCGCATGGCGTGTTGCTCACGCTGAGGACGAAAGTCAGCGTGGGGCAGAAACTGGTGCTATTGAATCAAAAAAACTGGGATGAGTGCGAAGGGCTGGTTGCTTACGTCGGTGTGCCCCATGCGGGATTGACTCGGGTAGGAATTGAGTTCACGACGCCTGCGCCGCATTTCTGGTCGTTGCACGAGCCGCCCGCGGATTGGCGCTGATTGTCTCCTGGATGCCCGGCGCGGCCGAGGCATCGTTCTCCGCTATCTCGAGACGTGCTCTACACACGTTCCCGCACAGCCGTCGCGATCACAAAACAACTCCCACACATTGCGAGCGCCACAAACAGGCTGGTCAGTTCGTCTCCGTTGTGCGGTTGAGCCAGAACTCTCGGGGTGTGCAGCACCATCACCCACAGCAGAAACATCACTCCCAACAAAGTCGCTCCGAGCCGTGCTTGTACT
>JBBSFG010000243.1:0-6301 GCA_038238965.1 Candidatus Acidiferrales bacterium | reverse complement strand
TGCGATCGATGCGAGCTGTGACCTGGCCATGATGTGCGCGGAACCCGGGAGCGTTTCGCAACGGAACGCCGAGCGGCAGGGATTTCGCATCGCGTACACGCGCACCAAATGGACGTTGCCGAGCTAAGCGGCGAGCCGCACCTTTATTTTTTCATTGCATTTTTCCAACTCGACGCGCGTGGGCCGCGCTTGTGGCACTGTTTCGCGTGGCAGTAGAATGAGAATGAAGCACGAGGAGAGCTCTTGGCATGGCTACGCCTGAATCGAAAGTACACGTCTCAGAGTTCACCAACGAAGCGTTTGTCGATTTCTCCAAGCCGGAAAACAAACAAGCCATGGAAGCGGCGCTAAAAAAGGTAGCGGCGGAGTTTGGGCGTGAATACCCGATGTACATCGGCGGCGAGAAAATTATTACTACGGCGAAGATGATGTCGACGAATCCTTCGCATCCGCAGCAGGTGATAGGGGTTTTTCAGAGTGCGACGGCAGAACATGCCAAGCAGGCGGTGGAAGCGGCGGCCAAAGCATTCGAAACGTGGAAGCGCGTGCCGGCTGAAAAACGCATCGAGATTTTATTTCGCGCCGCGGAGATCATTCGCCAGCGAAAATTCGAACTGTCCGCACTGATTTGCGCGGAAGTGGGCAAATCGTGGATCGAAGCGGACGCCGACACGGCGGAAACCATCGATTTCCTGGAGTTTTATGGGCGTGAAATGCTGCGGCTGGCGGGCCAGCACGCAGTTACGCCGATGAAGGGCGAGAAAAATTACCTGGTTTACATCCCGCTGGGAGTGGGCGTGGTGATTCCACCGTGGAATTTTCCGGCGGCGATTGCGGCGGGGATGACAGCGGCTTCGCTGGTGACGGGGAACACCGTGGTGCTGAAACCGTCGGAGGAGTCTCCGGCGACGGCAGCGAAAGTGGTGGAGATACTTTACGAGGCGGGGATACCGAAGGAAGCGTTGAACTTTTTGACGGGCCCGGGCGAGATTGTCGGGGACGCGCTGGTGAAAAATCCCAAGACGCGTTTCATTGCGTTCACGGGATCGAAGGAAGTGGGCTTGCTGATCAGCGAAGCGGCGGGGAAGAAAGCGCCGGGGCAGATGTGGATCAAGCGCGCGGTGCTGGAAATGGGCGGTAAAGACGCGACGATTGTGGATGAAGAAGCGGATATCGACGCGGCGGTGGAAGGCGTGGCGTTAGCGGCCTTCGGATACCAGGGCCAGAAATGCTCGGCGTGCTCGCGAGCGATTGTTTCGGAAAAAGTTTACGATACTTTCGTGCAGAAACTGGTGGAGCGCACGAAGAAAATTACCGTGGGCCCCAGTGAGGATCCCGGGAACTACATGGGCCCGGTTGTGAGCAGCATGGCCATGGAAGGAATCCTGGGCTATATCGACGTGGGGAAGAAGGAAGGAAAAGTAGTGCTGGGCGGCGAGCGCGCGCCGGGCGATGGATATTTTATTCAGCCGACGATCATCGCGGACGTGCCGCCGAAGGCAAGGATTTCCCAGGAAGAAATTTTTGGTCCGGTGCTGGCAGTGATCAAAGCTCGCGATTTCGACCATGCACTGGAGATTGCAAATGACACGGAGTTCGGATTGACGGGCGCGGTGTACTCGCGGAATCCGACGAAAATCGAAAAGGCCGAGGAAGCATTTCACGTGGGGAACCTTTATTTGAACAGGAAGTGTACGGGGGCGATGGTGGGGGCGCATCCGTTTGGAGGCTTCAATATGTCGGGGACGGATTCGAAGACCGGCGGGAAGGATTATTTGCTGCATTTTTTGCAGGCGAAGGCGATTGCGGAGAAGGTTTCGTAGGGTTGATTGGAGAAAAGCACCGAGGGCGTGGGTGTTTAGTTAAGTGCTACTAGGGCAATGGCCAGGAATGCGAGATAGATCGAAGAGAGATTCCTCCGCTGCGCAGGCCGACTCGTTCCCACGAGCGAACGAGAACAAAAGTCGTCGGCTTGCTCCAGTCGGAATGACAGGTCTGGGGTAACTTGAAAAATATTCGCGAAGATCAAGCGGTGTTGCAAAAAGAAGGAATTAAATTGCGGTGGTGCGGGCGGCGCCCCATTTGAGGGCACGATACACGGGGTAACTCAGAACCAGCATGCCGAGCGCGAGCGGGGCGTTTTGGCGATCGGTGAGAATGGAACCCACCAAAAATAAGACCGAGCCAAGAAGTGCGATGGCTGTGGTCCACGGGTAACCCCAGGCGCGATAGGGGCGGGGCATTTGCGGTTCCTTCCTGCGCAAAACAAAAAGAGATGTGTACGTGAGCGTGTAGTTGGCCACGAAGAAAAACGAAAGCATGGCGATGACGCGCTCAAACGAGCCGAGAACGAACAGCACGCCGACGGCGGTGCTCAGGAGCAATGCCAGCTCTGGCGTGCCGCCTTTGTTCACGCGGGCAAAGGCGCGAAAAAACAAGCCGTCGGCGCTCATGGCATACAAAATGCGCGAGCAGAACAACTGCACAGCGTTAATGCAGCTGAGCAGCGAAACGACCATGATGGTGCGAATGATGGGCTCGCCAAAACGGCCGAAGATGCGTTCGGCGGCGGTGCCCAGAGAAAAATCGTTTCCCGCGATTTGATTCATAGGCAAAACGTAAAGCACCGCGACATTCAGCAAAAGATAAATGCCCATGATGGAAAAAACACTGCCAAAAATTGCGCGCGGCACGTCTTTTCCTGGATTCCGGACTTCTTCTCCGAAATAGATAATGCCGTCCCACCCGTCGATGGTGTAGAAGACGGCTTGCAAACCGAGCATCAACGCCACAGCCAGCGGCCAGCCTGAAGCGAGCGTAAGCTTTGTGGAACTCTGTGTTTCCAGCGATGCGGCGCGGTGCGCGTTACCGCCAAGAACGAAGCAGGCGATCACCAGGATGACGAAGGCGGCGGTCTTCATCGCCGCGGTCAGCAATTGTGCGCGGCTGCCCCAGCGCACTCCCCGCCACTGCAGGATGCCGAATCCCACAATCACGCCGACGGCGATGGTTTTCTCGAATCCTGCCAGGGCGCCGACTAATTTTCCGCTGTATTCGCCGATGACGATGGCCACCGCGGCGAGCGTGCCACAACTGGAGAGCCAATCGCTCCAGCCGACGATGAAGCCGGCGTAGTCGCCTATCGCGCGGCGCGAAAAATTATATTGACCGCCGCTGCGAGGGATGGCTGCGCCGAGTTCGGCCATGGACGAGGCGCCGAACAAGGCATAGAGTCCGCCGATGACCCAGACGCCGAGAAAGAGCCACGGGTTGGGCAGTATCTTGGCGATGTCGCCCGGGGTGCGAACGATTCCGGCGGCGATGGTGTTGCCGACCGCGGCGGCGATGCCGAACCAGACGCCGAGCACCTGAAGCAATTTTCCCCGAGAGATTTTACCCGCGGGCGTAACCTCGCCGGGCTTTCCGGGGAGCGCGTGTGAGTCAGGAGTGGTGGGCAAGCGGTTGATCTCGGGATTTCGCGAGCGTGGCCATGATAATGGCGGTGAGACAAAATGGAAAGCGGCCAGGCCGCTTATTCTTTTGGCGGGGGAGAGTAAGGGACCAGCTCGGTGTTGTCGGTGTCTGGCTCGACAAGCCAGATGTGACGGTCTTTGAAATAGGCCAGGAGGCGGGCGTTCTGGGCCTCGTCGAGTTCGCGGGCCCACAGGACTTTTGCGTCATCGATTTCGGCGCCGTTGTCGACCCACTCGTCATGAATATTGTGATTTTCCGGATCGTAACGCACGACGATCAAATGCTTGCCGGGAGTGTGCGCCAGGCGATCCTGGATGACCTGCCTGCTCACATCACCCTTGCACGTCCACCACAGAGGATCACATTCGCGTCGCGCTACGTGGATGCCCGTGTCGAGGACGAGCAGCAAAACTGCCGCGCGCGACAGCCACTTGCCCAGCGGCCACGCACCGATGCGTACGGTGCGAAGATGACGGATGGACTGCACCAGCAGCGCGACGACAATGCAGGTGAACGGCGCGGCGTAATGGGAAAAGGACCAGGTCACCGCGAAGATCCCCAGTGCGCCTAATAGGATGGTGGCCACCAGCAAGCGCATTTTTTTGTCGCGCAGCGCGAACGGTAAACCGGGCAGCAACACCAGCGCTCCCCACCAGAAAAAGGCGCTGCCGAGGCGGACGATTTTTTCGTGGGATACGCGCAGGGCGTCGCTCCAGGTGTGGCGATAATTCTCGCGCTCAAAGCCGTTGTAAAAATCTTCAAACTGCGGATTGTCATAGTGTAGCGGCGGGCGAAGATGTTGCCACAAAAAGACCGCGGACGAGTGATAGGCGCTGGTTCTGAGGACATGAGGCATCAGCAGGGCGTTTCCGGTCAAGCGCCAGTTGTAGTAGCCCATGAAGGCGGCGGTGCTCGCCAGAATGACGAGTAGCGGTACGAGAATCTTCGCGGGATGTGCGGCACGATTAATGCGGGGGCGCGTTCTTCCTGCGAGCCACCAGAGAAACCAGGCCGCTGCTGGAACGCAAAATAGCATTCCCTCGTAGGGACGGCTGTTGGCGAGGATCGCGACACCCAATCCCAGGAGAACCGCGTTCTGCCGGGTGGGGTGCCGGGCGATGCGGCCCAACGCTCCGAGGACAATGGCGCCTCCGATCGCGGCGACGGCGCCGCCCCAATAGCTGTTGATCCAATAACTAGCCACGCCGAACTTTAGCGCCGCGAGCGCGCCGCCGAGAAATGCCCAGCGCGGCGGCATCCAGGCGCGCAACATCCAGCATATGGCAGCGCACATGGCGGCGGCGCTGAACAGTACGCCGAACCAGGGGCGACCGAGCAATTCGCCGATGGCGAGCACCACACCCTGAGCGGGAGGATAAATTGAGGAATAGGTGGGAAGCCAATTGATATGGAAAGAATCGAAACTGCGCCACATCGGATGGGTGGGATTCGCGAGACGGCCATGGGCGAAAGTGTCGCCCATCAGCAGGTAACTGTATTCGTCGTGAATGCCGGGAACGGGAATGGGAAGCAGCGGTAAGACGGCTACGCGGACGATGACAACTGCGAGAAAAAGAATCCACAAAGGGAGTGAGCCGCCTCGAGCCGGGTACGAAAGGCGACCTTCGGCGCGCTGGAAAAGGCTTTCGCTCCAGTTGCGGGTGGCCGCGGCGATGATCAGAAAAGCGCCGGCAAAGATCGCAGGGACAAGAATGGTATGCAGCTCGAAAAACAATAGGAAATCCGAGGCGTTCAGCAAGTAAAGTTTTGGCACACGGCTCGTGAAGTCCGCTACAGCATAACTGATCTGGTCGGCGCAGCGCAGCAAGGGGAGACGGCTGCAGGTGCGAATTCCGCCGCAGTCGCACAGGCCGGTGGCTTACGATATAGCGCTTTTGTTAGCGTTCGATTTCGATTGCTGTTTCGCTGGCTTTCTTCTTGGGCACCGTATTGCGGGAATTTTCCAGATAGTCGGTTAGCTCCAGGCGCAGGTTTCCCGCGTTGGTCGAGTAGGAAAGTGCGGCCTCGAAATCAACCTGGTCGTTGCGAATCATTTTCTCGATTTCTCCATCGAAGTGCTGCATGCCCTCGGTGTCGCCATCGCGCATGGCGTCCAGCAGCGACTTGCCTTCCGTCTCGCCTTTTTCCACGTACTCGCGGGTGCGCATGGTGGACTTGAGAATTTCCACCGCGGCGATGCGGCCCTTGTTGTCTTTCCGGGGCAGCAGCCGTTGCGAAACGATATAGCGGAAAGCCTTGGCCAGACGGGTGCGGATGGCCTGCTGATCGGAAAGCGGAAACACGCCGACAATGCGCTCGACGGTTTTCGAAGCGTCGATAGTGTGCAGTGTGGACATCACCAGATGGCCGGTTTCCGAAGCTTCGAGGGCGATTTCAATGGTTTCGCGATCGCGCATTTCGCCCACGAGAATCACTTTGGGAGCCTGGCGCAATGCAGCGCGCAGGGCCAGCGCGAAGCTGGGCGTGTCGCTGTGAAGTTCGCGCTGGTGAATGGTCGATTTTTTGTGGCGATGCAGAAATTCGATGGGATCCTCGATAGTCAGGATGTGATAGGCCTTTTCCTCATTCATCTTGTCGAGAATGGCGGCCAGCGTCGACGACTTGCCGGATCCCGTGGGCCCCGTAACCAGCACGATTCCGTTCCTCAACTGCACGATGTCCTGAAGGGTCTTGGGCAGGTTCAGTTCTTCGAAGCCAGGAATCTTGTCTGGAATGACGCGCATCACGATCGCGCAACTTCCGCGTTGGCGGAAAATATTGACGCGGAACCGGGCCACTCCGGCAACTCCGTAGGAAAGATCGGCGG
>JBBSFG010000242.1:0-6323 GCA_038238965.1 Candidatus Acidiferrales bacterium | reverse complement strand
CTCACCCGCATGCACATCGGCGGCATCCTCTGTGGAGCGATTTTTCTTCTCGCGCGCCTGGTGCGCACCCGTTCCTTCGCCGGCCTCGCATCTCCCGCGGCGCTGTGCGTGCTGGTAATGATCGCCGCCACGCTCGTTTCGCAATTCACAGTGAGCGCAAAAATGGCCACGCTGCGCGCCCAAATGGGCTCCATTCAATCCACCGCCACGGATAACCCGCTCCTCGCCGAATTCTCCCGCCTCCACCGCGTCTCCGTCTCGCTCGAAAGCGTCGTTCTCCTCGCCGGCATCACCGCCATGTTCCCACTCGTCCGCGAGTCCGCTCGCTGAGGATTTTTTCCCGAGTTTCTTAACCGCGTGCTTTTCTCCGACGCGTAAATGATCGTTTCTTCACCTTCACCGCCACTACTTTTGCCAAAATCTTGGCCCGCTTCTTCCGCACCAGCGCCTTACTAATCTTGTTCGTCGCCTTATACCCGGCGCGCTCAAACGCCCTCCACATATACCAGCTCGCCAAAGTCCGATAAGGTCTCCACCGCTCTCCAAACGCCAGCAACTCCTTCGGCTTCGGCATGCGCTTCTTCCCGTACGTGACCGACCAGCCCTTTTTTACACCCAGGTCATGAATGGGCAACACGTCCGGCCTGCCCAGCCGAAAAATCAAAAACATCTCCACCGTCCAAGCGCCGATTCCCCGCACCGAAACCAGCCGCGCCACCAGTTCTTCATCCGACATCGTCAGCGCCTGCTCCATCGTCGGCACCACTCCATCGATGGTTTTCTGCGCCAGATCCTTCATCGCCAGAATCTTCGCGCCGGAAAGCCCCGCCTTGCGCAGCACCGGCTTGCGCAGTTTCAACATTTCCTGTGGCGTCGGCGCGCGCCCATTCGAACCCAACGCCTTTACCCGCGCGAAAATCGTCGCTGCCGCTTTCCCCGAAATCGACTGGTAAGCAATCGACCGCATCAACGCCTCGTAAGGACTGTCCATCGATTCCATTCGAAGCTGAAACTCCGCCGTCTCTTCGATCAGCCGCGCCAGCCGCTCGTCGGTAGCGGCCAGCGCCGCCATAGCCCCCTGCAAATCAAAAGGCAGCGTGAAAGTTGTTGTGGTCATGAAAATATTCTCACCGCAGTAATAATCTTACCCATATAGCGGATGTCTCGTTGTATCTCTCAAAATCCACACTGTCTATCCGCTTACGCTTCTCAACTCTAATTTCCCGCACGCCATTCGCCGGCCCGGGACCCGCCTCACCGCTGTGCTAACATACCGCGTTTATGCAAACAGGAATTATCGGTCTGCCGCAGGTCGGAAAAACCACGCTCTTCCGCATCCTCACCAAAGCCAGCGTCGAAGGCAAGCCCGGCGCTCAAGGCACGCACGTCGGCGTCGCCAAGGTCCCCGAGCCGCGCCTCGTCGAGCTCGCCAGGCTCTACAACCCCAAAAAAATCACCTATGCCACTGTGCAATACGTGGACGTCGGCGGCATGCAGAAAGACCGCAACCGCGACGCCCTCGCCCCCCTCCGCGAAGTCGACACCATCGCCCACGTCATCCGCGTGTTCGACGACCCTTCCGTCCCGCACGCCGCCGGCAGCATCGATCCGCTCCGCGACGCCACCAATCTTGAGCTGGAATTAATCCTTGCCGACCACGATCAAATCACTCGCCGCCTCGAGCGCCTCGACAAAGACCTGAAGAAAAAGAAAGACCCGGTCCTCGAAGCAGAAAAAGCTGTCCTCGAAAAGTGCAAAGCCCATCTCGAATCCGAAAAGCCCTTGCGTGAACTGGAGCTTACCCCCGAAGAGCGCAAGCCCATCGGCGGTTTTTTATTTCTATCGCAGCGCCCCATGCTTTACGTTTTGAATCTCGGCGACGACGAAGCCGCCGAGCTCTCCACCGCTGTCGAACGCCACAAGCTCGGCGCCCTGCAGGGCCGTACTAACACCGCCGTGATCGCCATCTGCGGTCGCCTCGAAGCCGAGCTCGCACAAATGGAAGAAAAAGAAGCCGCCGAGCTGCTCGAATCTTACGGCCTCAAAGAACCCGGCCTCAATCGACTCATCCACGCCACCTACGAGTTGATGGGCCTGATTCCTTATTTCACCGCCGGCGAACCGGAAGTCCGCGCCTGGACCATTCGCAAAGGCGCCACCGCCGTAAAAGCCGCCGGCGAAATTCACAGCGATATCGAAAAAGGTTTCATCCGCGCCGAAGTCGTTCGCTGGGACGACCTCCTCGCCGCAGGCAGCATCGCCGCCGCCCGCGAAAAAGCCCAGGTCCGCCTCGAAGGCCGCGAATATATCGTCCAGGAAGGCGACGTCATCCTCTTCCGCCATAGCGGCTGACGTAAATTTGCGGCGCATCTGAAAATGCCGTCACTCGACACCACGCGCATCGCTCTCGCAGCCAGCCTCGGTTTGGTCGCCGCCGCCGGCAACCTTCTCGGAGGATACTTCGTCGTCTACCTCCACTGGCCCCGCCGTTTCCTGCAATATTTCGTGGCCCTCGGTGCCGGCTACATGCTGGCCGTCGCGTTCCTCGACGTCATCCCCGAATCCATCCGCCTCGCCGGCGACAACGCCTTCATCTTTATCCTCATCGGCTATTTCCTGATCCACCTGTTCGAACACACCATCGCGCCGCACTTTCACTTCGGCGAAGAAACTCACCATGAAGAAGTCAGCCATCACCACGCGCGCAGCACTCTGCTTCTCGGCCTGGCCATCCATACTTTCTTCGACGGCGTAGCGATCGCCTCCGGCTTCCTGGTTTCCAACTGGCTCGGCGCCGTAATTTTCCTCGCCATCTTGCTGCACAAGCTTCCCGAAGGTTTTACCGTGGCCTCCGTCGTCCTCGCCAGCGGCCAAAGCCGCCGCAACGCCATCCTCGCTTCCGGGTTATTAGGTGCTGCTACCTTATTAGGAGTCTTGCTTACCACCGTGCTCCAGAGCCAACTCAAGTATGCGCTGCCGCTCTCGGGCGGCGTCACCATCTACGTCGCCGCCACCGACTTGCTCCCCGAAGTCAACCGCGAGCCCAACTGGCGCATGGCCCTGCTCGTTTTTGCCGGCGTAGCTAGCCTGCTGATAATGCAGCGTTTGTTCCATGTATAATCTCGCTAGCGACCTCCCGTTTTTACCTCCACGATTTGCAACTTTCTGACAATACGTGGGTTTGATACAGTGTGTCGGCAATGGCCAGGACCGACGTCCAACTGATGCTGGACGTGAAGGCGGGCGACGAACAGTCGTTTGCCCTTCTCCTGCATCGCTATCGGACTCCTCTGGTCAATTTCCTCTACCGCATGGTTCGGAATCGGGAGCAGGCAGAGGACCTGGCACAAGAGGTTTTCATCCGGGTGTATCGAGCCCGTGCTGATTATGTTCCCAGCGCGAAGTTCACCACCTGGTTGTTCCGGATCGCCACGAATCTGGCTTTGAATTCCGTCCGGGACACGCGGCACCAGCGCATGGAAGTCTCTCTCGACGCTCCTGTCACCGTGGATTCCGAAGACGGCGACGAGCGCACCATCGATGTTGCGGAAAAAAATCCCAACATCGAAGAACACCTGGTGCAGGAGGCGCAGCGCGACATGATCCGGCACTCCATCGATAAGCTCCCGGAAAAACAGCGCGCTGCTGTTTTGCTGCACAAGTATCAGGATCTCGATTACGGCGAGATTTCTAAAATTTTGGAATGCTCGGAAAGCGCGCTTAAATCACTGCTCTTCCGCGCATATGAAACGCTGCGAGTTGAACTGGCCCCGCTCGTCGCGTTGCGGGCTGCAAAAAGATAGGGCACGGAAGGGAAGGAAGTCATGAGTTGCGCTCGAATGGAAACCCGGATTCTCGGATACATCGACGGCCGCTTGAAGGAAAGCGAGCAGCGCGAGATGGAAAAGCATCTTGCCGCTTGCCCGGCTTGCACCGTGCGTGTAAATGAATTTCGCTCCGTCGGCAGTTTGCTCGACGAACTGCCCATGATCGAGCCCTCCGCCGCGTTCGATATTCGCTTACACGCGCGTATCGCCGCCGAGCCGGTAAAGCAGAGTTGGTGGTCATGGCTGGGCGCGGCTCCTCGCGTCCTGGTCGCCGCCTCCATGCTGCTGCTCGCTACCGTTTGGGTAGGTCACCGTCCGCTGGATCATACCGACGTCGCCAACTCCAATGGCGGCGACGAGACGCAGGTTATGCAGGACCAGGATTTGCCGGTGCTCGAAAATTACGACGTGCTGGCTAACTTTGAGCCTTTAACGGAGTTGCCGGAAGCCGTTCCGGCCGATGATTCCTCAGAAAAGGAAATGTAATTTGTCATGACGCTGCAGCGAAAATTCGGGGGTGCGCTGCTCGCGCTGGTTCTCGGCGCAGGCCTGGCCTCCTCGTGTCTCGCGCAGCGCCAGGATCATTCCCGGCCGCGCCAGGAATCGCGCCAGGAATCGCGCCAGGGCGCGCGTTCCGCCCCTCGGCAATCGAGCCCCGCCGCTCGGCCCCAAGGCCGCGAGCAGCAACGTCAGCAGGCGCCGGTCACCCGCGGCGAGCGCCCTTACTCTCGCTCCGCAAATCCAGATCGCGCCACTCGCAATCCCGAGCGGCCAACCGTGAACTCCAATCGTTCATCCGTGAACCCCAACCGTTCAAGTTCCGATCGCCCGGATTTCAATCGCGGGGTAGCCAACCCGAATCGCCCGCCAACCAGCCAGTATTCTCGCGGCGCGGAAAATAATTACAATGGCTATCGCGGCAATCAGCAAAATCGCCTTAGCCCCGAAGACCGCCAGCGCGTTCTGCAGAATCGCCAGCGCTTCCGCCAGTTGTCTCCCCAGCAGCAACAGGATATGCGCGAACGCGGCCGCGTCTGGCAACAGATGACCCCGCAGCAGCGCGATCATATCAAGAATGATGTGCTTCCCACTTGGCGCAACACGCCTCCCCAGCGCCAGAAAGCCATCCAGCAGCGACTCGGCGTTCTCCAGAACATGCCGGAGTCCGCCCGCAACCGCCACCTCAGCGATCCAAACTTTACCCGCGGCATGAGCGACGACGATCGCGCCACCCTGCGCGACCTCAGCCACCTCCACGTCGGCGGCGCCCCCGATCCTCCCAACGAATAAACTATCGCGCATAGTTTCCGCATGATTTTCAAGGATTCGCGCCGTCCCAGCCAACTTGGCATTCCGAACCGACCGATTTGCAGCGCGCGAGTAACCTGCTGTTCAATCCCTGGTCGAGGCGGTTCGGTTCTTCAACCCTGAAGTTCGCCCTACTTGTTACACTACCCAGTCGCCGCTCCACGTGACGTGACGTGCCGCCATCGCACGCATCGAACCTGAGAGGGAACTCCCACTCATGTCCACGCGCTTCCGCGCTATGCAGCACCGCAATTTTCAGCTTTTCATCGGCGGCCAGCTCGTCTCGCTCATCGGCACGTGGATGCAGTCCACTGCCCAGTTGTGGCTGGTCTACAAAATGACCGGTTCCGCCGCCCTCCTCGGCGTCTTCGGATTCGCCAACCAGGTCCCCATTTTGTTTCTGGCCTCCATCGGCGGCTACGTCGGCGATCGCTACAATCGCCACTACGGCGTCATCGCCACTCAAGCCGTATCGATGCTGCTGGCCTTCGTCCTCGCTGCGCTGACCTTCTCCCAGGCCATCACCGTATGGGAAATTATCCTCATCGCTTTCCTTGTCGGCATCGTCAACGCCTTCGATGTCCCCATCCGCCAGGCCTTTCTGGTGCAAATGGTCGTGCGCGAAGATCTCCCCAACGCCATCGCCCTGAATTCCTCCATCTTCAACGGCGCTCGCGTGGTCGGCCCCGCCATCGCCGGTTTCGCCCTCGCCTGGAAAGGGCCCGCCTGGTGCTTCCTATTAAATGGCGTCAGCTTCCTCGCCGTTCTCGCTGCTCTTCTCGCCATGCGCATCCAGAAAATTGTCGTCAAGCGCCCCCAAGGCTCTCCATTCCAGAACTTTATTCAGGGATTCCGCTTCGCCATGAGCGACAGGCCCGTCCGTTCCGCGCTCCTGCTGCTCAGCCTTTTGAGCCTGCTCGGCCTGCAGTACTCCGTGTTCCTGCCCATCTTTGCCAGCGATGTTCTTCATCGCGGCGCCAAAGGCTTCGGCCTGCTCATGAGCGCCGCGGGAGTCGGCGCCGTCCTCGGTGCGCTATATTTCGCGGGACGCACCAGCTACCAAGGCCTCGCCCGCTGGATCGCCGGTACTTCTTTCATTTGCGGTTTCGGCCTGGTGTGCTTCGCGCAGTCCCGCCTGTTCTGGCTCTCCGCTTCCGTTTTGCTCTTTGTGGGTTTCGCCGCTACCGT
>JBBSFG010000241.1:0-6330 GCA_038238965.1 Candidatus Acidiferrales bacterium | reverse complement strand
CTGCGATCCGTGATAGGACTCGGCGTCGGAAGGAAACGTGGAATCGCGAACGTCGCTCGAGTATTCGCGCACGGCGTTGGAAATAATCTCTGCGACGTTGGCGTAGGGGCGGGAAAATTTTGGCGTGGGGCCGAAGGTTAAGCCCAGCATATCGCTGAGGACCAGGATCTGGCCGTCGCAATCGGGGCCCGCGCCGATGCCGATGGTGGGAATGCGAACTTCACGGGTAATCTGGGCGGCCAGCTCGCGGGGCATGGCTTCCAAGACGATGGCAAAGGCTCCGGCGGCTTCCACGGCGCGGGCATCGCGCAGCAACTGCTCGGCGGAAGCGGGCGTTTTGCCCTGCACGCGGTAGCCGCCGAGGGCGTTCACGGATTGGGGAGTAAGTCCCACGTGGCCCATGACGGGAATTTCGGCTTCGGTGAGGCGCGCGATCAGCTCCAGGCGGCGCTCGCCGCCTTCCACTTTTACGGCTTCGGCGCCGGCATCCTTGATAAAGCGCATGGCGTTGCGCAAGGATTCGGCAATATCGGCGTGATAGCTGCCGTAAGGCATGTCGGAAACGACGAGAGCACGATGCGCGCCGCGGCGAACGGCGCGGGTGTGATGCAACATTTCGTCCATGGTGACGGGAATGGTGCTGTCGTAACCGAGCACGACCATGCCGAGAGAATCGCCGACGAGAATTACATCCACACCGGCGTCATCGAGCAGGCGAGCCGAGGGATAGTCGTAGGCCGTGAGGCAAACTATTTTTTTTGAATTTGAGGGGGAATCCGCAGACTGGGATTTACGCTGCCGGATATCCGGGACGGTGATTTTTTCGCCGCCGGAACTGGAAACAAAACTCATGGTGGCCTCCGGTGCCGCTCCTTGAATTCAGGATGCAGCCCTGTACCGTGCTGAGTGCAGAATAGCAAAAATTGGCGGGAAGCACTAGAACCGATCGGCCAAGCGGCCGGTACCATGGGCCATAGTTGCCAGAGTCAGGCTTTTTCGGACTGCAAGGCGGCGGCGCGATGGATGGCCTGGCGGATGCGCTGGTAGGTGCCGCACCGGCAGATGTTGCCGCTCATGGCATCGTCGATGTCCGAGTCGGTGGGCATGGAGTTTTTTGCGAGCAGCGCGACGGCGGACATAATCTGGCCGGGCTGGCAGTAACCGCACTGTGGAACGTTGATTTCCATCCAGGCCTGTTGCACCGGGTGGCTGGCGCCGGACGAAAGTCCTTCGATGGTGGTGATTTTTTTTCCAGCGACGGTGGAGACCGGAGTGACGCACGAGCGGGCCGCTTCGCCCTCAATGTGAACTGTGCAGGCGCCGCACAAAGCCATGCCGCAACCGAATTTCGTGCCGGTCATGTTGAGGGTATCGCGCAAGACCCAGAGCAGCGGCATTTCGGGGCTGACATCCACAGTTTGCGGCTTACCGTTCAAGATAAAGCTGATGGCCACGAGCACCCCCACCGAACATGCAGGCGGATTATCGCACAAGCATTCCAAGCCGCAAGAGCAGGCGTCGAGCTACTTGGGTTTTTCCTGAATGGAAAGCAGCTCGACTTCGAAGATGAGCGTGGCGTCGGGTCCGATATCTTTTCCGGCACCGCGATTGCCGTACGCGAGATCTGGAGGAACGAAGATCTGCCATTTTGATCCCACGGGCATAAGCTGCAGAGCCTCAGTCCATCCTTTAATGACGCCATTGACCGGGATGGTCGCCGGCTGGCCACGCTTGTAGGAACTGTCGAATTCCGTGCCGTCCAACAGAGTGCCGCGATAGTTGCAAACCACGGAATCGGTGGCAGCAGGTTTCGGTCCTGTGCCAGCGGTGATGATTTTGTATTGCAGGCCGCTGGGAAGAGCCACGATTCCATCTTTGGTTTTGTTTTCTGCCAGGAAGGCCTGCCCTGCTTTTAGATTGGTTTCTCCGGCCAGGCGCGTTTCGTCTTCCTGGCGTTTTCGCAGGTCGGCCTGGAGTGCGGTCAGGACGGTCTTCAATTCCTCGTCGGTCAAGAGGGTTTTAGCACCGGTGAGAGCGTCTTTCACGCCGCGGGCGAAAATGGCGGAGTTCACGTCCACGGAATCCTTACGCAAGCTCTTGCCGATATTCAGGCCGATGGCGTAGCTGACCTTGTCCTTTTGTGTTTTGAGAACGAGCGGAGCAGCCCCGGTTTTTGCGCCCGGCGCGGTACGCTGTGTTGCTGCGGAGGAAGCTGCGGGGGCCTTTTGAGTTTTTGGCGCTGTGGTGGGTTTGGGAGCCGGCGTAGTGTCCTGGGCACGCACCACGCCGAGTGAGAGAAGGCCGATTGCGACGGTCTTTACTATCAGGTTGAATGTTTTTTGCATAGGGACATTGTCACATCGGCGGGTATGGCGCGCAAATCATGGCCGGGTCTATGCCGTTACGGTTCGTGGAGGGGCTTGCGGAGCACGCGGAGCATCTGGAGGCAAATGAGGTTCCACGCCGCGCCAGCCTACCGGGCGGCCACTCACGGCTTCCTTCACGGAACGGAAGAGCACCACGTACATCAGCTGGCGGTAATAGAAGCGCTGCAACAGAACAGGAATGAGCAGAGTCCAATCCTCTTTGCGCTCCAGCGCAAAGGCGACCATGCAAGTGAGCACGTCTATCAATAGAAATCCAACAAAGAAAAACATGGAGCGCTGCACGTCGGCGGTAGTCCAAAGTTGCGGAAGGCGCGCGATGTGGAGCTGGCCCACGGCCCACAACGCCAGCGACCCAAGAAACATTAAATCGATAATCGGTGAAATAAACGGAAGCACTAACTGGAAGACGAAAATATTCGGGAGCGCAACCCATCCGAGCGTACCGAACTTCGGACGCAACAATGTGGCGCGGTGCTTCCAGAAGGATTGGAGCGTGCCGAAGGTCCAGCGAAAACGCTGGCGAATGAGCGCGCCGGCAGTTTCCGGCGCCTCCGTCCAGGCGATGGCTTCCTCATCGTAACTGATGCGCCAGCCCAGCCGGCGGATGGCGATGGTCAGGTCGGCGTCTTCGGCGACAGTGTCGGAAGAGATTCCGCCGGCAGCCTCGATAGCCTGTTTGCGCCACGCACCCAATGCGCCAGGAACTACGGTGATGCAATTGAGGAGGTCGAACGCGCGCTTTTCCATGTTCTGGCTAGTGATGTATTCGAGGGCCTGCCAGCGGGTGAGCCAACGGGTGCGGTTGCCGACTTTTACATTGCCGGCCACAGCGCCGATGCGCGGATCGGAAAAATGGCGCAACAGCTTGGCGATGGCGTCGGGTTCGATTTCCGTGTCGGCATCGATGGTGATCACGATTTCGGTGTGGGCGTGAGACATTGCCAGGCTGAGCGCAGCGGATTTACCGCGATTCACCTGATGAATGATGTGCACGCGGGGATCGGAACCGAAATGCTCATCGAGCAAAGACGCGGTCCCATCGGTTGAGCCGTCGTTGACTACGATGATTTGCAGATTGTTTGTGGCCGTAGCTAAAACGGAAGCGACGGTCTGTACGATAACGTTTTCTTCATTGTGTGCGGGGATGAGCACGGTCACATCGGGGGGCGGATCGGAAATCACGGTGTGATCGGAGCGAAGCTTTTCAATTAGCGCCAGCACACCGATTACTATGGCACGGCCGCTGACCATGATGATGCCGACAATGAAGATGGTGGCAAAGCCCACGCGGAACCAGCGATACAAACTGAAGATGAAGCCGTCGGCGCGCGCCTCGAAGTGCTCCTGGATAGAGAGCGGGAGCATCATGGACGCCCGCGTTTTGCCCAGCAGGTCGGCGACGGACACGAACCGGTAACCTTGCGCGCGGAGGAGGTCGATCACTTGGGGCAAGGCCGCGACGGTTTGACTGCGATCGCCGCCGCCATCGTGGAAAAGAATGATGTTGCCATCTCCAGCCTGGTTTACCACCGCGTCGACGATTTTCGCGGCGGGGACCTGCTTGCCGCCGGGCTGCTTCCAATCGTGCGGATCGATTTTCTGGCCGACGATGACGTAGCCCATGTCTTGTGCGAGAGGAAGCTGAGCTACTTCCTCGGCGTATTCCGGCTCGTGGTCGATGCCGAAAGGAGGGCGGAAGAGAATGGATTTGACGCCCAGGGTGCTTTCGATCAGACGCTGGGTAAGGTTCAGCTCCCAGCGCAATTGAGTGTGAGAGATGTCCTCAAAATTCGGATGGGTGTAGGTGTGATTTCCAACTTCGTGGCCCTCGGCATATTCGCGCTTGAGCAATTGCGGAGATTGAGTGCCGGCGATACCGACAATGAAAAAGGTGGCGGGGGCGTGTTTTTCCTTGAGGATGTCGAGGATTTCAGGAGTCCAGCGGGTGTCGGGGCCGTCGTCAAAGGTGATAGCCAGCTTTTTCTGGGCTGCGCCGAGTTGATCGATGTGATAGGACAGCGGGTACTGTTGATACTTTTCGCTGGTGAAGAGATCGGTGGAGGCGTCATAGGTAAAACTGCGAGTTCCGTGTTTGGGGGTGTCGATGAAATGCCAGACATCGCCGTCGCCTTCGAAGATCAAATCAGGACCGGGGGGAACCTCAGTAAGTTTCTGACGAATGGCATCGGTCGGGCGAGTGGCGTCCCAGATGGGCCAAATGGAACTGTCCGCGGAGCCGAGGCGCCAGAGGGCGGTGCCCTGCACGCCGAGGCGTTCGTTGGCGCGCAACTCGTTATAGGCCGTAAGCGCGTCGAGCATCCAGACCTGATGCACGTGATCGTGCTCATCGTTGTAGGAGTAATGAGGATTCAAAGATGCGGAATCAAACTCCACCGCTGTTTCGGATTCATGGGCGCGCAGAAGAGCGTCCTGAATGGTGAGCGATTCGGCGGGCTCCGGTTTATTTTTGGGAGCTTGCGACCAATCGTAGGCGTAGTTGCCGAAGGCAACAATAATTTTCTGGGCGGGAACGTCTTCCAAAACCCGGCGCACATTTTCAACGTACCAATCCTGCGAAGCAATGGGGCCGGGGGGAGAAGTAAGCCAGTGCTGATCGTAATTCATGAGCACTACGGCGTCGCATTGTTTGCCGAAAAAGCGGTAGTCGTAGGCCGCGTCGCGCGCGGGAAGAGCGACCATGAATTTGAGGCCGACGGAATGCAAACCGGCGGCGAGCTCGGCGGCAAACTTGCGGAAGTGCACCTGGCTGGCGTCGGGAACATCCTCAAAATCGACAACGATACCGGCCTCATGGGATTTCATGGCGTATTCCACTAGATCGCGTTGCAGGTTATGCCGTGCAACAGGATTGCCGAGCATCTCTCCAAGTTCCTTGATACGCCAGTTCACACCGTCGTAGTTGTTCACCAAGCCCATCATGGGAATTTCTATGTTTACGGATTTCATCCATTGGTGCAGCTTGTCGTCTTTGAGGACGGCGAGGGCCTGGTCGGCGGAAACCTGGCCAGTTTTCTGACCGTTTTCGTAGTCGATGGCGGTGATAGCGCCATTCGGTGTAACGGAATGAAGTTGTTCGGGGATGAGCAAGTCGAGGTCTTTGTAGTGGGCCTTCAGGGAGGCCATGCTATTGGGATCCCAGCTGACGAAAAAAGCGGCGCGCAACGGATCATAGCTGGCGGGCACGGTGCCGATATTGGCGATGCGCCGGCGGCGGCCTTCGCGCGCCGGCAGGAGTTTGGCGGTGGGCTTGAGCTTCAGAGGATGAAAGGCCGGCTTGGTATCCGGAAGCAAACCGGCGGGGAGGTCGACACTGACGGCCACGCTGACGAAGAAATAAGCGAGCGATAGGGTCAGCAGAATGGCGGTGATTTCGAGGACGCGCCTGGTGCGCCGCCAGCGCACGCGCTCCGCATCATAAAATATAGGTCCACGTTCCTTCATGAAGCCTTTCAAACCAGCGATGCGGCGGGGTAGCGACCTGACCTCGATGCTATGGCCGGAATGCTCGATTCCGTCTGCTCTATTGTAAGATGCGTTGCATCCATGAAACGAAATTTCTCGAATTCGATTGCCGCGCTGGCGGCGGGGGCATGCCTGCGTTTTTTCTTTGTGCTGAAGCATCCGGCGGGCTCCGGCGATACCGTATTGTATGAGCAAATCGCGACGAACTGGCTGAGACATCATTCTTATGCGATGGACGTGGGCGGAGTCCTGACCCCCGTGGACCTGCGAATGCCTGGCTATTCGGGATTTCTGGCGGTGATTTACTGGCTGACGGGGGAAACCGGGGCGGATGCGCGAATCTGGGTGATGAGCACGCAGGTGGTAGTGGATTTGCTGACCTGCTTGGTGACCGCAGCGCTGGCGGCGACACTAGTATTTCTGGCGTTCGAAAGTGTGCGGCCGCGGCGAGTGTTTGGGG
>JBBSFG010000240.1:0-6334 GCA_038238965.1 Candidatus Acidiferrales bacterium | reverse complement strand
GTGATGGCCGCGACAACCGCGTCCGCCCCAGCTTTGCTGGAAGCGTAATTCACGACCACGGAAGCGCCTTCGGCGGCCAAGGCCTTGGCGATGCCGGCGCCAATGCCCTTGGACGCGCCGGTGACCACCGCTACTTTACCTTTGAGACTGCTCATGTGTTTCTCCTTTGTAATGTGCTGTTAATAATCACATATTGAAGCAAAAAAAGTTAACGGCGCTTTTCTGGAACGGCGCGCGCAACCTCGGCCAGCGTAATAGCTGCCAGCGAGTGCTCAAAACTGCCCTGCGCGCGAGCCAGAACGCCGGACAGGCGATCTTTGATGGTGCAACTGACGGGGCAGCGATTCTCTACCTTGTAAGAATGAATCGCGAAGGCCGGCGGCGCCGCGCTGGCCCGGTAAATATCCAGCAGGGTGATCTTTCTGGCAGGCCGGGCGAGTATGCTGGCACCAAACTTCCCGCGGGTGGTCACGATCAAGCCCGCTTTCGAGAGTTTGGAGAGCGACTTGCGCACAAAACTGGGATTAGCGTTCACACTGCGCGCCAGGGTAACGGAGGCGACTTCCCTGCCCCGGTAATACGCCAGAGCGGCCATGATGTGCACCGCGACAGTAAATTGGACGCTGGTCGCCGACATGAGTATTCCTTTACAGTCTATGTGATGCTGAAAAGCACAATTAGTTACAGAGATGTTTTAGCGATAAGGCCTCGGAGGGGTGGTCACGAAATTGGCGCTAATTTCGTTTCGATTTGATCGGCGCACCGGCGGGTTTGGTGGTAGCTTAAACGCGCGTTAATTCCTGATAAGCAGGCTTTGATGAGATTGAATTCCACGCTGTTAAAGGCGACGGGCGTCGGTGCGCTGGGCGGACTTCTGTTCGGGTTCGATACCGCGGTGATCGCCGGGACTACTCACTCGCTGACGCTGACGTACGGGCTGAGCCCCAGGCAGTTGGGCCTGACGGTGGCCATGGCGCTGCTGGGCACGATCATCGGCGCGATGTCGGCGGGCATCCCCGGGCAGCGCTGGGGTGGGCGCGAAACGCTGAGGGTGCTGGCGATTTTTTATGTACTGTCGGCGCTGGGCTGCGCGTTCGCGGCGAACTGGCACATGTTGCTGGTCGCTCGCTTTATCGGCGGACTGGGCATCGGAGGATCTTCGGTTCTTGGTCCCGTTTACATTGCGGAACTTGCGCCGGCGCGAATACGCGGGCGGCTGGTGGGATTGTTTCAGATCAACATCGTGCTGGGCATTCTGCTGGCTTATTTTTCGAACTACGTAATCGGCGGACTTGGCCTGGGGCCCAACGAATGGCGCTGGGAATTCGGCGTGGCGGCGTTGCCGGCGCTACTTTTCCTGGTGATGTTGTTTGGTATACCGCCCAGCTCGAGGTGGCTGGTTACCCAGAAACGCGTCGAGGAAGCGCGGGCCGTGCTGCTGTCGATGGACGCTGAAGATCCCGAAACCGAGCTGCGGGAAATTGTGGAGTCGGTGCATCTGGAACGGCTGCAAAAATCCGAGCCGCTGTTTGTCTGGAAATACCGGCTGCCGATTTTTCTGGCCATCACCATCGGGATGTTCAATCAACTGTCGGGTATCAACGCCATCCTGTATTACCTGAACGATATTTTCGCGGCGGCGGGCTACAGCAAGATTTCGGGTGACCTGCAAGCGGTGGCCATTGGCGGGATGAACCTGGCGGCCACGCTGGCGGGCATGTCGCTGATCGACAAGCTGGGGCGCAAAACGCTGCTGATCATCGGTTCGGTGGGCACGGCACTGTGTCTGGCTGGTGTGGCAAAGATATTTTATACGCACAGCCATCAGAACTATCTTCTGTGGCTGTTGGTCAGCTACATCGCGTTTTTTGCGATATCGCAGGGCGCGGTAATCTGGGTGTACATCGGAGAAGTGTTTCCAAACCGCGTGCGATCGAAGGGCCAGTCGCTGGGAAGCTCTTCGCACTGGATCATGAACGCCATCATCGCGTATACCTTTCCGCAAGTGGCAAAATCTTCGGGAGCGTACCCGTTTATGTTTTTTGCCGTGATGATGGTGGTGCAATTTTTTGTGGTGCTGTTTTTCTATCCGGAAACGAAGGGCGTGTCGCTGGAGCAGATGCAGCGGCGGTTGGGGATCGATTGAGGATCAGTTTGAACGGCTGAACGGCAATTCCCTGCCCCGCCTGTTCGCCTGCCAGTTGGATGTTGCACCTTGCACAGCATACCGCGTGCCAATTCTTGACGCCCGCAGCCCCCTTCGATAGCGTCGAGTCAGCGCAAGTATTTACCGCCGCATGGCAATTATAGCGGCTGGCGAAGCGGCTCTCTGGGGGATGCAGTGGCCAATGCAATCATCACGTTAACCACCGACTACGGCACCAACGATCATCTGGTGGGCACGCTGAAGGGCGTGCTGCTAAAAATCAATCCGGACCTGACCATCGTGGATATCACCCATCACGTGAACGCTTTCGATTTGCTGGATGGCGCGCTGACCATTGGCGCTGCCTATTCCTATTTTCCGCCGCGAACCATACACCTGGTGGTGGTCGACCCGGGCGTGGGGACGGAACGGCGGCCGCTGCTGGTGACCGCGCAAAATCAATATTTCGTAGCGCCCGACAATGGCGTGCTATCGCTGGTATACGAACGCGAAAAAGATAACCTGGCCGTGCGTCACGCCAGTGCCGAACATTATTATCTGCAACCGGTGAGCAAGACATTTCACGGGCGGGATATTTTCGCGCCGGTGGCGGCGTGGCTGTCCAAAGGCTGGCAAACCTCGGCCATGGGCGAAGAGATTGAGGACTATCAGCGCTTTGTGCTTCCCAAACCGAAGGAAGTGGATGGCGGGACGCAGGGCGTGGTGCTGCGCATCGACGCGTTCGGAAATGTGATGACCAATTTTCGCGCCGAAGATCTGCCCGAATCGGCGCAAAACGGCGGCGGCCTGAAGTTAATGGTTGGAACGCATAGCGTGTCGAAATTAGTGGAGACCTTCGCCAAAGGCGGAGCGGACGAGCCGGTCGCCTACCTGGGATCGAGCGGTTATGTGGAAATTGCCATCAATAAAGCCAACGCAGCTCGCAAACTCGCTGTAGGTCGCGGAACGGCCGTGACGCTTTCCAAGAATTAGCTGGGCGAACATCAAACCCGGGTTCTCGCACCTGTTACGAAGCTGCACCCATCCATTCTTCCTGCGGATAATCGATCAGCGCGAACTTTCCAGTGCGGCCATTTGCGAGCGCGTCCGGGGGTCGAGCCAGTCTCTCCAGGCATCACCCAACAAATTGAAAGCCAGGACGGCACTCATCACCGCAAGCGCCGGGAACACCACCATGTGCGGCGCATCAAATAAATGGCTGCGCGCATCGTTGAGCATGGAGCCCCAACTGGGCAACGGCGCGAGCACGCCCAAGCCGAGAAAACTGAGCGTCGATTCCGCAAGAATGGCGCCGGCCATGCCAATAGTGGCTTGAATCAGAATGGGCTGCAGAATATTGGGAAGCAGATGGCGCACCAGGATGCGGCGGTGCGAGGCTCCGAGTGAGCGAGCGGCGAGAATGAATTCGAGTTCTTTAACTTTGAGGACTTGGGCGCGCGCCAGTCGCGCGTAACCCGCCCACCCGGTGATCACCAACGCCAGGATCACTTTGCCTATGCCGGGTCCCAGAAATGCCGCAAACGCGATGGCCAGCAAGATTCCTGGAAAAGATAGAAATGCATTGATCAGCAGCAGGTTGACGAAGCGATCGAACCATCCGCCGATGTAGCCCGCCAGCATGCCGATCAGCAGCCCGCTGGAACCGCAACCGCAGACCACGGAAACGGCCACCAGAAGAGAAACGCGCGCGCCGTAAATGGTACGGGACAGAATGTCGCGGCCGAGTTCGTCGGTGCCCATCCAATGGGCGCGTGAAGGGGCGTGGAGGCGAATGGGAAGACTCTGCGCCGCGGGATTGTAAGGAGTGATCCACGGTGCGAGCAGCGCGGCGAGCAGCAGAATCGTCGCGACGACGAATCCCGCGCGAGCCAGGGCGCTCTGGCGCAAAAACTGGCGCAATAGCGTGAGGACGTTCACGAGAGCCGCACCCGCGGATCGATCACCGAGTAAAGCAAATCGGTGAGCAAATTTACCAGCACATACGAAACCGAAATCACCAGGATGCAGCCTTGTAATAAGGGATAGTCGCGAGACGAAATGGCTTGCACGGTAAGGCGGCCGATGCCCGGCCAGGAAAAAATGGTTTCGGTGACAATAGTTCCGGCGAGCAGCGTGCCGAACTGCAAGCCGAGAATGGTGATGATCGGGATCAACGCGTTGCGGAAGGCGTGGCGGAATAGAACCGCCCCGGTTGACAAACCTTTAGCACGCGCCGTTCGAATATAGTCGCTGGACAATTCCTCAAGCATTGAGCCGCGCACCATGCGGGTGAGAATGGCGGCGAGCGCGGCGCCCAGCGTAGCTGCGGGAAGAATGTAATACGACGGGCCACCGCGCCCGGAAACGGGCAAAAGTCCCAGCTCGATAGAAAATAGCAAAATCAATAGCGGACCGAGCGCGAAGTTCGGAATGGCGAGGCCGAACAACGTGAAAACACCCACGGCGCGATCCACGGAGCTTCCTCGGCGGTGGGCTGCCAGCACACCCGCGGGGACGGCGATGGCGGCACAAACGAACAGCGCAAAAAACGCCAGCTGCAACGTGGCCGGATAGCGTTCGAAAATAATCCGCCGCACCGGCGCCTGAAACTTCAGCGACTCGCCCAGATCGCCGTGCGCGAGCTGCCAAAGATAACGGCCGTATTGCGCGGGAATCGCAAGATCGAGTCCCAACGAGTGGCGCAGCTGCGCAAGCTGACCGGGAGCGGCGCCTTCGCCCAACATCTGTTCGACGGGATCGCCGGGCACGATGTGAATCATCAGAAACACAAGGGTGAGCACCAGCCAGAGCGCCGGGAGGGTCATGAGCAAGCGTTGGAAGAAATAACGCAGCATGCGGGGCTGAACTAATAATACTCGCGCGGGGGATTGCGTCTAGGAATCCGTGTGGGCAATTTTCGTTTCCTTTACGGGTCGAGTGAGACCGAGAGCCTCGGAAGAATCCGTTGGCTTGGAAATCTCCGGGGGGTGAATGCGCTGGATTTTTACCCGCGCCACGCGCTTGCCGTCCATTTCCGCAACCGTGAATCGCGACGAGCCATATTCGAAACTTTCGCCGCCCTTGGGAATGAAGCCCAACTGATCGAGCACGAACCCTCCCACGGTGGCGTAGGCGGGGTCTTCGGGCAGCGCAATGTTGTATTGGGCGTCCAGATCGCGCACGTTCAGGGCGGCGTCGAAGACCACGGCGCCATCGGCCAGCGTGAGGGGCTGCTCAACCACGTCAAACTCGTCATGAATCTCGCCGACCACCTGTTCCAAAATATCCTCGAGCGTGACGAGTCCAAGGATGCTGCCGAATTCGTCCACGACCATGGCCAGGCCCACGTGCCGCGCGCGCAGTTCGGGCAGCAGCTCGCTAGCAGGCTTGGTTTCCGGCACGATCAAGACTTCGCGCAGCACGCGCCGCAGATCGAACGGCGGAGGCGGAAGATTTTCCGCGGTGCGGCGTTCGCGGTCCAGCAGTATCCACAACATGTCTTTGATGTGCACAAACCCGAGAATATGGTCCTGCGATCCGCGATACACAGGAATTCTAGAACGCTGCGTGGTGGCGAACGCGCGCATCACCTGGTCGAGACTCGATTCGACGGGCAGCGTATGCATGTCCGGCCGTGGAACCATGATTTCGCGCACCTGCACCTGGGTGAGCTCAATAGCGCTGACGATGAATTTTTCTTCGCCAGGGGCCAGCAAACCGCGCTCGCGCGCCTGTTGGATCTGAATCTGTAACTCTTCGGTGGAATGCGCGACGCTGTGGCTCTGCGGCGCGGTGACGCCAAGGGCTTTGATAATCGCGTTGGAAACACTTTCCAGAATGTAGATGGCCCAGCGGAAAGTTTTTAAAAATCCGTGAAAGGGCAACGCGATGAGCAACGCAACGCGCTCGGCGCGCGCCAGGCTAATGGTTTTCGGAACGAGTTCGCCGATGACCACGTGCAGCGAACTGAGCAGCGCGAAGGCCACCATCAGCGCAAGCCCGTGGGCGATCAGAAGAGAATGCGCCCCAGGCATGGCCGGCCACACACGCTGAAAAAACGCCGCCAGGCTGGATTCGCCCAGCGCCCCGATGGCCAGGCTACAGAGCGTGATGCCCAACTGCACACCGGAAACAACCCGCCGCAAATCGCCAACGAGAGTTTCGACTACGCGGGCGCGCAGGTTGCCT
>JBBSFG010000239.1:0-6348 GCA_038238965.1 Candidatus Acidiferrales bacterium | reverse complement strand
GGCCTTTCGCCCGAACATCAGTCGCGCCCGCTGCTCGGAATCGTTTCCCGCTTCGCCGATCAAAAAGGCTTCGACCTCATCGCCGCCGTTGCCAACGAGCTCATGCAGGAAGATTTGATCCTCACCGTCCTGGGCACTGGCGAACGGCGCTACGAAGAATTGTTCGAAGCTCTCGCCAACGAATTTCCCGGCCGTGTCGGCGTGCGCATCGCCTATGACAACGAGCTTGCTCACAAAATCGAAGCCGGCGCGGACATGTTTCTCATGCCCTCCCGCTACGAGCCATGCGGTTTGAATCAGGTTTACAGCCTGAAGTATGGTACCGTCCCGATTGTTCGCGCCACCGGAGGCCTCGACGACACCGTCGAATCTTTCGACGTCGAGCAGGGAACCGGAACAGGCTTCAAATTCACCCAGTATTCCGGTGCCGCGCTTCTCGACGCTGTCCGCCAGGCTCTGTATCTCTACACCGACGAGCGCATCTGGAAGCGCATCCAGTTGAACGGTATGGCCAAAGATTTTTCGTGGAAGCGCCCCGCGGCCGAATATGCGAAGCTCTATAAGGCTGCGCGTTTGGCACGAAACCAAATCCCTGTTGCAACATCTAATTAAACGACTCAAGGAGACATAGCGGCGGCCCATTTTGGGCCAATCCGCTGAGGACAAAGCATATGGCTGATAACATTCAAGCAGTTACCGACGGCAATTTCGAAGCGGAAGTGTTGACCGCCAGCAACGCGCAACCTGTGATGGTGGATTTCTGGGCCGATTGGTGCCGCCCCTGTCACATGCTGGCACCCACCGTCGCCGAAATCGCGCAGGATTATGCCGGCAAACTTAAGGTGATGAAACTCAACGTGGACGAAGCCATCAACTCCGCCGGCCGTTACAACGTCCGCGGCATTCCCACCTTGCTCGTTTTCAAAAACGGCCAGGTCGTCGAGCAGATTGTCGGCGCCGTCCCCAAGGACCAGATCACCAAAGCCCTGGCTCGTCACCTCACGTAAATTTTGATTGCAGGCCAGCCGCTGCCAGTTTTCCGGCGCTGATCCAGGATTTATCAGGTTGCCCCACACGGCGCATTTCCGTGTGGGGATTTTGTTGAACAATCGTCGCGGTCTTTAAAACCAACCATCCAAATTTCCGGTATGCTTTATGCGCAGACTACAGTCCAGCGCCGAGAAATCATGGCCGCATCCACACCACCCGTCCGCTGTCACTGGCCGAAAAACGATCTCGCTATCGCCTATCACGACAAAGAATGGGGCGTGCCAGTTCACGACGATCGCATTCTCTTCGAATTCCTGACCCTCGAAGGCGCCCAGGCAGGCCTCAGCTGGGACACCGTCCTCAAAAAACGCGACCGCTATCGGCGCCTCTTCGCCAATTTCGATCCCAAAAAAATATCTCGTTTCGACCGCCGCAAAGTAGCCGCCCTGATGAAAGATCCCGGCATCATCCGCAACCGCCTCAAAATCGAATCCACCATCAGCAACGCCAAAGCATTCCTCCAAGTACAAGAAGAGTTCGGCTCATTCGACAAATATATCTGGCACTTCGTGAACAACCAGCCGCTCCAGAACTCCTGGAAAACTCACCAGGGGCTCCCGACCTCCACAAAAGAGTCCGACACCATGAGCAAAGACCTGAAGAAACGCGGATTCCGCTTCGTCGGCTCCACCATCTGCTATGCCTTCATGCAAGCCGTCGGCATGGTCAACGACCATGCCGTCACCTGCTTCCGCCACAAGCAACTCAAGAAATAAATGTCTCTGCTGAGTTTCGCCCTTGAAGTCGGCGGCTGAAGCTTTTCTTCGAAGTTTTTTCTTGTAGTAGTTCTGGAAGTCGTTTCTGAAGTTGTCTTCGAAGTCGAAGTTGGGTGGCCTACCCGCGCGCCTTTCGCGAGGGCGGGACGCTTTTCCCCAGCCCTACTGCCTCTCCGCCCCGCCCGCGAGCTCCGCGAATTTCCTCTGCGTCGCAGCGCTGAACCCCGAAATAATCTCCACCACACGCCCCTGCTCATCCACCACCACGCTCAGCGGCACGGCAAGCTGGTCGCCCTCGAATACCCTCTCAATCACCGGCACGCCACCCGCAAAAATCGGATACGTCGCGCCCATGGCGCGCACAAATTCCGCGACCTTGGCATCGGGGTCGGCATCCACGCTTACGCCGATCAGGTCCACGCCATTCGCGGCCAGCGACGCCCAAAGCCGCTCCAGCTCCGGCATCTCCGTCGCGCAAGGCACGCACCAGGTAGCCCAGAAATTCACCAGCAGCTTGCGCCCAGGTTTCAGTTGCTCGCGAAGCTGCACCGCCGAACCATCCAGCTTTTTCAACGGTAGATCAGGCATCCTCGCGCCAGCCCGTATCTTCAAACTCCGCGTCGTCGCTTCTTCGCGCGTAAGCGGGTCCGGCAGTTTCGACACCGGAACTTTCAACGCCTCGGCCTTTCCAGCGCCCTCGCGCAGCAGCAGTGTCGCGCCCGCGATTGCATCAGCGGCGAATTTCTCCACCTTGCCGTTCGGCCATGTGACTTCCACGGATTGCGCGCGATCATCGTCCCCGAGCCCAAACAGCAGCCTGGGATCGTTCTGCGACAGAAACCCGGATCCGCCCGCCTTGATCTTCGTCAGCGTGCCCGCCGTGGTTTTCACCCGCACCACCGAACCGTATGCGTCGCGGCCCACGTCTGCGCCGCCTTCCAATACCACGCGCAGCCAGTGATTGTCTTGCCCCACGTTGTTGCGGAACAGCATGTGGCTCTGTCCCTGAATCGTCGTCATGAATACGTCATAGTCGCCATCGTTATCGAAATCCGCGAACACCCCCGCGCGTCCGTCGCTGATCGAGTCGATCCCGGAGACCCCCGAAATATCCTGAAACTTTTTACCGTTGCGATTCAGAAACAGCGGATCGCGCTCATATCCGCTGAACGAGAACCCCTTGTCGAAGATCAGATCGTTCTGATCGTTACGCAGCGTCCCCGTCTTCTTTTGCGTATTGTTTTGCGTCACGACCTGACGCCAGAACTGGCTTCAAGTATCTTTCATCGACTTGCCGGAGATAAATCCGTTGGGCGAGTACAAATCCTCCCAGCCGTCGTTGTCGAAATCGATGAACCCGCCGCCCCACGCCCATCCTCCGGACAGGCCGCCCACGTCGCCGGTCACGTCTTTGTAATGCCCGTCGCCCATGTTTTGATACAGGCTGTTACCTGCCGCCAGTTTTTTTAGCACGTTGTCTTTCGGGCTGGAGTTTGGAAACAGACGCGAAAGTATCCGGTTGCCGGCGGTCGACGACATGTTCGTCACGTGCAAATCCAGCAGCCCATCGTTGTTATAGTCCCCGAACGACACGCCCATTCCGTTACCAGGGTCTAGCACGCCGCGCGCTTCCGCTTCATCCACGAAGTGATCGCCCTTGTTGATGTACAGCGCTTTTTCACCGAAGTCGTTTACCACGTAGAGATCGAGTTTGCCGTCGCCGTTTACGTCCGCGAATTCGGCGGCATAACTCCAGCGCGAGTCATCGACGCCCCACTTCACGGCTTCTTCCTTGAATGTCCCGTCGCCTTGATTGATAAACAGCAGGTTGCGCGTGCCGTTCGTGGCTTTGAACCAGGAGTTGGGCACCACCTTGCCGTACAGGTTGTAGCTCGTTACGTAAATATCCGGCAGGCCGTCTCCGTTTACGTCCCCAACCGCGGCGCTGAATCCGATAGCCGTCCGCCCCACTCCGGCCTTGCCGGAAACATCTTCAAAATGCATTTTGCCGTCCGCGCTGAGATGGTTCTTCAGCAACATTTGTGGCCCGATGCTAGTCAGAAAAAGATCTTCGTTGCCGTCGTTGTCATAATCGAGAGCCACGGCACCCACGCACGGATCGACCTTGTCCAGTCCGGCTTCAGTCGACGCATCGCGAAAATGGCCTTTGCCGTCATTCAGATAAAGGAAATTGTGTTCGCTGCCGCAAACGAACAGATCGATCCAGCCGTCCTTATTGAAATCCGCCGCCACTGCGCCGCGGTAAACGAAACCGTCGCTTCCCGGCGTCCCGAAACCTGGCTTGGTGATGGAAGTACCCGCGGGAATGGAAACCTCGGAAAACAAATCGCGATCCGCAACCATCGAATCGAATGAACTCAGTTTGAATCCCGTGATTTCCCAGCGCTGCTTGTCGTTGTATCGCACGTCCGCTTCCATCGTTCCGCGCGCCCACTCGCGTTTCTCATGGGTATCGCGACCCAGTACATAGAAATAGATTCGTCCCTTGCCAACTGCGCCGGGTATCGCCGTGGGCACCTCGGAACCGAGGTCGGCTTTCGACGAATCTTCGAAGGTGGCCAGCTTCAGCTTGAAGCGCACGTCTTCGATGGAAGAAAAGTGCGAGAGGAACAGAAAGAATTCATCCAGAAATTCTTGCCGGGTTAGCGAACTGGTTGTAGTGGGGACTGCTCCCGTGCCGGCGTTCCACGCATGCGTGGAAATCCACTTCACGTCCGGCTTCAGCGATCCAGGTTGGGAAGGGAATGGCGCGGTATGCAGAGTGTCAGCAAAGAACGTGGCTGTCTGCTCGCGGTTCAAGTCCCGCACCGCCACGGAAAGCTCCAGCAGTTGGTTGGCCAGCGATTCCGAAAGCTGCTCGGAAACTTCCAGTCCCTTGATTTCCACGGATTGCACGTTGGGCACCGCCGCTTTTGCCGGAGGCGCGGACGCCGTCGCTTGCTGCGCGCAAGCAGGACCAGCACCGGCAAGCAGTATCGCAAGCAAAAATGCCACTGGACTAGCCAGCCCGATGCGAAACGCACTCGAATACCTGTCGAAGAGTGAAATGATCAAGCCCCCGGAGGTTGCAAACACCATAATGTGACCAGCGGAAGTCAGCAATAGTTGTTTTCGACTAGAGTGCATCGCCGTCCTCGCCTGATTGACTCCTCATTCCGCCAGTGCAAACGTCTAGCCGGGGCCCGCGCGCTTGCGCACGCTCCGCAGCGAGGGTACGATTCGATTTGCATTTGCTGCAGGGTGTCCCGCCATGCTTCTCCCGCTCGAACAGCCGGGGGAAGCGCCCGCCGCATCGTTCTAGAGCGGCTGGCTTAGCTGCATGGTATTGACCGCGTAAAACGTAAGAAAGGTCAGCATGAATTCTGTCGTGGTGGTAGGCGCGCAATGGGGCGATGAAGGCAAAGGCAAAGTCGTAGACTATCTCGCAGGCTCGTTCGAATACATCGCGCGCGTAGCCGGTGGCCACAACGCCGGTCATACCGTCATCATCGGCAAAGATCGCTATGTTCTTCAACTCATCCCCTGCGGCATTCTGCGCCCCGGCCGTCACGCCGTTATCGGCACTGGCGTGGTCGTCGATCCCGCCGCCCTTGTCAACGAAATCGAAACGCTCGCCAAAGCCGGCATCGACGTCCAGGGCCGCTTGCACATCAGCAATCGCGCGCATTTGATTTTTCCCTATCATCGCGAATTGGACAAAGCCGCGGAAAGCGCGCGCGGCGCCGACAAGATCGGCACCACCTCGCGCGGCATCGGCCCGGCCTACGAAGACAAAATGGCCCGTCGCGGCCTGCGCATGTGCGATCTGCTCGATCCCGAGCTGTTCCGCAAAAAAGCCGCCCACGTGGTCGCCGAAAAAAATCGGCTCGCCAAAGGGGCCTACGGAGCCAACGTTGACTTCTCTCACGAAGTAGAAGAAACCCTCGCGCTCGGCGAAAAAATTCGCGGCTACATCTGCGACACCGCCGAGCTCGTCAATCACGCACTCGACGACGGCAAATCCGTGCTTTTCGAAGGCGCGCAGGGCACCATGCTGGACATCGACCACGGCACCTATCCCTATGTCACTTCTTCCAGCGCGATTTCCGGCGGCGCTTCCACCGGTGTCGGCGTTCCGCCCACTCGCCTTAAACACGTTCTCGGAATTTCCAAGGCCTACACCACCCGCGTGGGCTCGGGTCCGTTTCCCACCGAAATGCCCGATCTCGACGCTGAAGAAGTGCGCAAGCGCGGCAAGGAATTCGGCGCGGTCACCGGACGCCCCCGCCGCTGCGGCTGGCTCGATTTGCAGGTTTTGCGCTACGCCAAAATGATCAATGGCATCGATTCGCTGGTAATCACCAAGCTCGACGTCTTCGATACCCAGCGCGAAATCCAGGTCTGCGTAGGCTACAAATATAAAGGGAAACAGCTGCTAGAAATGCCCGCGCTCGCCGAAGAATACGAGCACGTCACCCCAGAATACAAAACCTTGCCCGGCTGGAATGAAACCACCTACGGTCTGAAAGACGGCCAGAAGCTTCCCAAAGCCGCCATCGACTATCTCAAATTCATCTCCGAT
>JBBSFG010000238.1:0-6398 GCA_038238965.1 Candidatus Acidiferrales bacterium | reverse complement strand
TGCCAAGAAAAGTAGAGCCGGGGCGCTTCGCTGAGGGGCCAAGGTACCCCGGCTTATCCTGCCCGCCTCCGCAGGGTGCGAGCAAGAAACTCGTTACCGCCAAAAAACTTTTGTTCGGATCAGCAGGCAATCGGGGGACGACACTTGCCGGCTGGATTTTTTGCGTGTTACGCGCGCTCTTCTTCTCCGCGTAGAAACTCATATCGCTCGATGGCGGCCACAACTCCGATGGCGCCCTCTTCGCGAGGCTCGGTACGCTGCACACGGCCAAGGCAGCGCACGCGGACAGGCCCCGCCAGCGTAATTTCATTGGGAAGCGTCAGGAGAATTTCAACCGCCGAGCCTTCTTTTACGTCTTTTTGCAGGAAGAAGTAGACGCCGCGAGAACTAACGTCGCGGGACTCTGTACTTGTTTCACCTACGGCAGCACCAGTAGTCCAACGGACGGTGAGCGGAAGGCGCATGGAAAAGCGCTGGGTGGTGCGGCGTTCGGAACCGGTCAAGACGAGACCTCCAGATGAAGGATGAGTGTATCCGGGTATCTCATTGGGAACAATAGGACTGTAGGCACAAAAAGGTTAGAGGCTTCGAAGGTACCGATGTACTAGGACGGGGTGTGAATAGTCCGGTCGCTGACTGCGGCGATGCCATAGAACGCGCAGAGCTTAGCTGCTAAGTCTGGTCGATCAGCCGATGGTGAATGGCATACAGCGCCAATTCCAGACGGTCAGATACACCCAGCTTGTCGAAGATATTGTGCAGGTGATTCTTCACCGTTTGTTCGCTAATGAACAGCTTTTCGCCGATCTCTTTGTTGCGGAATCCCTGCGCCACCAGTTGCACGATTTCTTTTTCGCGATCGCTCAGCAGCGGCTTCTCGCGGCGCGGTCCAGACTCCGCAGACTTGGAAAACGCCTTCATCACTTCGGCGGTCATGCGATTGTCGAGCCAGATTTCGCCGGCATAAACGCGCTCAATGCTCTTCACCAAGAGGTCCGTCGCGGACTGTTTCAAAACGACACCTCGTGCTCCCAGCCGCATGGCGCGCACCACATCGCGATCGTCTTCCGCGGCAGTCAGCACGATCACCCGGGTGGGCAAGGTGTCAAAATTCACTTCTTCCAGTACCGCCAAGCCATCTTTATCGGGCATGCGCAGATCAAGCAGCAGGATGTCCGGCTTCAATTTCGCCAGCAGCTTGATACATTCCACGCCGTTTTGCGCTTCGCCGACGATGGACATATTCTCATCGGAATCCAACAGCTTGCGAAGACCGTCGCGGAAGATCGCGTGGTCGTCTGCCAGCAGGACTCGTATTTGTTGTTTTGCTTTGGCCATGTCAACCGAGTGGAATTTCGATGATCAAGCGCGCTCCGTGCCCGGGGTTCGATTCCACTGTCAGAATCCCCCCAACAGTACGCGCACGCTCCTTGATGGAAATAGGTCCCAACCGCAGGCGGTCCAGCTCGTCTCCAGTGAACCGGCCCGCGAAACTGAAGCCCTCGCCGTTGTCGTCCACGACTAACACGAGAGCAGAATCATCCTGTCTAAGTTTTACCACGACATGGGAAGCCTTAGCATGCTTTTTTATGTTGTTAAGTGCTTCACGGTATATCTGGAAAATCTCGCGGCAAACGCGGTCGGGAGCGTGAATTTCAGCCGAATCGATGAGCAGATCGAGGGCTACCGTGGACTCGTTGCGGTAGCGCTCCGCAAACCCGGTCATCAGGTCGGCCAGGTCGGCGCTCTGGACCCGCAAAGGGCGCAGGTCGGTGACCATGTTGCGCAGCTCGGCGGACTCGTTTCGTACCGTTTGCTGCAATGCGGCCAGGCTGCTGACCGAGTGTTCCGGTGAAGTCATCACTTTGCGGCGCAGCACGTCGAGCTGTATTTCAATGCTAAGGAGCGTCTGCAGAATGCCGTCGTGCAGATCGCGCGAAATGCGGCTGCGCTCCCCTTCGATGGCCCGCGCGCGCAGATGGCGCAACAGGAAGATATTCTCGAGCGAGGGGCCGACGTGGCGAGCAATGCGTCCCAGCCATTCCAGATCCGCCTTTTGAAATTGTTTTCGGGCATCGCGCAGGTTGATCAGGAAAATACGGCCCGCGGGCTGGCCGCCCTGATCGAAGGTGACGCTGATCAGGTTGCGCAGCTTCATTTCTTGCTGCGTAGTTCCAGGCAAGCGGGGCAGCGTTTTCAGCTTGCGATGGGTATTGCGATTCCACCCAAAGCCGGAGCCTTCGCCGACCAGACTGTTCCAGCAGACCGTGGCATCCATATCATCGAGAAGAAACCCGTCGCAGCGCGACAGCGGAAGGGCTTGCGGGATAAGGCGCTCGCTTTCGCCGGCTTTCAACCGCCAGAGAAAAATTCGCTCCAGATCCACATCCCGAAAAGCCAGCATGGCTTCTTCCGTGTGGAACGCGCTCGCCAGTTCATCGAGAAGGAGGCGCAGCGATTCCGCCAGGCCCTGATCGACCTGCATCGTCCCGGTGATGCGCGAAAGAAATTCATTCTCGCCGACGTATCGGCGGCTCAGGTCGCCAAGAAAGGCCAGTCCCCCGCCGGCGGCAAAAGTAACCACTACCAGTCCGATCCAGCCCATCGCGCGCATCCAGCCCATCTGTCCTTCGAGGGCCGTGCGCACCACCAGCGCCAAGGAAAGCGCTCCCGCAATAGGAATGGCTGAGGTAAGACCCCACCGCGACCCCGAGGCATAGCAGACGAACAAATAGGGAAACCACAACGCCACGGAAAATGGGCTTATATACAGGAATACGCCGAGCGCAAGGAGGTCGATCGCCAGGGGCAAGTGCCAGGGCCGGGCACGCAACGCCCATTCCACCGGTATCACCAGCAGGGAAACAATCAAGTAAGCGATCAGGAAGTTAAGCGCATAGCGGGGATACAGCGAAACAGGCTGCTCGGCCACAGCGATTAATGCGAGCAGCACGCTGATAGGTCGCGCGTATACGATCTGCCGCTCAAAATTCAGGCGTTCGGTTTCGTGGGGGCTCATGCGCGGGGACGCGTTTCCTAGAACTCAGTCTAGCAAGCCAACCGCGGGCATGAGGTGCGGCTTGGCCGGAAGTTTCCAGTTCGTAAAGCGGGCCACAAGAGCAAAACCGCCCCGGAACCCTCAAAAATGTCGACGCGTCGACATTTTTTTCTCAACCAAAGGACTTACCTACAGGCATGTACTTCTTTTGAGTTATGGGAATCCCAAGCCCTGCTCATTCGAACGCGCGGTTTAACGAAGGTTTTCTACCCGTAACATTTTTGTCGCGATTGAACACACCCGTCGACTCGAAATGATTTTCACGAGTCGGTATATGTTAATTTTCTATTACGCGCGAATGATCAACACAATCAGATCTGCTTTGTCTCTTCCAATGGCATACCAGCTTTTTTGGGACACCGTGGGAGGACGACGATACATGGGTACTCTGATCGCAGAACATATTAAGCCAACTGCGAATTGCCGAATTTTGGATATAGGATGTGGTCCGGGCACAGCGATACCTTACCTAGGCGCTTGCGATTACACCGGCCTTGATATGAGCGAGGATTACGTCGAATCGGCCCGCAAGCGCTTTCCCGTGGCCACCTTCCATTGCAATCGAGTGAATCAGTATCGACCGGCTGCAAACTCTAAATTCGATCGAGCCTTAGCACTAGGCGTGGTACACCACCTGGATGACGCCGAGGCGTTGCGATTGTTCGAAACTGCCTATGAAGTGCTAAAACCCGGAGGCAGGCTTATAACCGTAGACGGCGTATTTGAAGAGGGGCAATCACGGGTTGCACGCTTTCTATTGCAGCGCGATCGCGGAGAGTTTGTTCGTTTTGAGAGACAATATCGGAAGCTTGCTGAGAAAGTCTTTACTTCCGTAGTGGTCACAATTCGGCATGATTTAATTAGAATCCCGTATAGTCACATTGTCATGGAATGCAACCGGTGACGACGGCCTAGATTCCTATTCCATCGGTCGCGCTAAGGCCGAAATGCAGTCACGGCCGCCACTACTTGACCCTGCTCACCTTCACTCAAATCGTTGTAGAAGGGCAATCGAATCAAACGGTCACTTATGCGCGCCGTGACGGGACAATCGTATTCTTGCCCGGCCCATTTTTGGGCCATTTCCGATAGATGCAAAGGTAAATAGTGAAATACGCTCAGGATGCCGAATGATTTCAAGTGCTCGATGAGTGCTTGGCGCGCTTCGAGGGACGGTAACAGCAGGTAAAACATGTGCCAGGATTGCTGGCAATGTTTTGGTACCACTGGAAGGCTCACACGATTCTGTTTCGACCATTCAGCCAGATGTTCGTTGTAATGCTCCCAAATCCGCCGGCGACTAGTTTGAATTTGTTCCTTATGCTCCAGTTGTGCGAGAAGAAATGCGGCTAGGATATCGGACGGCAGGTAACTCGATCCAAGATCGATCCAAGAATATTTATCTACTTGTCCACGGAAGAAACGGCTTCGGTTGGTTCCCTTCTCCCGTAAAATTTCAGCGCGTTCGATATATTGGGGATCATTTATCAGTAGCGCTCCGCCTTCTCCGCAGGTGAAATTTTTTGTCTCGTGAAAACTTTGGGTGGCGAGACATCCGAAAGTTCCCAAAAGCCTGCCCTTGTACTTGCCGAACAGACCGTGTGCATTGTCCTCGACAATGGCAATCCGGTAGCGCTTCGCAATCGCAAGAATTTTCTCCATTTCACAGCCCACTCCCGCATAGTGAACAACCACGATTGCCTTGGTATGGGCGGTGATGAGCGCTTCGATTTTTTGTTCATCAATGTTCAGCGTATCGGGCCGAATATCGCAGAAGACAGGGCGGGCGCCTCGCAGCACAAACGCATTAATGGTCGAAACAAAAGTGAAAGACGGTACGATCACTTCGTTGCCGGGTTGAATGTCGAGCAACAATGCGGCCATTTCTAACGCATGGGTGCACGATGTGGTCAGGAGCGCTTTCGGAACCCCGAGTTCCGTCTCATTCGTGGCATTTCTTCGTAAATTGTCCATCTCCAGAAATGTGGCCCCGGTCGAGAGCCTGCGAAATATACTGAAACTCTTTGCCGGTAAGGCTCGGTTTGTTGAATGGAATGCGGAAGAGGGCGTTGGCCACTGAGTTTACGTCTCCGCACCAGTGAACCATTTATGGAAAGTATAGAGCGAGTGGCTTGCTTGAAAGCCAACACGGCACAAGACTTTTTCGGCCGCAATGTTCGTGAGTTGGGTCGAATAGAGCATACGGTCTACCTTCTTCTCTTTACACCAACGCATTGCACCGATCAGCAATGATCGGAAGATGCCCCGTCCCTGCACGTCAGGTGCGACAGCGAAAAGCACACCCTCGGCTTCCTGAGGAGAATTAAGCCGCATGGTGGCAAACGCCGCCGGCCTATTGGCATATTCAGCGATGAGAACTTCATCCGCGACTGACTTCGAATCACACGATCGTTCAGCCCATGAAACATAAGCCTCGTCACATTTGCCGCTATCTAGCTTAGGATCCGCATGATAATGACCTCTATACCCCTTGAATGCCCCGGCCGCAATTTGCCGAACCCACGGCCTATCTTCAGATCTATAGGTGCGAATCTCCGCATTTAATGGCTCATCCGGAATTTTGTCTTTTATCAAATCGAACTTAGAGTAGACCAGCGTATCCATGATTAAAAAACCATGCTTCTCAATTCGTTGCGCAACTCCAATATCGTCTGTCTCGCAGCGAGCAATAAGCAGGTCAATACTGGTCGAAGCGCAGAAGTCCAATATCTCGGAAAGATTAGATCCCGTAATGTGGGCAGCACGGGCTACACGTATCGAGAACCGTTCACTATCAAGAGGTGAAAATTCCACTACCACAGAATGCGTCATCTCACCTCAAGACATCTTCTCTTCCGGCGTGATCGATCGTATCGTGTACGCCGGCCTGTCCATCATCCGAAAATGCATGCGGGCCAAATACTCACCGATGATCCCCAAAGCGAATAATTGTGCGCCTGAGAAAATCGCAATGATGGATGCCAGGAACGGAAAACCTGGCACCGGGCTTCCGTGGATAAAATAGTTACCCACTACAAAGGCCAGCGTGAGTAGGCCGAAAAGGGTAAAGACAAAACCGGTGATACTTGCAATTTGGAGAGGCAGCACACTGAATCCCGTCATGAGATTTAAGGCGTGAGCGACGAGCGCGTACAAACTGTAACCAGACACGCCCTCCGGCCGAGGCAAGTGACGAACGCTTAGCAGGCTGCTGAAAAATCGTGCTGAGTCGGCAATTTCTCGGTTGGTTTGAGTCATTCCATACTTTTCGAGCGTCTGAGGCGTGATTTTATGTGCTACCGAGCGCCGAAAGAAGCATTTCAGCGTCGTTCAGAGACAC
>JBBSFG010000237.1:0-6407 GCA_038238965.1 Candidatus Acidiferrales bacterium | reverse complement strand
AGTCGGACATAACGCTGACCCACCCAGTGGAGGAAACGTAAAGCCGAACGGCGGTTTGCTGGTGGTCCCTTGTACGAAAATCGGCGGAGTGGCCGACCCTGCAAAGAATGTTGGTAGAATCAACCCAGGAGGATTCCCGCGAAATTCCTCTTGGATATTGGCAGGCGTGAGCCAGTTGGAATACATTCCGAACCCGCCGCGCAGCAACCAATCGCCTCTTCCATTGATATCCCACGCTGCCCCGATGCGAGGCTGGTAGGCCCTAGGAGTGCTCAACAGTGCGCTATGCGTCGGTCGTGCGGCGCCGCTCGCGACGCGCTCGTCGAAGGTGGAGCCGGTGCCGAGATAAAAGTTACCAAAAACCGTTGAGCTCGACTTCGAATAAGGGTTGCCCTGATCGTCGAAGCGGAAGCCAAAAGTAACGGTCAGGTTCTGTTTGGCTTTCCAGGTATCCTCAGCGAATATTCCCCACGTTTTAGAGGCCGCATCCCAATTCCAGAGTTGCTGCTGACCGGTGATGGGGTTGTACATCACACCACCTTCGGAAGCAGGCGCATCTTTCGCCAAATCCAATAAGTTATTGAAACTGAATGCAGGGTGCGACCAGGGACCTTGAAACGGCTCCACATCATCGCCGTACCAGCCCTCGTAACCGACCTTGATCACGTGCGCACCGTGAACATGGGTCAGGACATCGCGCCAGTGATAATTATGTTGAATAAAATCACCCTGCGCGAAGCCAACGCCGTACCCAACGCTTTGTCCCGCCACGCTGATTCCGGGAATGGTGAAATCGCCGGTTTCACCGAGCTTGCCCTCGATGCGGTTTTGGGCGAACACCACCTCGTTCAATGTCCTTGGATTGAATTCATGGGTCCAGTTGACCTGCAACGCGCGCTGCCAGTTATTGTTGGTGGTCGAAAACTGTGGAATAACATTAGGCCCGCCATAATTCAGCAGCGTGCGGTAGAAGCTGCCATAAATACGGTCTTTGGAAAAATATTTGTCAATGCGCGCGAAGTATTGGGTGCCGTTGCGGAAGTTCGTGGAATTGAAAATGCCGTTGTCAAGCATGGGGGTCGAGCACGGGAGATTGTTGGTCTCGGGAGTTCCGCAAGTGCCCGGGAAAATATCGTTGGCGGTCTTCGATACACCGCTCACCGCAACTTGAGAAGAAGGTGCATAGGTATTCAATATCTTGGTTCCAAACGTGTCGGGGAAGTTCGCCATGGCGAATGCCGCGAACGCCGGATCCGGAAAGGTAAGGCTGGTATTTCCGGTTGAAGCAGAAGACCTCAAAGGCTCCACGTTGAAAAAGAAGAAGAATTGATGGTGCGGAATAATCGGACCACCGATTGAGCCCGAGAGATTGTTGCTGTGGAAGGGATTGTAAGCATGATCTCCTCCGGGCAGGGAATATTTGGCGTACATCGATTGATAGTTGAAATAATCGCTGGCCAAGCCATGGAATTGATCCGAACCGGACTTAGTGGTCAGCGCCACCTCAAGACCACTACCTCGTCCGTATTCCGTCCCAAAAGTGTTCACTTGCACAGCCATTTCTTGAATTGCATCGGGATTCGGAGTGATATTGGCAACCCCTTGACGGATGCCGCTGGTGACGTCCAGACCGTCAATGATCCACATGTTGGCAACGGTACCTTGGCCGTTGGCGCTGACATCGACAGCTTGTTCGGTGGAGAAATTGTCAACTCCGCTGCCCGGAGTTCCGGATGAGACCCCGGGACCTCCATTTACGCCTAGCCCTGACACCCCGGGGGGCAAACTTACCAACGCAAACAGGTTGCGCCCTGCGAGAGGGAATTCGGAAAGTTCCTGCGTTTCCAGCGTCTGCTGATTGCGTGTCTCGGCAGTGTTCACCAGCGGATTTTCCGACGTCACTGTGACCGACTCGGAAGCGCTTCCGACTTTAACTACAATTGGCACGTTCAAATTCTGATCGGTCTCAAGAGTTATAGTGGTGTCTGTTTTAGAAAAACCGTTGGCCTCCACGACAATTTTGTAAGTACCCGGAGCCAGACTGATGAGGCGATACTCTCCGGAGGCGTCGGAGGTCGCAATCGCGATGATATGCGTGCCAAGGTTTTCGACCGTCAACTTTGCTTGAGATACGGACGCGCCACTCGGGTCGCTGACGGTACCTTGAATACTGGCCGTAAACTGGGCCCAGGCCGTCGCGGTCGTCAAGAGCACGACGACGCACAACCGAGCCAAAAATTCAGGGAAAGAAGTCGGTCGCATCCTTACACCCCTTGTCAGACGTGAGCAAACTGTTCACACAAGTCGTGTAAACGTTTACTTGGTGGGCATCTTATATTCTAATGGCAATTATCTGTCAAGTGGATTCTAGTGCTTTTGAACTAACGCGCGCAGCCGCACAGGACGTCGCCTAGGAGCGCCACCATTACGGTGCCCAGCCGCGATTCGGCACCTTTCCAAAGCCTTCTCTCAAGGTAATTAACTGATTGGCTTGGAGAGCTTTAAACGATTCTGACAACCCGCTCGGCCAAGTAATTTGTAGATCGACTGAGGTGGCGCTACCCAGGCCAAAATGCATCCGTGGATCATTGCAGGAGTAAAAACTGGACTGACTCAATACGGTCTGCACCTGCTTCTTTCCAGCGTAGTAAGCGAGAATGCGCGCGCCGATGGCGCTGCGGTTGGACTTTACGCCTTCCAGCTTTACCTTGATCCAATTCTGTTCGCCACGCAGTTCATTGCGCAACAGCGAAGGAGGCTCGTTCAAGTTAATGATCAAGATATCCAAGTCGCCGTCGTTGTCGAAGTCTCCAAAAGCGCAACCGCGACTGCAGTGTGCCGCGGATACACCTGGGCCGGCGCCGTCCACTAACTCCTCGAACGTGCGATTGCCAAGATTGCGAAATACAGCTCTCGGAGTCTTGTTTGGATATTGCGAAAGCTTCCGCTCGACTTCTGGGTAAACGTTCCCTGTAACCATAAACAAATCGGGATGTCCATCGTTGTCGAGATCGAACATGCCGGCGCCCCAACAGATGTAGCGGGTTTCAACACCCACGCGCGAAGGGCGGGTAACGTCGTCGAAATTTCCCTTCCCATCGTTGTGATACAGGACGTTGGCATCATCGGCGAAGTGCGTTTTGAAAAGATCGAGGTGGCCATCCAGATCGTAGTCGCCAATGCCGATGCCCATGCCGGCTTGCTCTTCTCCGTCATCGCTCAGCGCGACGCCACGTAATACGCCTTCTTCGCGAAACGTTCCGTCGCGGTTGTTTATGAACAGAAGGCTGGGAGTTGAATCGCAGGCGACGTAAATGTCTGGCCAGCCGTCTTCATCCAAGTCCGCGGTAACCACGGTCATGCCGTACGTCTTAGTCGCTTTGGCGATGCCGGATTGTTCGCTGACATCCGTAAATGTGCCATCGCCATTGTTGCGGTACAGCAAATGGCGTCCGGTTGGCAGACCTCGGGGCCCACATTCGACGGGAATTCCTTTCCAATTACAGTTCGTATTTTCTCCCGGGACTGGGGCGTGTTCGAGGGAGAAGCGAATGTAGTTGGAGACAAAGAGATCCAGATGGCCATCTCGGTTGTAATCCAGGAAACTGCAGCCGGCACCCCATCGCAATTGATCGCTCAACAGCCCCGCTGACTTGGTAACGTCGGTAAACGTGCCGTCACCGTTGTTGCGATAAAGTTTGTTTTGCCCGAAATAGGTGCAGAAAATGTCGTCATAATCGTCGTTATTGTAATCGCCGATACAAACGCCACAGGCCCAGCCAACGGAATGGAGACCAGCTCTTTCCGTGACGTCGGTAAATGTCCCGTCTCGATTATTTTTGTACAGACGGTTGGTCGCGCCTTCTGGAGCGCCCTCCAGGCGCGTACCGCTGAGCAAGAAGATGTCCATCCAACCATCGTTGTCGTAATCGATGAACGCGCAGCCACAGCCTGTAGACTCCAGAATGTATTTCTTGCGGTCTACACCGCCGTAGATTGTCGGTTCCCGCAGACCAGCTGCTGCTGCGACGTCGACGAAGTGCGCATTGAAAGGCCGGCCAGAAGGGGACGGGCGCGTGAGCGGCTTCGATTTGTGTTCCACCACTCCCTGCGCGAGCATCCGCTGGGCGGTTAGAGAAGCGGCTGAGAGCGCGGAAAGGCGCACAAAGTTACGACGGGTCCAGTTCATTCGAGGAAATATCCTCCGTTATTAACAAATCCGCTAGTGCTTGTAGCAAGTCGTTTCTTGGATCGAGATGGACAGTTTAAGGCTGCACCGGCTGATCCCCCGTTTTGTCGTCTTCGAATAGTTTGTAACGATACCGTTCTCTTTCCTCGTTGGTAGCTTGTTCGCGAAGCTGCGCAAGGCGCGTGAGTAATTCTGGAATCTCTTTTGTGTCACCAGTCTTACGCAAGGCCTGAATCAGGCGGTACACCGCTGTTTGATCTTTTGGATCGCTGATCAAAGCCTTCCGGCACTGATCGATGGCTTCCTGGTATTGGCCAGTTTGCATGTAAAGTTTGGCCAGCACGGCCCGGGCAGCGGCGAGTGACGGTTGAAGGCCGACAGCCCTTCGGGCTGAGCGCATGGCGAGTTGAAATTCGGGAGTACCGGGGTCAGCGCCCTTTTGCGAAAGAACATCGGCCTGGAGGTACAGGAGCAAAGGATCGCTTGGTTTTCGTGCGAGTTTCGATTGAACCGAAGCCAGCGCGTGATCAAGATCGTTGGCCTGCACCGCGGCCAAGCCTTGGGCGGCGGTGCTCAAAGACTGATTGGGATTTAACTGATAGGCTCTTTCGAAATCGATTTCGGCTTTATCGTACTTGGCAAGTTGTACGAACAGAACGCCTCGGGCGACGTACAACTCGTCAGCATTTGGCTGCAGGGACAGCCCTTCGGTGATAACGTCTACGCCCACTTGAAATGACTGGTGGGCGAAGGAAATGTTGGCGAAATCCAGATACAGACTGGTATTCCGTGGCTCGAGTAAGATTGCCTGCCGGAGGGTGTTCACCGCCTCAGGGGTTTCGCCGGAATCTTCGTAGGCCCGCGAAGCAAGTTGTAGCGTGCCGGCGTTCACGTCCTTGGCCTCCAACACCGGACGTAAAGTTTCTAGCGCGTCCTTGGGCTTGTGAGCCATGAGTTGAATGGAGGCCAGAAGCAGTCGTTCCCGAGGAACTTCCGGTTGAAGAGCGACGGCCCTTTGAAACGTCGTGGCGGCATCATCAAGCCGCTTGAGCCTGACCAAGCACGTCGCGTAAGCATGCAAAGCGTCGAGTTGAGAATCCACCAACTGGCCGGCTTTTTCAAAATGCGTTGCGGCGGCGGCACAATCGCCGATGCGATATTCCAGCACTGCCAGCATGGCGTTCGCGGTGGGGTCCTCCGGGCGCAACTGCAGGAGATGAGTCAGTAATGGTACGGCCTTCTGACTGCCTGCTTGGTATTGAATCTGCGCCGCGCCGGCAAGTGCGGCAGAATTATCGGGTGAAATCTTCAGCGCCCGCTGAAAGGAGGCAAAGGCATCATTACTGTTTCCTTGACTGGCCAAGGCGATGCCCTGAAGGGTCCAAAGTTGAGGATTGTTTGGAGTTCGATGAAGAGCGGCGCGACTCAACTCGACAGCTTGCTCGAAATTTCTGGCACGCAGCGCCGCACTTATCGGTGCTGTTGAATTTTCGCTCGTTTGGGAACGGGCCAGTAAAGGCCAGCCCAGCAAGACTATCGCGAGGAGAAACATAGTGAATCGCGTCATGATGAGGCGGGAGTTGGTGACACTCCTGACGTAGGATAGGATACTTTAACTGAGAAATCGATTACAGCTCGTTGACGCCAACCGTTAGTCGCGCTATACATAGGCGGTTGGAGCAAACGCTTACCGAGAGTTGATGGCTTGCTGATAGGCGATCATGGTCATAGCGGGCGCCCGAATAACGGGCAGGGAGACAGTTATGAAACGCAAATCGCGAAGGCACTTTATCGGTACGGCTGCAGCGTCCACCGCCGGACTTCTGGCGCTGCGTTCACTTCCTTCCTGGGCCCATCAGCCCGCAAAAACCCAGATCACACCCCCCCTCTCGATCTTTGGTTACCGCGACGTCCAGCTCCTAAATGGACCATTTCGCGTACAGTTCGATCACAATCACGAATTATTTCTGAATCTCAACGAAGACGGGCTTCTAAAACCATTTCGGCAACGCCAAGGCATGCCGGCTCCCGGTCCGGACATGGGGGGATGGTACGACAATGGGGACGATTTTAACGAAAAAGACAATTTTCATGCTTTTATCGCGGGGCACTCGTTTGGTCAGTATCTTTCCGGGTTAGCCCGCGCTTACGCAGTCACCGGATCGACACCCACGCAGGAAAAAGTCCATCGTCTGGTGAAAAGTTTCGGCGAAACAGT
>JBBSFG010000236.1:0-6418 GCA_038238965.1 Candidatus Acidiferrales bacterium | reverse complement strand
GGATATTGGAACGCTGGCGGACCTTTCGAATATCGGCACGCTGTTCGCATTCGCGCTGGTGGCTGGGGGAGTTTTGATTTTGCGTTATCGCGAACCGAACCGAAGAAGAGCGTTTCGCGCGCCGGGCGGGCCGATCGCGCCGATTATGACGATATTGACTTGCCTGCTGCTGATGGCCGGGCTACCGATTACCAACTGGATCCGCTTCTTTGTGTGGATGGCGATTGGACTTGTGATTTACTACAACTACGGGCGGAAGCGCAGCACGCTGCGCGCGGCAGACCGGGCATAGAATCCGGGCAACGATGGGATCGAACAGGCGAATGTTGGCAAGGCGATATCGACGAGCGTGCAGGCAGGTGCCATTGGTGGTGGTTGCGACAATGGTCCTGGCGGTTCCGCATAGTGCGCGTGCGTGGGGCCGCAATGGTAACAAGTTAGTGGTAAACAAGGCCATCGACACGCTTCCAGCGGACATCCGCGAATTTTTTGAGTCCAACCGCGCACTGCTCTCGCAGCATGTTACCGACCCGCTGGACTCGATCGCCAAGATCGCCTCGGAGCGTCACAATCATTTTCTGTATTTGGATAAGTACGGAAGATTTCCGTACGATGCGTTGCCGCGAAATTACAAGGCTGCGGTGACGAAGTTTGGAAAGACCAAACTGCAGGCCAATGGCTTGCTGCCGTGGCAAATCGGCGTGTACAGCCAGAAACTGACTGAAGCTATCAAGGGCGGCCACTGGGACGAAGCGAAACTGGATGCCGCGATCCTGGCAAATTATGTCGCCGAAGCGCACGATCCGTTTAACACTACGGAGGATTTTGACGGCCGGCTCACCGGGCAAGCGGGTATCAACGATCGTTTCGGCACGACGTTGATCGATCGCTATTCTTCGTTTTTTCCGATGCGGCCGAATGACGCCGCCTATATCAACGATCCAACGGATCACGCGTTCGAAGCGTGCTTGAGATCACACAGCTGGCTGGAACCTATTCTGCTGGCGGATCGCAATTCGCGCCGGCCGCAAAACTCATACGACGACGAATACTTCGACCATTTTTATAATGCGGCGGCGGTGATTTTGATACGGCAACTCTCCGATGCCGCTACCGACGTTGGCTCCTACTGGCTGACGGCATGGATCAACGCGGGCCGTCCGCAACTGCCGCACTGACGCCGGCGATGCCGCAAGGCCTTCTTTCAGCCGGCTTTCATTCCCTGCCCAAAGCAGAACTGCATGTACATCTCGAAGGGTCGTTGCAGACGCACACGTTGATGGAGCTGGCGACCAAGCACGGCGTTGCGCTGTCCCAAGAAGAGGTGCAGCGGCGGTACGCATACCGAGATTTCATGCAGTTTATTGAAGCTTATAAATGGGTGTGTTCCTTGCTGCGCGAGCCGGACGACTACGGATTGGCACTGCGGGATTTTGGGGAACAATTGCTGGCCGAGCGGGTGGTGTATGCGGAGGTAACGCTTTCGATCGGAGTGATGCTGTTGCGCAAGCAAGCAGTGGAGGAGAACTTTGCGGCCATACTAGCGGCCGCGGAATTATTTCAGGTCCGAGGGCTGCGATTTAATTTCGTGTTTGATGCAGTGCGGCAATTTGGAGCTGAGGCCGCGATGAAGGTGGTGCAAGCCGCTGGACAATGCGGATCGAAGTCGATCGTGGCGTTTGGTATCGGCGGGGACGAGTTGAGCATCCCGGCGAGAGAATTCCGTCGCGTGTACGAAGCGGCCGCGGAAATCGGACTGCACCGGTTGATGCATGCGGGAGAAATTGGCGGCCCGGTAGAAATTCGGGAGGCCATCGAGTTGTTGGGGGTGGAACGCATCGGCCATGGCATCGCCGCGATTCACGACCGGAGCCTGATGGACTTGCTGGCCGAACGGCAGATTCCTCTGGAAATCTGTCCGGAGAGCAATATAAAAACTGGCGCACTGGCGAAGCAGCTGGGAGTGGAGACGGCGCAAATCGAACAGCATCCGCTGCCGGCGTTATTTCGACATGGTATCCCCGTGATGATTTCCACCGATGATCCGGCAATGTTTCACACCAGCCTGGACGCGGAGTACGAGAATGCCCGGCGAATGGGCCTGGAAGAAGTTGAACTTGCCCGCATGGTGAAAATGGGATTTGAGCACGCTTTTTCAGGTCCTGCCCACGGACAAAACTCTTACCGCGGCAACGAGTCTTAAGCTGAACTCGAAGCGGCTTCCCTGGCGCTGTGCTGGTTGGGAAACGCCCGGGCATTCAGGACAAACTCGAATGTTATAATTGGGCGATGAAAGCACACGTCTGGGTAATGCCAAAACGCACGGTGCTCGATCCGCAGGGGCAGACGATCCATCACGCGCTGTCGGGGTTGGGTTATGCGGAAGTCCAGGATGTGCGGCAGGGGAAGTTTTTTGTGCTGGACCTGAATGGGTGGAGCCGCGAAGAGGCGCAACGCCAACTGGAGCGGATTTCGAAGGAAGTGCTGACCAATCCAGTGATTGAAGAATACCGCTTTGAGATCATCGACTGACCCGCGATGTTGAACTCACACACTAATTTCAGAAAAACGTTTGTGGGAAGCGCCGGGCTGCGCTGCCTGATGCTGGCGATGCTCGCGGTGGCAGGCGTGGCCGGTCTGGCGGGCTGCAAGACAAGCGCGCACAGCTCCGACCCGCATTTGCGCAAGATCGATGAAATGCTGGACGCGGAATTGCCGAAGGGCACGCCCATGACGCGGGTGAGTGTGTTTTTGAGCAGCCGTGGCTACCGGGTGGAGGATTCGCCCAAGCCTCGAACCATTGTCGCCATAGTGCGGCACATCGACACGGAGACGCTGCGACCGGCAACGGCACGAGTGACGTTTCATTTCGACCCTACCGAGCGATTGAAGACCTACGATCTGGACCCCGCTCCGGACGAGCCGCAGCAGCCATAAACTGATTCACGACACCTGTACCGCGATTTTACCTGCGCGGTTTTGCCGCATGTTAGTCTTAAAAGCATCTTCAGGAGAGTCATTTCATGTGCGGTATTGTCGGCTATATCGGACCTAAGAAAGTCGTTCCGGTAATTATCGAGGGGCTGCGGAAACTCGAATACCGGGGATACGACTCCGCCGGGATCGCGGTGGTGACGGACAAGGGCAAACTGGAGATTCGCCGCGCCGCGGGCAAGCTTCGCAACCTGGAAGAGGTCATCGCCAAGTCGCCGATCGAAGGGACCTATGGCATCGGGCACACGCGATGGGCCACGCACGGGCGTCCGACAGAAGAGAATGCACACCCGCACCGGGACTGCAGCGGGCAAATTGTGGTGGTGCATAACGGGATCATCGAAAACTACCTGGAGTTGAAAGAACGGTTGCAGCGCGACGGGCACAAATTCGTAACGGAAACGGATACGGAAATTGTGGCGCACCTGGTGGAGCAGTACTCGGCAGGAAATACGCCACTGGAAGAAGCGGTGCGGCTTACGCTGAAGGAATTGCGTGGAATTTACGCGCTGGTATTCCTGTCGGCCAAAGACCCCATGAAAATTGTTGCGGCGCGGCTTGGACCTCCTTCGGTGGTAGGCATCGGAGATGGCGAGTACTTCGTGGCCAGCGATATCCCCGCGATACTGCAGCACACGCGCGAAATGTTTTTCCTCGCCGATGGCGATATCGCGGTGCTGACGCGCGATGGCGTGAAGGTGATGGATCACGACGGGCGCAGCGTGGAGCGTCCGACGCAGCATGTGGCGTGGGATCCCATCATGGTGGAAAAGGGCGGCTACAAGCATTTCATGCAGAAGGAGATTTTCGAGCAGCCCAGGGCGGTGCGCGACACGCTGCTGGGACGGATTTCGCAGGACACCGGCAAAATATTCCTAGATGAAATGCACATTAGCGAAGAACAGTTCAAAGGCTTCGATAGTGTGCGGATCGTGGCGTGCGGAACGAGCTGGCACGCGGGACTGGCCGGCAAGTTCATGATCGAGAAACTGGCGCGCGTTCCGGTGGAAGTGGATTACGGCAGCGAATTTCGCTATCGCGATCCTATTCTGGACTCCAAGACGCTGACGGTGTGTATCAGCCAGTCGGGGGAGACGGCCGACACGCTGGCGGCGCAGCGCGAAGCGAAATCGAAGGGGTCACCGACGCTGGCGATTTGCAACGTGATGGGCTCGATGATTACGCGGGAAGCGGCGGGAACCATCCCGACACATGCCGGGCCGGAAATTGGCGTGGCTTCGACAAAGGCATTCACGGCGCAGTTGACGGCGTTGGTGTTGCTGGCAGCTTACCTGGGACAGGTTCGCGGGAGAATCGCGCACGAGTGCGCTGTGAAATTGATGCAAGAAATTACCCGATTGCCGCACAAGATGGAGCGGGTGTTGCAGGCGGAAGAAACGGGGCTGTACGAAAACCTCGGCAGGCAATTGTTCCGCTACAGCGACTTTTTGTATCTCGGCCGCGGTATTCATTATCCCATCGCGCTGGAAGGCGCTTTAAAGTTGAAGGAGATTTCCTACATTCATGCGGAAGGTTATCCCGCGGGAGAGATGAAACACGGGCCAAACGCGCTGATCGATGAAAATCTACCGGTAGTGGTGCTGGCCACACGAGATGAGACGGACCCGGATTCGATGACGCGCTACGAAAAGAGCGTGTCCAATATTCAAGAAGTGAAAGCGCGGGACGGCATCGTGATCACAATTGCGACGGAGAATGACCGGCTGGCACGCGCGGCCTCGGACCACATCATCGAGCTGCCGCCGGCGCCGGAATTGTTGTCGCCGCTGCTGGAAATCATTCCACTACAATTGCTGGCTTATCACATCGCGGTGCGCCGGGGATGCGACGTGGACCAGCCGAGAAACCTGGCGAAGTCCGTTACCGTGGAGTAATCGTTAGAGCTTTCGGAATCCGGCAACAAATTTCCGCTAGAATAAACGCATGGGTCGCCGACTGGTGCGCGTATTTTGGTGTGCTTTCTATGCGGGCGTAATGTTCCTGCTTTCGGGCGGCGCTTCAGGAAGTTTAGCGTTAGCGCAAACAGCAGAAAATCCCACCGAGGCTCTGAAGGCTATCCACGCTGAAGGCGTCAAGCACCTGAGTGAGGCGCAAGTCATCACCCTGTCTGGATTGAGCGCCGGCAGTGCCGTGGCGAAACAGGATTTGCAGGCGGCAGCGGACCGACTGGTGCAGACGGGCCTTTTTTCGAACGTAAATTATGCGTTTCAATCGAAGGAGGAAGGGCTGTACCTGACGTTTAAGCTGGTGGAGTCGCCAAGAATTCCGGCGTATTTTGACAATTTACCGTGGTTCACGGATGCGGAATTGACGGAAGCGATTAAGAAAGTTTTGCCGTTCTATGACGGGACACTTCCGGAGGCGGGAGGCACGGTGGATCAGGTAAGCACCATCTTGGCGGAGCTGACCGCGTCGCGCGGCCTGCACACGACTGTGCAGCATCAAGTGATTGCGAATCCCCTGGGGGAAGGTACGGTGCAGGAATTTCGCATCGCGGATGTAGTACTGCAAATCTCGAAGATTGAGTTTGGGGATCCGGCACTTGCGGAAAACAAAACGGTACGGCAGCACCTGAGCGAGATTCATGGAAAGCCGTATTCGCGGATGCTGGTGGATTTATTCCTGGCGGAACAGGTGAAACCGATTTACGTGCAGCAGGGATTTTTGCGCGTCAAGCTGGGGCCGCCGGAGATACGGCTAAGCGGCAATCCCAACCAGAAATTGCCCGACCAGATTCCAGTGTTTGTGCCGGTTACGGCGGGGTCGGTATATAAATTCAAAGGGACACAGTGGACTGGGAATACGGCGTTGTCGATTTACACGTTGAATGATCTGCTGGGCATCAAGGCAGGGGAGATCGCCAACGGAATGACGATCGAGGCAGCGTGGGATCGGATGCAGGAAGCGTATGGACACCTGGGGTATCTGGACGCAAAAGTGGAACCAGAGGCGGATTTCGACGAACAAGCGCACGCCGTTTATTACCGCATCAAGATTACGGAGGGCCGGCCGTATAAGTTTGGGAAACTGGTACTGACGGACATTTCACCTACCGCGGAGAAGCGCTTGCGGGCGGCGTGGCCGATTTTGAGCGGCGATGTTTTCGACAAAACAGCATTTGAAGATTTTCTGTTGAAGCTGCAAGTGCATCGCGAGCAGATTTTTGTGGACTTGCCGGTTCATTATGAATCGGTGGGCCACTGGCTGGAAAAGAATGCGGAGAGCGGAACTGTCGACGTGCTAATGGATTTCAAGTAGGGGCCTAGCAGGCTGCTGAAAAAGTCGGAAATATTGTAACGAAGAGGCGCGCGGTGCGTCTCATTGGGCATGCGAGGAACCGATCAACAGCAAGGACATGTTTTTAGTTACATTTCTCCGGAGCAGCGGGTGCGCAAAGATCATC
>JBBSFG010000235.1:0-6443 GCA_038238965.1 Candidatus Acidiferrales bacterium | reverse complement strand
GGGTGTTATGCCGAACGCAAGAGCTTTGCCGCGCGCGAGCCAATGCTCAGCGGCTGAACCATGACTTGCGTGGTCACCTTGCGCCGCGCGAAGGGATACAGATCGTTCGCCAGAGTATCCGCCGTCGCGTATCGCGTGTTGGGATCCTTGTCCAGGCAGTGCGCCACCAGTTGGTCAAATCCAGACGGCAGCGAAGAATTGGCTTGCGAAGGAGGAAGCGGCACAGACGATAGCACACGATTGCATACGCCCTGCAGCGTATCGGCGTCGAACGGCCGGCGTCCCGTCACCAACTCATACAGCACCACGCCCAGCGAAAACAAATCGGAGCGCGCGTCCTGGGGCTTGCCCATGATCTGTTCCGGGCACCAGTACGCCGGCGTGCCGGAAAGCGAACTTCCCGACGTCTCCCTTGCCGCCAGCCGCGCCATTCCAAAGTCCATAAGCTTCACCCGGCCATCTTCGGTGATCAGGATGTTGGCGGGTTTGATGTCTCCGTGGATAACGCCTTTGCGATGTGCGGCCGCCAGCGCGACAGCGACTTCCGCCACCCAGGCGCAAGCCCGCGGCAGTGGAACGCTTCCTTTATCCAATATGCGATCGAGCGGCTGGCCGTTCAGATATTCCATAACCAGGTAGGGCGTCGACGTGGATTCCTCGATGCCCATGTCGTGCAGCGTGATGATCGATGGATGCGAAAGCTGCCCGACCACCCGCGCTTCCTGAAGAAAACGCTGGCGGGCCTCGCCCTGCGCTAGTTCGGAAGATAGTAACTTGATGGCCACCAGCCGGCCGATCATAGGATCGTGACCGCGTGCCACCCGGCTGTTCGCACCGGTGCCAATGACTTCCAGAATTTCGTAACGGCCGACTTGCACGGGACCTTCTATCGAATAAGCCCGGCTTCCACATACCGCCGGGAGCTATTCTCGTTGCGCTCTTCTACACCATTCATTACACGATGGGCCCGCGCATCCTGTAAGAGTACGTCCGTACTACCGGGACATGACGGAAGTCAGCGGCAATTTCACTTGCGCCGTATTAAAAATTACTTAACACAAGTGTCAGTTGGACTTGGGGGCCGAAACGATGGGGGTAGGCGATTTGGGGTTCTGCAAAGAGGCCAATGCCGGCGCGGAAGTGAGCCGGGCCGGGAAATCCCGCACGAAAGCCTTCATCGCCGGATGCCAGAATCCATTGAATCCGAAGCTATTCATTTCACGCATGGCCTGCTCTTCCGGCCATTTTTGAACGCTCATGCGGTACGTCGCCACCAACACCCCGGTGCGGTCTTCGCCCAGCAGGCAGTGCACAAATATTTTCTGCTGCGGATCGTGGAAGAGCGAAAGAAACTGGACCACCTCTTCGTTGGTGGGGGCCGCGAACCCCGCGATAGGAATGTGCACGAAGTGCATTCCCAGCCGCTCCGCCTCTTTCTTTTCCCATTCCGATTTTGGCCGGTCTTCCGCGCGCAGATCGACGATGGTTGTGATTCCCAGTTTTTTTAATTCTTCAAGTCCTTGTGCGTTCGGTTGTGCTCCGCGATAAAATCCGTCATTGATCCTGCCGGGGTTCGGGATGCCGCGGATCTTCAGTTTGTCGCCGTATGCGGACGACATAACCGACGGCGTCATCGCTTGTGGCGCTGCAGCCTGGGCGTGGCAATACAGCGGCGCAAACAAAATCAATCCGGCAAGCGTAGATAATCGAGTGCGGCCCATCATTTATTTGATGCCTGCCGTGTTTGGAAGGATGGAACGACTTTACGCTGATATTTCGCCCGCGTCCACGAACCGCGCGAATTTATTTTGTTTCAGGTAGTTGAAGGCGATTGGCAATACCGAAATCGTACCACTACTTATAGACAGATTAATCACAGTCACTCGAACATTTTGCGACTTTTTTCTTTTCACCTGTTATTTTTACTTGACAGTTATTTCGCGCAGGTCGATACTGCGAATCCAGATTCGGGGGACGTGCATTCCCCAAACGCGCCAAAGTCGAGGATCACCACGGCCGTTTGGAGTTGAACGATACCAAGCCGGGTTCACAGAAAAAAACCGAGCGCGAAGTTCCAGCTCGCGCCCGTATTTGGGCGTGGTTCCGATCGTAAGGCTGGCGCCGTTTCCAGTCCTGATGGCAAACCGTTCGCGTTTCGTTGTTTTCACTCCGGCACCGGCCTCTGCACTACTAACTGCAGAGGAGTAAAATGAAAGGGTTCCCCACTTGGGAGCCTGAAGCGTGGAGGAACAGAATGGCCACTGTGAAGACTGCACTGAACGGCAAATCGCTGGAAACAGGTGTCACCCCCGAAAAGACTCCGGCAGTCCCCGGCACCGGCCTGTTTTTTCAGCGCTACTTCACGGACGGCAAAAAGTCTCCTTTCGATATGGTCGAATGGGAGCAGCGCACCGCGCTCATCGGCAACGAAAAGGGCGTGACCATTTTCCGCCAGGAAGGCGTGGAAGTTCCCAGGAGCTGGTCGCAGACCGCCACCAATATCGTTACCAGTAAATATTTTCATGGCAAGCCCGGCTCGCCAGAGCGCGAAGGCTCGGTGCGTCAGTTGATTGCGCGCGTCGTGAATACCATTGTCCGTTGGGGTGAAGAAGGCGGCTATTTTGCCGATGACCATTCGCGCGATGCTTTCCGCGATGAGCTCACCCACCTGCTCGTCGAACAAAAAATGGCCTTCAATTCGCCGGTGTGGTTCAACGTCGGCGTGCAGGCTCATCCGCAATGCTCGGCGTGTTTCATCAACTCCGTCAAGGACACCATGGAATCCATCATGGGCTTGACGCGCACCGAAGGCATGCTCTTCAAGTGGGGCTCCGGCACCGGAACGAATTTCTCCAGCCTGCGTGGCAGCAAGGAAACTCTATCGGGCGGCGGCATCGCCTCTGGCCCGGTCAGTTTCATGAAGGGTTTCGACGCCTTCGCTGGCGTCATCAAGAGCGGCGGCAAGACTCGTCGCGCCGCCAAGATGGTCATCCTCAATGTTGACCATCCCGATATCGTGGAATTCATCGAGTGCAAGCGTAAGGAAGAGCGCAAAGCCCACGTGCTCATCGAGCAGGGCTACGATTCGGCTATCGACGGCGACGCCTACAGCTCCATCTTTTTCCAGAACGCCAACCACTCTGTGCGTGTCACCGACGATTTCATGCGCGCCGCTGCGGAAGACAAAGACTGGTGGACCAAGAACGTAATCGACGGCCAGCCCGCGGAAAAACTGCGCGCCCGCGACCTGCTTTTCAAAATTTCCGACTCCACCTGGCACTGCGGCGATCCCGGCATGCAATACGACACCACCGTCAATCGCTGGCACACCTCCAAAAACACTGCGCGCATCAACGCTTCCAACCCTTGCAGCGAATATATGTTCCTGGACGACACCGCCTGCAATCTCGCCTCGCTCAATTTGATGAAGTTCGTCAATTCCGGTGGCCAGTTTGACGTTCCCGCGTTCAAGCATGCCGTGGACGTCACCATCACCGCGCAGGAAATCCTGGTCGACAACGCCAGCTACCCGACGCCGCAAATCGCCGAGAATTCTCACAACTTCCGCCCCTTGGGTCTCGGTTACGCCAATCTCGGCGCGCTGCTCATGTCCATGGCCCTGCCCTATGATTCCGACGAAGGGCGCGACGTGGCCGGAGCTGTCACCGCGCTGATGTGTGGCGAAGCCTACGCGCAATCCGCGCGCGTGGCCGAAAGCATGGGGCCATTTCCAGGCTATCCGGTCAATCGCGAACCCATGCTGGACGTCATTCGCATGCATCGCGACGCCATGCGCGGCATCAAGCCCGACCACGTCCAGACCGAGCTTTTCCTCGCCGCTCAGGAATCCTGGGATACCGCGCTGGCCCAGGGCGAAAAGTTCGGCTACAAAAACGCCCAGGTCACCGTGCTCGCTCCCACCGGCACAATCGGCTTCATGATGGATTGCGACACCACCGGCATTGAACCCGATCTCGCCCTGGTGAAATACAAGAAACTGGTCGGCGGCGGCCTCATCAAAATCGTCAACAACACCGTTCCCGAAGCCTTGATGCGCCTGGGCTACACCCCGGAACAGATGAGCGGAATCGTTTCGCATATCGATCAGAACGGCAAAATCGAAGGCGCGCCCCATTTGAAGCCCGAGCATCTTCCGGTGTTCGATTGCTCGCTGGCCCCCGCAGGCGGCGGCCGTTCCATCGCCTGGACCGGGCACGTTGGAATGATGGCTGCCGCGCAGCCGTTCCTCTCCGGCGCCATTTCGAAGACCATCAATATGCCCGAGGAATCCACGGTCGAAGACGTGATGGATGCCTACATTGAATCCTGGAAACTGGGACTCAAAGCCGTCGCCATCTATCGCGACAATTCCAAGCGCTCGCAGCCGCTGTCCGCTGCCGGTCAGAAAAAAGACGAAAAAAAATCCGAAGCCAGCGCCGTGGTGGAAGCCATGCAACAGGAATTATTTGCCCGTGCGCAACGCGAAAAGATGCCTGCCGAGCGAGCCTCGGTCACCCACAAGTTCAGCATCGGCGGCCATGAAGGCTACATCACCGTCGGCATGTACGAAGATGGCCGCCCCGGAGAAATCTTCATCAAGATGTCCAAGGAAGGCTCCACGCTTTCCGGCATCATGGACGGATTGGCCCTGACCGTTTCCATCGGCCTGCAGTACGGCGTGCCGCTCAAGGTTTACGTGGACAAGCTGCTCAATACCCGCTTTGAGCCTTCCGGCATCACCGCGAATCCCAAGATTCGTTTCGTCTCCAGCGTGCTTGACTACATCGCACGCTGGCTCGGTGGCCGCTTCATCTCCGCGGACTATCTGAAACTGAACGGCGCTGCAATGCCCGAAGCCGCCACAGGTTCATCTGTCGCGCCGGCTCCCGTGGTCGCGCAGGCCCTGGCCGCGTTGCCGGTGTCCAGCGCGTCCTCCAAACCCAGCAACGCTCACGAAGGCGCGCCTACTTGTTCCGAGTGCGGCATGCTGATGGTTCCCAACGGCGCATGCTACAAGTGTGAAAATTGCGGCAGCACCAGCGGCTGCAGCTGAAATATTTGGCATAGCGGGGTCCCCGGCGAATGAGCAATCCCCTATTGGGATGGGAACAGAGCGCCCACATTCTTCCTGCGAAACTGTCTCCGGCGGATCGCTCTTCGCAGGCCCCAAACTCCGGTTCGCTTCCGGGATCGATCACGACAGACTATTCAACGGATAAGTTGCCGCATGGTTCGCCGGCGTCAGAGTTTTCTCCGCCGATGCCGCCGACTCGTGGGTTTCTGAACATCGTGCGTCACGGCGCCGGTCCTTCAGCCATCTATGTGGTCACCTATCGCCGGCTCGACGCCGCGGAGATCACTCCCAGGCCCGTGCTTGCGGAAGGCGCTCGTATGTTGCTCGAATTGCTCGAGCGGCTCGGCGTAAACCTCGAACTTCGCGAGGTGCGCGGCGCCCTCGAAGACATTCTCCGGCTGGGGTCGGCAAATATCCCCGGTCTATGGTTTAGCGACGAACAAATGGCCGAGAAGGGCCTTGTCGAAGGCTGAAACGCGGTTTTTCGAATGAATTCGTTAAACTACGCGGAGACTAGCGCGGCCGCATCGGCGGACGATACGAAGTCAGCGGCCGCGGCCGCATGCGAAATCGCGGTGCCAGTGGCGGCGGCACATTCCTCAGAAAATCTCCGCAGCAGGGGCAGCGGCCTTCGTGCGATGTAGCTGCCGTGGCATCCGCGCGCAGCCAATGCCCGCGGGCTTCGCACAATTGATTGATGCACTGGACGGTGAATCCTGGCAGATATTGCATCATCCCCCCGGAACTGCGGTCGTTCCCTGAGTCTGGGCTTGCCTCGCTACCGTGAATCGCCGGACCTATTGTGGCTACAAGAATTGTTGGCGGGATTTTGCTTGACAGCACATCTGCTGTCAAGCAAAAACACTACTAGATGTAGTGGTATGTTTCCCAGATGTGGAAATCCAGTAGAAATCTTGGCAAACCATCAGGAGCGGGGCAAACCACCACGACCGCCCCGCCATCCGCGGACGCAGCGATTCACAGATTAAGCCACGATCAAAGTTTGCGGCCGTAACTACAAACCCACGCCGCTTCGCGACCATCGAGCAATTGAATTTTTTGCGCTTATGTTCTTACTGTTGTGCAGGAGGTGCCGCAGCCGGAGTTTGATTCGCCGGCGGATTCGCAGGTTTTGCGGGCGGGGGCGGCGCTTTGTGCAGCTCTTGCATGGCCGCGAGCCGCGTTTTCAGCCGGTCTATATCCTGCTGCTTATCGTTGATCTGTTGCTGCAGCGCATCAATCTTGGCTTTGCCCGCGGTATCGTGTTCGTGATCGGGATTCGCCAAATAGCTGTCTTGCTCTAGCGCCAACTCGCGTTTCCCGAGATCCGCATCTTTCTCCGCGTCGGCTATCGATTCCTTTAGCCCTG
>JBBSFG010000234.1:0-6456 GCA_038238965.1 Candidatus Acidiferrales bacterium | reverse complement strand
TACGATGAAGCGCTGCCGCTGTTCAAGCAATCGCTGCAGGCGGAAATAGAAGTTCACAACGACAGCATGCAAGGGCAGGTGGTGAACAATATCGGCAACACCTATCTGGCCAAAGGAGATTTCGATAACGCGCGCATTTATTTTACGCAGGCCCTGCAGGTACGGGAGAAGCTGAAGGTTCCGTCAGACATTGCCGATACGCTGCACAACCTGGCGGAAACTTCGATGAGAACGGGGCAGTTCGATCAAGCCCAGGATCAGTATCTGAAAGCGCTGGAGATTCGGCGCACCGCGGGCGACAAACGCGGCGCGGCCATTGAATCGTCCGGGCTGGGCGTGCTGTTCGGCTACCAGGGCAGGTTTGGCGCGGCGATCAGCGCGCAGGAAGAAGCGATCAACGGGCTGCGAGACGCGAAAGAGAAAGGGTTTTGGTCCACGGAAGTGTTGATCGCCTATGGGCATGCGCTGGCGCAAGCAGGACGAGGGGAAGAAGCCGGCAAGAAACTGGCGGAGGCGTTGAGCGCGGCTTCGCAGGATAAGAGCCAGCCGCAAATCGCGACCACGCTGAGCTACCAAGGTGAAAACGCCATGTACCGCGGCGATCTGAAGACCGCTGCTGGCGTGTACAACGGAGCGCTGCAGGCGGCGGCCAAGACGGGCGACGCCTCGCTGATTCTGCTGACCAAAATAAATATGGCCAGACTGGCGGTATCGCAGGGAAAATTTGCCGCCGCAGCCTCAGCACTGAAGACTCTAGGCGAGCAAGCCGATTCGCTGGGTTTGAAGTATCTTTCCACGCAGTGCCTGGTGTTGCGGGGAGAGGCGCTGACCGGAGTGAAGGATTATGTCAACGCCGAAAAGGATTTGAATACCGCGACGCTGCGCAGCGACAAGCTGGGACTCCGCGTGCTGCGGGCGTTAAGCCAGTATCAACTGGGCCGCGCATTGGAACTTTCCGGGAAAGGCAGCGCCGCAGCCAGCCATTATCAGGAAGCTCGACGCGCCGCCGACGAAGTGCAAAAAGAAGCGCAAACGGACCAGGTGAGCAAACGTTCCGACCTGGCGCCTATCTTCGGCGCGAAGAGCTAACGGCGAAGAGCAAATGTGACTCTGGATTTGCGCCGGCTGCTGGCGCGATTTTTGCGCTCAATTCCCCTGGCCCGACAGCAGTACGGTTTGCGGGCTGAACAACGCGTTGTCCTTAATGGTGATGGTTCCCAGGCGGAAGCCTTTGCTCTTTGGCGAAAACTTCACGTCGATCCTGCAGTTGTGTGCGGGCGCAATGGAAAGGCCCGAGGTGCACGTCGTGGTACTAACAATGGAGTAGTCGCCGCTGTTGGCGAGGCTGCCGAGAATCAGAGGCGTGGTGCCGGTGTTTGTAAGCGTAACGCTCTTGACGCCGCTGGTCGTTCCCACTTTCTGCGTGCCAAACGAGAGGGAGCCGGGGTTCAACGATGCTTTCGGATTGATGGCCGTGGCTGTCAACGCCGCTTTCTGCGGGCTGCCTGCGGCGTTGTCGGTAACGATCAAGAACGCGGAGGCGGGTCCGGATTGATTTCTGCCCGGAATAAACGTCACAAGCACGATGCAGGTTTTCTTGGCCGCCAATAATGAGGGGCACAAAGGCAGAGTGAAGAAATTGTTGTTATCGCTGAAACCGGGTTGGTTGATGGCGATGTTTGAAATTTTAATGCTGGTGGTTCCCGTATTCGTCAGGGTTACAGTTTTCACCGCCAGCGATCCGACCAGCACCTGGCCGAAGTCGACACTGGATGGGGTAATCGTCAGCGCGGACGTGGCTGCGGAGTTAACCGTCTGACTTACACCCGCCGACGCGCTGCCAGTAAAGTTGGCGTCGCCCGGGTACGAAGCGGTAATGGTTCGCGGGCCCGCGGTGACGAACGTCAGCGCGCAGCTTCCATTTCCGGCTGACAAAGTTCCGCCGCAGGTTTCTCCCGTGGAGGCGGCGACATTTACAGTGCCAGTCGGCTTGGTCACGCCCGTTACGCTGAAACTGACAGTAACGGCTTGAGAAATCACCGACGGATTCGGCGTGTTTGAAAGGATGGTCGTGGTGCTGGTCGCTTTAGTGGCGGCCACTGTTTTCATGGCGGAAGCGGGTTTGTAATTGGTGTTTCCCGCCTGCGTGGCGGTGAGCGTACACGTGCCCGCGCCTGCGGTCATAGTGACGGTGCCGCCACTGATCGTACAGACACCCGACGCGGCGATGGTCACCGGCAAAGCGGAGCTCGCTGTGGCGGTGACGGAGAATGTGCTGCCGTATGCCGCGGTCGTCGGTGTTGTGCCAAAGCTGACCGTCTGATTCGCGATGGTCACTGTCAGCTTTGTAGAGGCGTCGCTGGCGGGGCCGAAATTCGCATCCCCTGCGAAGGCGTAGTTGATGGGGTATGCCGTCGCGGACACCGGGATATTCGCGGTTGGGAAAGATGTGGTGAACATGCCGCTGCTGCCGATGGTGGCTTGCTGGCTAAAGCTGCCGATAGTTATGGTGACCTTTTCACCGGCGTCGGGGAAAGAAGTTCCGCTGCTGAGCTTGCCCGCAAGGGTGATTGAAGCGGTACCGTAGGTAATCGATTGCGAAGGCGTCAATGCGCTGAACGTCAGCGACGCCAGCGCTTGCACGGTTATGTTGGCGATGGAAAGAATCTGCTGGTTTGTGGCTGTCACTGTGCTGGCGTTGATGTACGCGCCCGCCGAAGAAGACGCGCTCAGCACGTGAACGCTGAATGGCGGCGCGTTTGCTGCCACATTTCCGAATGCGCACGCCAGGACCTGGCTGCCCGCGGCGCCTGCGATCGAACATGTGCCGGGGCCGGTGTAAGCCGGGCTGATCGACCAATTGATATTTGTTCCGGCGGGAAGTGGGTCACTTAGTGTGGCATCGGTTGCTATTCCGGCGGACGTATTCGCAATGGTGACGGTGAAACCGATGGGGCTTCCGGCTGTAACAGTTGCGGCATCCGGTGTGCTCGTCACGGTTACAAATCCGGCATTGGCCGGCGGAATGGCCACTACCACGTCGTTGAAGACTTTGGTTTTGCCGCCGATGCCAGCATCGACCTTTTTATTCGGATCGTAGAACGTGGTGATGTCGAACACGAACTGGCAGAAGATCGGCGGGTTCGTGGGCGTACCGGGATTGCCGGTTTTCATCGGGGTGTTGCAATCGGTGCCGTAGGGCGAATTGGGTAGCACGAATCCATCAGGATCGTCGTATAAGCGCGGCGTGCCGAGGGTGTAAGGAGCGGGCGGAATGAAATGATCGTTGTTCCACGTAACGGTCCAATCCACCGGACCGGTGTACCACGAAGGATCGGGCTCCGTCCCGGGATTCTGGAAGTACACCGTGTAATGGACACAGTTGCCATTCGCATACGGATAGCAAAGCGGAACTACGGCGCCATTGTTCACCGTCTGGTAGGTGAAGAACGATGTGAAGCGGCAATCGAAATCCTGGGCCGGTGAAGCTCCCGACGAGCACAAACCATCGGCAACATTGGGCGGCACTTCCGTCGCGAGCACGGTCAGCGTGAACGGCGTATTCACCTGCGATACACCAAGCGCGAGCGCATGCGCGTTGGGATCCAGGCAAGGATTGGCAGGAGTGGGATTCGGATTGGACGGACAGTTATAGGTGGCCATGCCGGAAGTAGTGCCTGCCGAAAATGGCAAGGTGATGATCTGCGGCGGCGGAACGAAGGACGCCGTAACGGTCTGAGCCGAGTTCATCGTTACGCTGCACGCCTGATTGCCGGTACACGCTCCCATCCAGCCGCCAAACGTCGATGGTTGGTTCGCCAGCGCCGACAAATTCACAACCGTGCCCATGCTGTAATTGGCGGTACAGGTCGAAGCGGCGCCAGGCATATCGGTACAGTGAATCTGCCCAAAGTTGTCGGTCACCGTACCCGTGCCGGTTCCGATGAGAGAAACCGTTAGGGAAAAGCTTCCAACTACGGGATTCACAGTCAGCGCGGTGCTGCTATCGCTGGCGGGGCCAAACGTGGAATCTCCCGGATAACTGTAGGTGATGGGGTAAGGCGTCGCCGATGCCGGAATGGTGTCCGTCGCGAAGGACTGCGCGAAAGCGCCGTTACTGACAATCTTGGCCGTGTGCGTAATCCCATCTATGGTGATTGAGACGGTTTCGCCAAGACCAGGGAATGAGTTGCCGCTGCCGATAATTCCGCCCAGCGAAATGGCGCTGGTTCCGACGGTGATCGATTGCGATGGTGTGAGGCCGCTGAAAGCCACGGCGACCGGCAGCACCGTGACGCTGGCGATGGAAAGAACCTGCTGATTGGCGGCCACTACGGTCGCGGAGTTGGTGACCGGACCGACCGAGGAGGAAGGGCTCAGGATATGAACGCTGAATGCCGGCGTGTTGGCCGCAACATTTCCGAACGAGCAGGACAATACCTGGCTGCCCACAGCGCCCGTGACGGAACAAGTGCCCGGGCCGCTGTAAGCCGGTGAAATGCTCCAACTCACACCGGGCACCGGCGGCAGCAAGTCATTCAAGGTGGCGTTGCTTGCGGTTCCAGCCGAGGTGTTGGCAATCGTGATAGTGAAGCCGATGGGACTTCCGGCCGTCACGGTGGCTGCATCGGGAGTGCTTGTCACTGTAACAAATCCGGCGTTGGCCGGCGGAATGGCTACCACCACGTCGTTGAAAACTTTGGTTTTGCCGCCGATGCCGGCGTCGACCTTTTTATTCGGATCGTAGAACGTCGTGATATCGAAAACGAACTGGCAGAACAGCGGTGGATTCGTGGTCGGTGTTCCGGGATTGCCGGTTTGCATCGGGGTGCTGCAATCCGTGCCGTAGGGCGAATTGGGCAAGACAAATCCGTCGGGATCGTCGTACAAACGCGGCGTGCCGCCCGTGTACGGAGCCGGCGGAATGAACTTGTCGTTATTCCACGTGACGGTCCAGTTCACCGGGCCGGTGTACCACGAAGGATCGGGCTCCGTTCCAGGATTCTGGTAGAAGACGGTGTAGTGCACGCAGTTTCCATTCGCAAACGGATAACAGAGCGGCACGATGGTGTCGCCGTTGTTCAGTGTCTGGTAAGTGAAGAACGACTTAAAGCGGCAATCGAAATCCTGCGCGGGTGTCGCGCCTGAAGGGCACAAACCATCGGCAACGTTAGGCGGCACTTCCGTCGCCTGCACGGTCAACGTGAACGGCGTGTTGACTTGCGTGATGCCGAGAGCCACCGCGTGCGCGTTGGGATCGAGGCAAGGATTATCGGGAGTGGGGTTCGAGTTGGACGGGCAGTTGAACGTTGCCATTCCAGAAGGTGTACCGGTTGAAAACGGCAGGGTGATGATCTGCGGCGGCGGCACAAATGAAGCGGTAACTGTTTGCGAAGAGTTCAGCGTCACGCTGCAGGCGCCGGCGCCAGTGCACGCTCCCATCCAACCGCCAAACGTGGACGGCTGAGTTGCCGAGGCGGACAAGTTGACCACCGTTCCTGGAGGATAACTGGCGGAGCACATTCCAGAAGCGACGCCCGCGGTATTCGTGCACATGATTTGCCCGAGATTATCGGTAACCGTGCCGTTACCCGTGCCAATCAAGGAAATATTCAGGGTGGTGGACGATCCCGTCGGCGCGAAGGTCGCCGATACGTTTTGATTTCCATTCAGGGTGACACTGCATTGCCCGGTTCCGGCACAAGCGTTCCAGCCGGTAAAGTCGCTGCCTGCTGCCGGCGTTGCCGTCAGAGTAGCGATCGATCCGTTCCCGTAGGGCGCGGAACATGTTCCGGAAATTACTCCGCCGGTGGTGGTGCAACTAATCAGACCCAAGTCATCCGTGACGGTGCCGGTTCCTGTGCCGAGATCCGTGACGGTCAATGTGGGCGATCCACCGGCTGCGGTGCCGACGGTGATCACCACGGACGTCGCGTTATAGGTGGCGCTCCATCCCAATCCCGCGGGAAGCGCAGGCGAATTGATGGCCGCGAACTGTCCGTTGATTGCAGTCGAAGTGACTACGGTGAAATGGTCGCCTGCCGCGGGTACATATCCGCCGTGGAATACTATGTCCAGATTGCCGGCGAGTGTTGCGGTACCGGAATTCTGCAGAACAGAAGCCTGTGGGCCTGCGGGAACAGCAGTAATGGTTATTTCCAGGCGTCCGGTGGAAGACTGGGTGTAATTTGACGTTGGTATCACACCTGGGCTGGGTATGCCGTTATCGATGAGCAAGCCCTGGTTTGTGAACGTGGAGTTGCTCATGTCCAAAGCAAACGCGCCGTTGGAGTTGATGACTCCGGCAGGGCCATTGTTCACGACCAGACCGTTGTTTCCGATTTGCCCCGAGCCCTGAACCAAGTTATTGACGTTGTTGAGAACGCCGTTACTCAGGTTACGGAGAATGGGCTGACCGCTGCCGGATGCCTGCATCATGGTGAGGGTTCCACCGCC
>JBBSFG010000233.1:0-6463 GCA_038238965.1 Candidatus Acidiferrales bacterium | reverse complement strand
CTGTTCCTGCGCTTTCTGAAACGAAACCGCGTTGTGCAGCGCCGCCGCCACCAGGTCCGCCAGCGTTCGCAGCAGCAGGATTTCTTCGTCGGAAAATTCCGTGGGCATCGACGATTCGATGAAAAGTATCCCGTGCAATTGCTCGGCGTAGAAAATTGGCAGTGCCACGGCTGCCGCGGTGTCGGGCAGCAGCGGTTTCAGCGCCGCATCGGCGATATTCGCGCCGTGGTAAAACGCCACCTGTCCGTTGCGCGCCACGTGCCCGATCAGCCCGGCTCCCAGCGGGATGCGCTGTCCTACGCTGCCGCGCCGCTTGCCCGCTTCGGCTTGCACTACGATTTCACGCGTGGAGTAATCCAGCACCGCAATCCCGATGTGATCGTAGGTCAGCCCTTCTTCCAGTTGTTCGGCGATTTTTGCAAGCATCTCATCGGGATTGAGCGTCGCAATAGCGTTTCGGGAAATAATATTCAGCAGCGAAAGGTGCCGCGCCTTGGTGCGTTCTTCCTGGAACAGCCGCGCATTTTCAATGGCGATGCTGGCTTCGCTGGCCAGTACCCTTAACAACTCCAAATGCCCTTCGTCAAAAGTGCGCTCGTGATCCGAAAACACCGCCATAGCTCCGATGGCCCGGTCATAAGCCACCAGCGGTACCCCGCAGAAGCATCCCCCGGTACGAATGGGATCGACGCCCAGTTTCTTAACTTCCGCCACGTAGTTATCGCGAATCAAAACCGGCTGCCGCGTGCGAATAATGTATTCGGAAAGGTGATTGCCCGAAGGGCGGGTGCGCTTGGGCATACGCGTCCCGTCGATCATCTCCAAGTCAAACGTCATCTCGTCGCTGGCTGAATCCAGCGAGGTGATATAAAAATTCTCCACGTCAAACAGCCGCCGCAGTTCTTCCCACACTTTCCGCAGCAAGTCTTCCTTGTTCAGCGTCGAACTCAACGCCCGCCCGATTTCGTTCAGCACGTGCAACTCTTCCGACCGCCGGGAAGTTTGCTGGATTAAATAGCTGTTCTCTACAGCCATGCCGATCTGGTGTCCCAGCGCCAGCAACAGGCGCAGCTCGGCGGGCGTAAACTTACGGCTGTCGGAGGTGCCCAGCAATAAAACCCCGAACGCGTTTTCTTTGGCCTGCAAACTGATCGCGACGATGCTGCGCAAGCCCTGCGCCAGCGCGATCTCCCGAAACCGTCGAATGGCAGGTTCCTTGTCCAGCGCAGAAAGCGAATCGTCTCGCAGATCGCGAAATCCCAGCAACCCGCCCAGTCGCGCCACCAGCCCGACGAAGTAATCGTCCAGCCCTTCTTCCTGAACTGACCGGCTGAAATCGTCGTTGAGCCCTACGGCTACCACGCAAGTTGGGCCTTGCGGATCGCCGTGATGCAGGAATAGCGCTCCCGAGGGAAGCCTCACTACACCCAGCACACGGTCCAGCGCCTGCGACAGCATCCGCTGGATCTCGCCGCCCACAAAACTCGAAGTTGCCAGATTCAGATTCGAAAGCGCGAGCATGTTGCGCTCGACCCGGCGCTTTTCTTCTTCGTACAGCGCCATCACCATCAGCATGGCCACGAATGCGGACGGAGCCGCCGCAATGGAGCGTAGCGCAGCCTGCTGCCCCTGATCGGCATGTTGCAGGAATATGTAAAGCGACAACCGCAGAATCGCCCAGGACGCAAACGATATCGCCAGTAGATTGTCTGCCAGGGTCTCTTGCCGCCGGCTTTCCCGCCAGAAAAGAATAGCGATAGCCAGAAACAGCGCCGCCGATGGGATCACCACCGGCAAAGAAATCAGGTGCAGGGAGTTGCCCGCTGCCCACAACCCAAGTACAACCGCGGAGATCGCCGCCGCCAACAACCAGGGTTTCCGCTGCGAGTAGAGTTGCACGCCCAGAAAAAAACAGATGGAGGCCAACGCGTAGATCCACCGGCTCAATGATGTTTCCAGTGGCCCCTCGGGCATCCATCGCCATAAAACAGGCCCCAGATAATGCAGCGCGCACAGTGTCCAGCCAAAGGTCCATAGCAGCAGATATGTTTGCCGCTTGATGGTGTAGATATACGCGAAGAAACCGGCTACCAGAGAGGTAGCCCCGAGCAAGGCGATTACGATGAAATTCTGATCGATCAAGGGTCCAGTCGCTTTTTCAACGTAGATGGTCGACCATCTTCAACGGACGACAATCGTTCCAAATGCGTACACAACCCGAATCCTGCGTCACTTTGGAGCAGCGGAGTGCCGTTAGCGATCAGGCTTCGCACAAAACAAAGTACTTGCGATTATGGAGCATAGAATTTTTTCGCGGCAAGAGTACGTCGATAGTGGTAACCAAAAGATAACCGAACAGCCTGCCACCCTTTCCGGAACTCCGCTTGCCCCACCCACAATCGGCCGCTAACCGCTTTAGCCATCCGCACGCCTGGACGCCGCCGCCATTCTGCCCGTTTTCGAGGTCGCCGCAGCGTGGCAAGGTCGTCACGACGGGCACAACTTATGATAGGCTCTGGCCATTCCCAGGGGTGTTTTGCTGGCGTGGTCGCTTATGTCGATCGCCGCTCCCACCACCGAAAACTTTTTCAACCGGCAAAGGAGAACTCTCATGAAGCCACTTCGCTTGGGCATTTGTTCATGCTGCATTCTGGCGATCGCGATCTCGTTGTCCTCTTGCGGGCCCGAGCCGTATCACCAGAAAGAAGAGCGCTACTTGTTTATTTCCACCAACGTAAATCTGCCTTACTGGCAGGAGGCCGAGGCTGGCTTCCAGGACGCCGGCAAGTGGCTTGGCGTGAAAGCTGAATTCGCCGGCCCGGCGACGTTTTCGCCCGAAGACGAATTAACCGCCTTTAAGAAAGCAGTGGCGGAGAACCCTTCGGGAATACTTCTGTCCGCTGCGCGCGTCGACATTTTCAAAGATGCCATCGACGGGGCCGTTTCCCAGGGTATCCCCGTTATTTGCATTGACTCGGATGCGCCTACTTCCAAACGCTTGTCATTCATTGGCACCGACAATTATCGGGCCGGCACAGAAAGCGCCAAGCGCCTGGGCGATCTTCTGAAGGGTCAGGGGCGCGTCCTGATCGTTTCCATTCCAGGACAGTTCAATCTCGATGAGCGTGTCCGCGGCGTCAACGACGGGCTGAAAAAATATCCCGGCATCAAAGTAGCCCAGACCATCGACGACAAGGGCGACCCCCGCAGCGCCAACGACCAGATTTCCGTGCTGCTGGCGAAAACCGCCAAGGAAAAAGTCGATGGCATTATTTGCCTGGAAGCCTCCGGAGGATCGGGAGCTGCAGAGGCCCTGCATCGTCTCGATCTGTCGGGGAAAGTCCCCATCGTCGCATTCGACAAGGACCCCGAAACTCTGGACTTCGTGGAAAAGGGCGCTATTTCCGCCACTATTGCGCAGAAACCCTACGTGATGAGCTACTACGGCTTAAAACTCCTCGACGATTTGCACCACAACGCCGTGCACGAATTCAAAGACTGGCGCACCGCACCGGTTTCACCTCTTCCTACTTTCGTGGATACCGGCACCGCGGTCGTTGATAAATCCAACGTAGCGGCATTCAGAGAAGCCCTGGCCGCTCATCCCAAACCAATGTAGCCGCCGCTTCCAGGTGCCGTTTTCAAACGAAAGCCAGATCCAACCCGCGCCACATAATCAACCAACGCCACCGGGTGCCCCACGTGCCGCAGTTGCACGTGGGTTTTTGCTTCTCACTTTTTGTGCTTGAAATACTCCACTTGCTGCAAGCGCTTCTCCGCTTCCTTCTTCGTCTTGTACGGACCGCCAAGATTCTTGCCCTTTTCCGACAATACCTTGTATCCACCTGCCGCTTTCTTGATCATCTCAACCTCCAGGGTTCTTCCTTCGGGTGGCCTACCCGCGCCGTTTTTGTCCGCCTCTATCGCGGGCAGGCAACAGGTGGAGCAGCACTTCGCCGCCAGAAATTCACAACAGGCGCGCCTCGGTCCATACCGTTTCTTACCGAGGAATTATGCGCGCACCTTCGCGCAATGTGCGCGCAAGGTGATTGACAGCGCTGGACGACTGCCCTACGCTGCGTCCGCGCAACATTCGAGGAGGTCATCATGAAAACAAAACGCCGCACCGCAGATTTTTGGCCGCATCATCGCAAATTTCTCTCGCACGTTATTTTGGCGACGATATTTCTGTTTTCATCAATCGCCGTTCACGCCGCTGACAAATACGAGGTCTCCGTGGAGCGCGACGTGTCCGCCAAAATGCGTGACGGCGTTGCTCTCCGCGCCGATATCTACCGCCCCCATGTCGAAGGCAAATTTCCCGTGCTGCTGGTCCGCACGCCCTACGACAAGACCGGCGAAATTAATTTTGGGCTGAAAGCCGCCGCGCGAGGCTACGTCGTCGTCGCTCAGGACGTCCGCGGACGATACGCATCGGAGGGCGAATGGTATCCCTTCAAGAACGAATCGCAGGACGGATACGACACCGTCGAATGGGCCGCCGCACTCCCATATTCAAATGGCAAAGTGGGAATGTTCGGAGGCTCCTACGTGGGCGCCACGCAATATCTCGCGGCCATCGCCCATCCGCCGCATCTCGCCGGCATCAGCCCCGATGTTACGGCGTCGAACTATCACGATGGCTGGACCTATCAGGGCGGCGCATTCGAACAATGGTTTGACGAATCCTGGACTACCGGCCTGGCCGTCGACACCATGCACCGGCGAGTGGACAACTCCGGTCACGCGGTCGAGTGGACGGCAAAGCTGCCGCTTACCTCGTATCCCGTTCTGGACTCCGCTTCCGCCGCAGGCCTGGCGCCCTATTTTAACGATTGGCTTGCCCATCCCGATTACGACGAATATTGGAAGCAAATCTCCATCGAAGAGCACTATGCCCAGATCCAGGTGCCGGTATTCAGCTTCGGCGCGTGGTACGACCTTTTCCTCGGCGGTACACTCAGAAATTATGTTCGTTTGAAAACGGAAGCGGGCTCTGACGCCGCGCGAAAGGGTCAGCGCCTGCTCATTTATGTCGGCGGCCACGCCGGCGACGCCGAGGCGCGAAAAATCGGTGCCGTCGAATTTGGCGACAAGGCGCCCTTCGATCTCGACGAAGCCATGCTGCGCTGGTACGACTGGCTTTTGAAGGATCAGCCCAACGGTGCGGACCGCGACAAACCGGTGCGCATTTTCGTAATGGGAAAAAATGAATGGCGTGACGAAGACAACTGGCCTCTGGCGCGCGCCAGCAAGACGTCCTACTACCTGCACAGCGCCGGCGCGGCCAACACTCTAAACGGAAACGGTGTCCTCGACACCGCGCCGCCCTCCAGTGAAAAACCGGACAGCTATATTTACGACCCCGCGAACGCCGTGCCCACCATTGGCGGCCCGTTATGCTGCAGACCTTTGCCCACCGGCATCGGGCCGCAAAATCAAAGCGCCATGGAATCGCGTAGTGACGTGCTGGTGTTCACCACCGCACCCTTCACTCGCGAAACGGAAGTCACCGGACCGGTCTCCCTCGACCTGTGGGTCAGCAGCTCCGCCGTCGACACCGACTTCACCGGTAAATTGCTGGACGTCGCTCCCACCGGTTTCGCGCAAAATCTTACCGAAGGAATTCTGCGCATGCGCTATCGCAACTCGCCGGCAAAGCAGCAGCTGCTGAAACCCGGCGAGCTGGTCCGCGTCACCGTGGACATGTGGGCCACCAGCAATGTTTTTCTCGCTGGCCACAAGTTGCGCCTGGAAGTTTCCAGCAGCAACTTCCCGCGCTTTGATCGCAACCTCAATACCGGCGAAGAACAGGCCACCGCCACGCGCCCGGTCAAAGCCACTAACACCATTTATCACGATCGCGCTCATCCCTCGGCGCTGCTACTTCCGGTTGTACCCTAAAACACCTGTGCGGAATCTAATGAACCCGGCAAGAGAGAGATTTGCGGCCGGCTTGAGCGCGACAATGAACAAGTACACGACTCCGCGCCTCAAACTACCCGGTCTGTTGGCCGCTCATCTCTTGACACTGCTGTTCACAGAGCCTACACTACGGAGTTTTTAGATGCCCTCGATAGAGCACGGTGCAAGCGGGACCCTTATGGACAAGAAAAGACTCGAATACTTTAAGAAGAAACTTTCCACGCGCCGCGAAGAGCTGATGAAAACCATCGCGCGCACGCAGGAAGAAGGCCGCACCGCGGACGATGACCAGACCGTCGATCTCGCCGACAAGGCCGCCAATTCCTACACCAAGGAATTTCTTTTTGGCATGACCAACACCGACCGCACCATCCTCAACTTGATCGACGCCGCCCTGAAACGTATTCAAATCGATGAATACGGCGTGTGCGCGAATTGCCAGGACGAAATGCAGCAAAAGCGCCTGGAAGCCGTGCCCTGGGCCAAGCACTGCATCAGTTGCCAGGAAAAGATGGAACAGGGCCTGCTCTAATCGCGG
>JBBSFG010000232.1:0-6536 GCA_038238965.1 Candidatus Acidiferrales bacterium | reverse complement strand
GCGCCACCGCCAACGGTGGGATGCCCGTCCGAAGGCACGGCCATCACTGCCGGCATAGCGAACCAGGCCGCGCTGGATGCTCTGAATGCTTACAACGATCTTTCTCCGGCTTCACGTCCGGGCGGCATCGATCCGGGCGCAGGGCAACTCGGCGGACTGGTGCTCGGGCCGGGAATTTATCAGGCGGCAGGAGGCTCGTTCCTGATAACCGGGTCCGATCTGACGCTTGACGGTCAAGGTGATGTAAACGCGCTGTGGGTATTCCAGATGGGCAGTTCACTGACGGTGGGCGGACCGGGCGCACCGCGCAACATCATTCTGATCAATGGCGCACAAGCGAAGAACGTGTTCTGGCACGTGGAGAGTTTCGCCACGATCAACGCTGCCGGCGGAGGAACGATGGTGGGAACGATCATTGCGGCATCGGGAGTAACTTTTTCCACGGCGGGAAACGCGACAGTGGTCACGCTGAATGGACGGGCGTTGGGGCTGAACGCATCGGTGACGATGGTGAACACGGTCGTAAATGTTCCCGCGCCATAGGAAACGAAGTTACGGCACAGGAATGGCAAGAGACTGTGGCTGGGGTGGAGTTGTGTTAGACGGAGATTCTCGCAAGAGCGGGATTCACCGCGAAAGATTCAGGGGACAACAATGATTCGCACAGCACGATTGATGGCCACGATGGCCGGACTAATGTTGGTACTGGGGTCCGGACTATTAGCCGACGACTCCGTAAAGCCGAAAGATGGTAACAGCGAGGAGAAGGCTGCGAGCAGCGGAAGCTCAGCCAATCCCTCCGGGCGGATGCCAGTGCTTTCGCTGACCGACTGGGGCCAGGATCGCGATTCGCATCCGGCGCCGTCGGGCCGGGCTCGTTCGTGGGCAGGGTCCGACAATTACACTCCCAAGGTCGAATGGTTTCTTGGATATTCCTTCTGGCGGGCGATGCCAACGTCGAACAGCAACCGCATTGGCTATCTGCATGGCGGCAGCACATCGATCGCCTATAACTTCAACCGCTATTTTGGGCTGGTGGCGGATTTTGGCGGCTACGCCAACAGCGAAGTGACGCTATTCACGCCCACGGCGAGCCAGACAGTGGATTCAGACGGCCGGGCATACTCGTATCTATTCGGGCCGCGCTTTTCCTATCGCAGACATGAACACTTCACGCCCTTTTTCGAGGCACTCTTCGGCGGGGCGCACGCTACCGACGTGACGATTTCAGGATGCACGGGCGATCCGAGTTGCACGCCATTGCCTTCCGAAAATGCTTTCGCAGCGTTGCTGGGCGTGGGCTTCGACGTCAAAATAACACGTCATGTAGCATGGCGGCTGGTGGAAGGCGACTTTCTTGCGACTCGATTTCATGATCCTTTCGCGAGCACTTCGGATGAACGGGGATGGCAGAAAAATGTGCGGCTGTCTTCCGGACTGGTATTTCGATTCGGCGGGAATCCGCCGCCGGAACCGAGGGCGCCGATGTCGGCGAGCTGCTCAGCCGACAAAGAAGTAGTGTATGTGGATTCCGGAGATGTTGTCGCAGTGCGAGTGCAGGCCGGGAGCTCCGATCGATATCCAGTTAACTATTCGTGGACGACGAGCGACGGGGTGGTGGACGGCAGCGGCTCCGACGTACGGTGGAGCTCAGCGGGACACAGCGCCGGGTCTTACAGCGTCAGGGTACGCGTGGAAAACGGGCGCAATGGCTCAGCGGAATGTTCCGTGAACGTGCGCGTAGAGCCACGGCCAAACCGCGTGCCGACGATCAGCTGCTCTGGCGATCGCAGCACCGCGACGGTAGGCGAGACGGTGGAAATCGGAGCGAATGCCAGCGACGCGGATAACGATCCACTGACATACAGTTGGAGCGCCAACGGAGGGAAAATCGAGGGTAGCGACGCTGCCGTAAAGTTCCGGACCGGAGACCTTGCGCCGGGTCCCTACACGATTACAGGGCACGTCGACGATGGTCGAGGCGGGACGGCGGATTGCACCGTCAACGTCGACGTGCAGGCGTTGCGAATTCCGGCGGAGGTGAAGGAGCTAGAAAGCAGGCTGGCGCTGCACAGCATTTACTTTGCGACCGCGAGACCGACGGTGAGCAATCCTACCGGCGGGTTGGTGGAGAGCCAGCAGAACGTTCTTGAGGCGCTGGCACGCGATTTCAGCCGGTATCTGACGTTTAAGCCGCAAGCCCATCTGATACTGCAGGGCCATGCCGATCATCGCGGCTCGGAGGAGTACAACAAGGCGCTGACGGAACGGCGCGTGGAACGCACCAAGAGCTTCCTCGTGGCGCACGGGGTACCGGACGCGAATGTCGAGACGCAGGCTCGGGGTGAAGATGACAACCTGAATGCCGAACAAGTGAAGCAACTGATCGAACAGAATCCAGACTTGAGCGACGAGGAGCGGGGACGACTGATCGGCAAGCTTCCATTGATCGTTTTGGCTAACAACCGGCGAGTGGACGTTTCGTTGAACACTACGGGGCAGCAGTCGGTTCGCCAGTACCCGTTTAATGCCAGAGACTCGCTGACGTTGTTGAGTCCCAGCGGTGGGGACAGTGAGAAGCGCGCACGTACAACGCGGAAGAAGGTTCCCAAGCCCTAGACAAAGAACGCACGCTTAGAAGAATCACAAAAAATTCACACGCGGATGTGGCGAGTGGCGATTCGGAGTTGGCGGGTGGCGATTCGGGGTTGTGGTTGACAGTTTTGCGCGAGTGACGCTTTAGATTCCACCCACATTTTCCAGGCGTTCGCGATTCAGGAAAACTGCCGCTCCGTACAGGGCCGAAATCCCCGCGTGCAATATCGACACGTGGGGCACCCCGGCTGTTCGCAGGCTCGTGCAACGAATCAAGGAACTGTTGTTAAGCGGAACCCCGCAACTGAGGGCAACTTTGAACCAACATGATGGATGTTGCGCGCCGGTTTTCGACTTGTTCGGACCCTAGCATTCGAAATTACTGTGGGAACTGCTTGACGCTGGTAACGCGCGTACCGGTAAAACGCACAAATACGGTCTTTGATGGAGGCTGGCCGTAAATCCAGTCTTCAATATCGTTGCCTTCCTGGTCGCGTTCGCGAACTTTGTGCTCGGGCTTGCCGATGGCTGCGACTACTTCTTCGCGGTCCATGCCGACAACCGGCCTGCGGTCCTGGATCGCTTTTTTCATTTCTACTGGAAGGGTGTCGAACCATTGTACTGACGCGGATCGCTGGCGGGCAAAATCGAGAAATGGCGCAAGAAACTTTTTCAGATCATCCGGCGATAAATCGGGCAATGGTTGGGGGAATTCAAGAAAGAGCGTGCTTCCCATCCCGGGCTGAAGTCCTGGAGGCCCTTGATCCGCCTGAGTGGAGGTGGTTCGGGCCGTCGGAATACCGCCCATTTCCAGATGAAGACGATCGCGAAGCCGTTTTTTGCCGCGGCCGCCGCCGTTCAGGTCCACAATGATTTGCCGGTCGTGAAATTCCAATTTTGTGATTTGCACATGGTCGCCGGTATTCACCGCGGCGCCGTGTGTGGCGACCTGGCGATCGAGCATGTTGGCGTCCAGCGGTTGGCCTATGCGCACGATAAAACCTTCTTTGCCGGCAGGGAGAGGCTTGACGGCTCGCGCGAATTCACCGGACACATATCGAATCAGCTCCAGCTTGGAATTTTCCTGCAAGGTGCCGGACTTGCCGCCGCCCGGCGCATTTCCCTGCGGCGTTTGAGACTGCGGAAGGGTTCCGGAGGGCGAGTCGCTGCTCCAAGACGGAGGAATTTCCTCGCCGGGAGGAAATACTTCCGAGGGGGCCGCGGGCTGGCGCAGATTGTGGATCTGCGGTACGTCCGCGTCGGCGAGCAACAGAAACGCCAAGGTGATGGCTAAGATGGTCATATGCGGGTTCGCTGCACCGGTCGGCCCGGGGCAAGCTGTGCAGGTACTATCTTATGATGCCGGGCAGCCGGTGAACAGCCACTCATTGTGGTGCGCTTATGCTCTCACTTACTTGTCCTAAAGGGCTAATTCCCTGATCCCTGGACTTAAGTTCCAGCCTTGTTTGTGATTGAGTCAATCCGAAACTCGGTAGTGGGCCACTTTGATTTCTTCGTCTGAATAAATGGCGCAGCCCATGCAATGGCAGCGGCGATCGCAATTGCGATCGCCAGATCGCCCACTAAACCGAGCCACAAGAATCTAGGAGAGGTACTATATCCTTCGGTTTGCCTGAAGGGAAACGGAAATCCGTATTTCAGCGCACAATCGTTGCATCCACTAGCATTCCACCACTGTGACGACTCCACGATAGTGAACACAAGTACGGACAAACCCATCGCAATGCTGATTCTACGAGAAAAAGTCATTAAGCCGCTCTTTTCTACACCTCTTCAAGTAGCCCACTACCCGAAACTCCGAGACGTGCGACGATCGCTTACCGGGATACCACCTGGACGCCCTGGCGGTCGATCTTAACCGGCAGGACCTCCGCACCGTTATCGCGGATGGCGGTTTCGACACGCTGGCGGGCGTCAGGTTCAATCAGCAGCACGACACAACCTCCACCACCGGCACCGCAAACCTTTCCTGCCAGCGCGCCGTTTCTGATCGCATCGTGAATGATTCGATCGATCAGTTTTGTAGAGATAGTCGGCAAATTTCTCGTACGGAAGGACCATTCTTCACGGATCAGACGGCCAGCCTCAGGCCAATCCGCGGTTTCCAGGGCGCCGCGTAGAAGCTGGGCTACCGCGGAAATTCGCTCCAGGCTGTTGCGCACGGCGCGTTTACCGTCGATGTGGGCCTTGAACACCTCCCAATTGTTGATGCCGTGTTGCCTGGGCTTGCCGGTGTAGCACACCACGATGCGGCGTTCGAGTTCATCGAGATTCAAGCGCAATTCGACGCGGCGCTCTCCGCCTGCTGGTAGCTCAATGGCCGCAGCTCCTCCGAAGGCCGGAGGGTAGTGATCCTGGGTGCCGGTGGGCACATTGATTACGATGGCTTCCGCGTCCCGGCTGATGTGGATCCAGTCTTCCTTGCTTTTTCCCGCGCCGGTGAAACGATCCAAGGCGGCGCAAATGGCCACAGCCATCGCGCTGGAGCCGCCGATGCCTGCGCCGGTGGGAGCTTCGGAGTCCGTCGTCAACGTGAAACCACCGGCGGGCTGAAAAAACTTGACGATTTCCGCGAGCAGCGGCAGGCGATAGCGCCCGGCTTTCGAGAGGGCGGCGAGCGAGGGGAAACTCTCTTCTCGCTTGATATCGCGCGAGACAAGTTTGATCTGGTTCCCGTTGCCACCCGAAGAGTTCGTTTCGATGACGCAGGAGGCGTAGCGGGAAATCGCCGCGTTAATGGTGAGCGCGCCGGGATGGAAGAGATATAGCGGCCAGATGTCGAGCGTGCTACCGGCCAGATCGACGCGCGTGGGCGCCTTGGACTCGATGATCATGATGGTCCTTGAGAGCGAATCAGTCAGGCTATTCTATCGATTGGGTTTGTCTTTCGGCCCAGAATTATGACGCGGTGTGACGTGAATTATTTTCCTGCCGAAATAGTGCGGCTGCGAATCATCAATTGCGGGCCGCTTTCTTTCTTTTCCTGCGCCAGCGCCAGGTTGGGCTCAAAGCAGCGGCGGCAGCGTGCTTCGTAAATTCCGGTGGCGCCGACGACCACCAGCTCTTCGCTTTCCACCAGGCGTTGGGTGTGCACCGCAGGATTTCCGCAACGCACGCAGATAGCGAGAAGCTTGACGATTTCTTCGGCGATGGCCAGCAGGCGAGGCATGGGTTCAAACGGCCGACCGAGATAGTCCGTATCCAGACCCGCGACGATCACGCGCTTTCCGAGATTCGCCAGCTTGGTGCAAACCTCGACCAGTTCTTCACCAAGGAACTGCGCTTCGTCGATGCCTACCACTTCGGTTCGCGGCTGGACCTTGTCCATGATTTCCGCGGCGCTCGTGACATTGTCTGAGGCGATGCCCAGGCCGGAATGCGAGACAATTTCGTTCGCGGCGTAGCGCTGGTCGATGGCGGGCTTAAAGATCTGGACGCGCTGGCGCGCAAATTCAGCGCGGCGCAGGCGGCGAATGAGCTCCTCGCTCTTGCCCGAAAACATCGGGCCGACCACCACTTCGATCCAGCCCATGTTGCCTTTGACGATGTCCACGGTGATTGATCCTTCCGGCCTGGTTCTTGTTACGGATAGCGCTGCATTCTGCGAAAGCGGCTGGCGCCGCCTCAGGCGCTTGCTTCAGCAGCCTCAGGCGCTTCCGCTTTGTCGGTGGTGACGCGCAAGGCTTCGACCTTGAGGCCCTTATTCATATCGAAGCGCTGCTTACGATCCAAACTCTTGACGAAATCCCGCGTGGCTTTGCCAATCGCGCCGGAAATGCTGCTGGCGTCGACTTTTATGGTGCGGCCCTCAGAGCCATTCTTGCGGTCTTCGTATCTCAGCGTGACGTTATAGGTATTCAAGTTGACCTCCCTGTGGTCTTGACCTGCGGATGAATCAATAGATTCAGTCTAACCCATTT
>JBBSFG010000231.1:0-6555 GCA_038238965.1 Candidatus Acidiferrales bacterium | reverse complement strand
TCCCCCGGCCCCGTTCAAGTCGCTACCGCAGCCGTCGTCAGCTCCTGACTTGTTCGCCATACCCAAAATCCTGGATGGCACGCTGCAGGATATTCGCGCGGACATTGGCGACTGCATCCGCTGCAAACTGCACAAGGGCCGTACCAAAATTGTTTTTGGCGACGGCCATCCGCAGGCAAAATTGCTTTTTATCGGTGAAGGTCCGGGACGCGATGAAGACTTGCAGGGCTTGCCCTTCGTAGGCCGTGCCGGCAAGCTGCTTACCCAAATGATTGAAGCCATGGGCTTGCGTCGCGGCGATGTATATATCTGTAACGTGGTGAAGTGCCGGCCGCCCGAAAATCGCGCTCCCGAAAAAGACGAAGTGGCCGCCTGCTCCCCATTCCTGTACCGGCAAATTGATTTGGTCGCTCCGCAAGTGATCGTCTGCCTCGGCAGCATCGCGGCGCAAACCATTCTCGAAACCACTCGCGGCATTTCTCAGTTTCGCGGCCAGTGGCTCGAATTCCGCGGCCGCAAGCTGATGGCCACCTACCATCCCGCCTATTTGCTCCGCAACCCCGCGGCCAAAAGCGAAGTCTGGAAAGATCTGCAGAAAGTCATGACCGAACTGGGCCTGGAAGTGAAAAAAGGCAAGCCCGCGCAGGCGTGATTCCTGAAACTATAAAATCTTCTGGAATAATTCACTCCGCGCAGTGCAACCTGCTCCAGCGATGAGAAACTAACCGCATGGGAATCCTGCTGGGCCTGCTCACCGCCGTCACCTGGGGAGGCTCGGATTTTCTTGCACGATTTGCAACCCAGCGCGTCGGCACCCTGCGCGCCATGTTTTATATGCAGGCCACGGGCCTGGTGCTTCTCAGCCTGTGTCTGCCGTGGCTGGGCGGGTGGGGCCACTTGCACGACGGCTCCGGCTGGCAGCCGTGGGCCTGGGGAATCCTGGCCGGCTGCATCAACGCGTTCTCGACGCTTACTCTCTATCGCTCGTTCGAAATCGGCAAAATGGCGGTGGTCGCGCCGCTCTCCGCCAGCTATCCGGCCCTCACCGTCACCCTCTCGTTGTTTACCGGCGAGCGCCTCAGCGCCGCGCGGGCCGCCGGAATTATCTGCACCATGCTCGGCGTTCTGCTGGTGGCTCGCGGCGAACAGACGCCGCATGCGGACGATGTCGAAGCCAACGCCCGCAGCGGCAAAGGTTTGGGCTGGGCGCTCTGTTCCGCCGCTGGATTCGGCGTGCTCTTCTGGCTGCTCGGCAATCGCATCGTGCCGCGTGTTGGTGCGCCGCAAACCGTATGGATGATTCGCGCCACCTGCGTGATGCTTACTGCTGTCATCTTGCTCGCGATCAGGCAGCCCATCGGCCTCCCGCGCGGTCACGTTCGCTGGTATGTCTGGGCCATGGGCCTGCTGGACACCAGCGCCTTCGTCATCAGCAATCGCGGCATGCAGTTGGAACAGGTCGCCATCGTCAGCGTCCTGGGCTCGCTCTATGGAGCGGTAACTGTAGGCCTGGCCGCCGCTTTCCTGAAAGAGCACGTCGCCAGGTGGCAATGGGCCGGCATCGCCACAATTTTCGCCGGCATCCTTTTAATCAGCTTGTAGCTCAACGCCGTGTTCACTTGAACTTTGGCAACAATTCAAGCGTCCACCCAAACCGGTCATTCCGAGCAAAGCAAGCCGACGACTCTTCCCCCACTTCGCTCCACGAAGTTGTCGGCTTGCGCCGTCGAGGAATCTCGCTTCGATTGATCGCGCAAGCCCCTCCGCGTTTCGCTGGCATTACGCCTCCGATTTCCATCGCCTGCTAAACTACACCTCGCGATATGAACGAAACATTCTGCAACGTGGCGCTAGCTGTCCCGTTGCGCACCACCTTCACCTACGCGGTCCCCGGCGCACTGCGCGATACCGTGCAGCCCGGCACTCGCGTCCTCGTGCCGTTCAGAAAAAAATCCATGGTCGGGGTAGTTGTCGATCTCCCAGTCTACCCTCCTGAAAAAACAAAAATCCGCGAAATTACCCAGGTACTAGATGTCATCCCGGCGCTGACGCCATCCCTGATCGAGTTGGGCCACTGGATCGCCGCCTACTACCTCGCTCCCGTCGGCGAAGTATTTCGCGCCATGCTTCCGCCGGTGACCGAAGTGCGTTCCCGACAGCAAATCGTGATCACCGAGGCTGGCCGCCAATTCGTCAATTCGAAAGCAGCCACGCTTGCTGGCGACTTCGACCCTGAAGAAATTGCTTTGCTTTCCAAACTAATCGCCAAACAGGGCATTTTGTCCGCAAGTTCGCTCGCAAAATTCGGCTTGAACGCCGCGCTCCTTCAGCGCCTCAATCGTCGCGGCCTCCTCGATATTCGCCAGAGCCTTCTCGAACGCAAACAGAAAACCCAAACCATTCTGGCGTGGAAAACTGAACCTTCATCAGATTCCCCCTCCCCGCCAAGGAAATCTGTTCCGCGTCCCTTGCTCGGCAAAGCCCTCGAAAAATTTCACCAGCAAACCAGGCGTGTCCAGGAACTCCTGCAAGCCGAACGCGGCCCCCTGCCCATGCCGCAACTACTATCCCTGGCCGACTTGTCGCGCAGCGTAATTGACCGCATGCTCGCCGAAGGCCTGCTCGACAGTTGGCAGGAGCCCATCGATCCCGCCGAAGACCCATTTGACGTCGGGTATGCGCCGCCGGCTCACGAATTAAATCCCGAACAGGACCACGCCCTCAAACGTATCCGCGCCAGATTCGAGTTGGGCGAATTTGGTGTGCAGTTGCTCTTTGGCGTTACTGGCAGCGGCAAAACGGAAGTGTATCTGCGCGCCATACTGGAAACCCTGGCGCGCCAGAAAACCGCCCTCGTGCTGGTTCCCGAAATCGCGCTGACCCTTTGGATTGGACGTCAATGCCGCGCCTGGTTTGGCGCCCGCTTTGAAGGTGTCGCCGTGCTGCATTCCGCCCTCACTGATGTCGAACGCGCTCGCGAATGGTGGCGCGTGCGCAACGGCGATGCGCGCGTTGTCGTAGGTACGCGCTCGGCCGTCTTCGCGCCGCTCGACCGCCTCGGCCTCATCATCGTCGACGAAGAGCAGGAAAACAGCTACAAGCAGGAAGAGACGCCTCGCTATCACGGTCGCGATGTGGCCATCGTGCGAGCGAAGATGGAAAACGCCGTAGCGCTGCTGGGATCGGCCACGCCCTCGCTCGAAACCTATCACCACGCCGCCACTGGAAAATACGAACTGCTCACGCTGGCTTCCCGCGTGGAAAATCGCTCCCTCGCAAACGTAGAGGTCGTCGATTTGCGCGAAGAGTTTCAGCAAACCCACCAGGCCGGGTCCATTTCTTCCGCGCTTCACGCCGGCATCCGGGAATGTTTAACCGCTGGAACCCAGGCCCTGGTACTGATCAACCGCCGAGGCTATTCCTGGTCAGTGTTATGCCGCAGTTGCGGCGCTTCGGTGCAGTGCGCCAATTGCAGCATCTCCATGACGTATCACAAAAACAGAAATCGCCTGGAGTGCCACTATTGCGGTTTCGTCGCGCCAGTTCCCAAAACCTGCCCGAAGTGCGACTCCCAATACGTCTATTTCTTTGGCGAGGGTTCCGAGCATCTCGAAGAACGCCTGCGCAAGGAATTTCCCACCGCGCGAATCGCCCGGCTCGACCGCGACACTACCCGCACCAAGCGGCAGTATCAGCAGACTCTCGGCGCCTTCGCTGCAGGCGCGCTGGATATTCTTGTCGGCACGCAAATGCTCGCCAAGGGCCACGATTTTCAGCGCGTCACTCTAGTCGGTGTGGTCTCCGCCGACGCTTTGCTCAGCCTGCCCGATTTCCGCGCCGCCGAACGCACCTTTCAATTGCTCACCCAGGTCGCGGGACGCGCCGGGCGCGGCGAGCTTCACGGTCGCGTGCTGATACAAACCTTCTACCCCGAGCATTACGCCATTCAGGACGCCGTGCGACAGGATTACCCAGCCTTTTTCGACCGTGAGATGAATTTCCGCCGCACCATGGCGTATCCTCCGTTCACCTCGCTCGCGAACGTCATCGTGCGGGACTCGAGTCTTGAGAAAGCCATTCGCTGGTCCCGCCAGCTTTCCGAGTATTTTTTGCCGCACGATGGCAAAGGCGCGCGAATTCTAGGCCCCGCCACCGCGCCGCTCGCTCGCCTAAAAAAAGAATACCGTTTTCAGTTTTTGCTCAAGTCGCCCAAGCGTTCCGTGCTTACCCGTCTTCTGACCGGTGCGCTGGACTATTGCGAAGCCAAAGAAATCCCCGACACTGCCGTGGTGGTGGACATGGATCCCTTGAGCTTGATGTAGGGATGAACACTAAGTGCGTCGCTGTTTTCTGCGCCAGAAATAATACGCAGGCAGGCCCAGTAACAAAATTACGATGGCCGCCGCCAGATAACGAAATTGCCGTGGATCACTGAACGCCAGAAATACCGCGTTCCCGACGATGGCTGTGGCAACCAGCACAAAAATCAACGGCGTCCAAGGATATCCGGGCACGCGGTAGGGAATCGGCAGGCCTTTCGACGCGCGCCGAATCGGAAAAATCGCCGCCGCCCCCAGCCCATAAAAAATCCATCCAATAAAAATCGCTCCAGAAGCCAGGTCCGCGAATTTCCCCGCGCAGGCAAGCACCGCCGACCACACCCCCAACGCCACGATTGCCGCCGCCGGAGTGTGGAATCGTGGGTGAACTTCGGCCAGCTTTTTAAAAAAGAGATTGTCGTTCGCCATGGCGTAAAAAACGCGCGGCGCGGTCAGTACCACGCTGTTGGTCGCGCTGAAGGTCGAAATCAAGATCGCCACCGCCACGATTTTCCCCGCCCACGGACCGAGCACCACGCGCACCGCATCCGCCGCGATCGCTTCGCTTACCGTGGCGGCCGCGGGGCCTAGCGCCACCAGGTACGCCACCACCGCAATCAGATAGAGCGCCATCAGGAATACCGAGCCCAGAAGAAACGCTTTCGGAAAAGCGCGCTGCGGCTTCACAACTTCTCCAGCGCTATAAGTGCCGAACTGCCAGCCTTCGTAAGCCCATAGCACTGCAATCATTGCCAGTCCGAAATTCGACGCCAGCGAAATTCCGTGCCGCGACGCGCCCATGGCCGGCGCCAGATCGGAGTAGTGGTGCCCCAGAGAAAGCAACACCGCGCTAAGAATCACCACGATCCCGGCCTTGGCAAGCGTGGTCCAGTTTTGCAGGTCCGAACTTTTCCGAGTGCCCCACACATTCACCGCCGTCACCATCCCAATCATCACCACCGCCACAATATTGATCGCCACCGGCGACAGCGGAATAATTTCCGCTAGGTAGCGCGTGAACGCGTGTGCCAGCGCCGCAATCGTTCCGCTGGCAATCACCAGAAACAGGCACCAGCCATAAAGAAATGCCGGCGCGCGCCCGAAACCGTCGCGGATGTAGCAATACAACCCGCCGGCTTCAGGATTGGCAGCAGCAAGCTCGGCGTATGTCAGCGCTCCCAGCAGCGAAAGAATTCCGCCAACCACCCAGACCAGTAGCGAAAGTCCCACCGAGCCGTCCACGCGCCGCAGTATCAGCCCGGGAGTAAGAAAAATTCCCGAGCCGATCACCGATCCGATGAACAGCAGTAAAAGATCGGTCAGTCGCAGGGTTCGAAGGAGTGGCGGCATGGATGATCGGAGGTTGTGCGCTACCGGAGCTGACCAAGCATGATAACTGGAGTTATGTCGCGGTCAACGGGAACTTGCTGCCGGCGCCCAATGCTCAAAAATTAACGATTGGCGCAGGCATAAAACACAGTAGAAATATAAGCAACGCCAGAAACGCGGCGAAGCGCCTGTCGGGATCGAGCGGAGTGGTGTCGTACACCGGAGCCGTGCGCAGGAAGCGCAACCCGAACAAAATTGCGGCCCAGATATACCAGCCGCTCCAGTGCCGAAAGAAACCCAGCAGCAGCAACACCGCGGGCAAGAGCGTGGACACCAGGCGATGGGTGCGGACGCTGAGGGAACGGAGAATGTGTCCGCCATCGAGCTGGCCCGAAGGCAGCAAATTCAACGAAGTTGCAAACAGGCCTACCCACGCAGCGCGGCCCACCGGATGCAATAGAAGAGTGTCCACTGCTACGCCCGGATGAAATATCTTCGATAAGAAATCAAGAATCAAGGGCACTCCGAACGCCACGTCCGCATTGGTTGGATCGGCAAGTCCGGGAACAGTCTTCGCGCTGAGCACGCCATACACCAGCGCCGGAACCGCGAAGAGAAAGCCTACGAACGGCCCCGACGCCCCCACGTCGAACAGCGCGCGAGTATTACGAATCGGCGAGCGCAGTAAAATAAATGCGCCAAACGTCCCGATCAGCGTGGGCGCCGGAATGAAAAAAGGGTAACTCGTCCGAATGTGATGGTGACAGCACGCAAAAAAGTGTCCCAGCTCATGCGCCAGCAGAATCGTCATCAAGGTAATCGCGAACGGCAGGCCGGTCAGCAGCGCCGCGGGATGCTGGTACAACAATTTAAACGCGCGCACGAATTCATCCATCGACACCGATTC
>JBBSFG010000230.1:0-6603 GCA_038238965.1 Candidatus Acidiferrales bacterium | reverse complement strand
TAGGTGCCGCCGCCCAACGCCAGCACCGTTCCCTCGCCAAGTTCCGTTGCGCGGCCAAGCGCGGCGCGAAGTTGTTCGGCCTCAATGTGGCGAAACGCGGATTCGCCAAGCCGTTCAAAGATTTGTGGAATGGAAAGGCCGGCGGACTCCTCGATACGCGCGTCGAGATCGACAAACCGCCAAGCCAGTTGGCGTGCCAGCAGCGTTCCGACGGTGGTCTTGCCCGAGCCCATGAAGCCGGCAAGACATAGAATCTGTGCACGGGCGCGAGGCCCGCGCAAAGGCGGAGGTGGAGTCACGTTTGTGTGCCGAAAAAGATTAGTCGCGCTTCAAAATGCGGATTGTACCACTGTAGGAGGAAAGTTCGACCTTGGCCAGGCCCATGCCCACGGTTCCGAACAGGCCCTTGGAAAATTTCGATGCCATATGTTTCACACCGTGGGAGTCAGGCTTCAAGTATTCCGCGGCCTGGTTGTCTACCGTACCGGTGGCGGTCTGGGCGTTGAGATCAAAGGAATCGTTGCCCGAGAAGCGGACTTCCACAAGTCCCTTGCCGCTGCGCATGCTGTAGAGGCCAGTATGCACAAAATCGCCATCGAACAGAATATTGCCCATCATGGTGCGAAGCTTCACGTTATCCAGCGCGGGCTGCAGCACCTGCGCGCTGCCGCTAATGGAAGTGAATTCCAGCTTGCCCGCACACTGGGTGCAAACCAGCGAGCCTCCGGTGGTGGTGACAATGATGTAGCCGGACACTTCTTTGAGGTGAATGTCACCGGCGACGCTGTCGAGGGTCATGTCACCAGTTACCTGCTCGACATAAATCAGGCCGGTTTGCGTCTTGAGCTGAAGTTCGGTTGCTTCCGGCACGGTGAGCTGGAAATCAGCTTCCATCTCGGACGGCTTGGCGGAGAAGTCGACAACGGCGGAGGTCACATCGATACGGTCGCCGGCCTGCTCGGTTTCCACGACGATCTTGTCGGAGGCGTTCGTGCCCGTAACCACAACTTCAGAATTCTTCCACGACTTGACCTCGATACGGCCATTCCCCACGTTGCGAATGACCACCACGGGCCGGCCTTTTACGGCGAAATGCTTTTCCAGCCGTTGCGTGTTGGCCTCCGCGGGAGCGCCAGCCCACAACAGAAAGCCCGCACCAATTACCGGCAAGATGTTCCGCCTCGTCAATATTGTGGATAGGTTCATTTCAGTTCAAGCTCCCTCCGCGATCCATCATCGCGGATATTAATTGCGCCTTCTGTTGATAGGCGTTGGTCAAATATTCGCGAGCCAACTCATCGGAAGGCTCTTCCTTTACGCGGCGCTCGCAATCGGCGATGAATTCATCCACCTGCTGCAGATTCTGGCGCAGGGAGGTATCCACGGGAGAAACAGAAGCGCCGGTGCTGGCCAGTTGCATGTTTGCGAGGTCGTGCTCCTGCTGGGTCAGTTCGGAGACGGTGGAGCTGAATGGATCTTCGCGCGTTTCAAGAACAACCTCACGTGGCCTTTCGAGCTGGACCACGGCAAATACGATCAATGCGCCGAGCGCCGCAGTGGCCAATAAACGGTTGCGGAAAAGTCCCGCAATGGCCTGCCACCAGGCGACCGATTCGCGCGGTCTAGAAAATCCATGGATGACACCTTCGTGTTCGAGTTCCGCGCGAATGGAAATCCACACCCGGTCGGGGGGCTCGATCTCAGCAGGAAATTCGTGGGCGGACGCCACGATGGCAGTTAAATCGGCGACAAAGTGTTTACAGGCGTGGCAATAATCCAGGTGTTCGCGCGCGGCCGCGGAAAGCGGCGCCAAACCCTCTTGCTCAAAGTAAATTTCCAACTCACTGCACTGCATGGCACTTCACCCCGCGGAAAAAGCCTGGATGCCTTCCCGCTCCCGTTGCTAACGCAATAAATTGCCTTATTGCGACTATTCTAGCTCAATCCGTCTGGCCCGTCTGCGTTTTCGCAATCTGTCGTTCATGCCGCGCTTGCTCACGCACTTCTTCCTGAAGCAAGTCACGCAACCGCGTCCGGGCTTTGTGTAACTGGGACTTGGAATTACCTACCGAACACCCCATGATGCCGGCAATTTCGTTGTGTTCGTAGCCCTGTACGTCGTGGAGCACGAACACGGTACGATAACCCGGGGGCAGTTTTTCAATCGAACGTTCAAGATTGACCCGGTCTACCGCGCCTGTCAGCAACAAATCCGGAGCGCCAATGTCTTTCCTGGGCCCGCCGGTTTCTTCATCGGGTTCGGTGGTTTCCTCCAGCGACGCCACCGGTAGCGTTTTCTTGCGCAATCGCATCAACACAACGTTGACGGTCATGCGGTGCAACCAGGTGGAGAATGCCGACTCGCCCCGAAACGTCCCGATCTTGCGGAACAGTTGCAGAAATGCTTCCTGCATCAAGTCTTCCGCATCGCTCGGGTTGCTCACCATCCGCAGGCACAACGCGTAGACCCGGCGGCCGTGGAGCCGGTACAAAAACTCAAAAGCCGGAGCGTCTCCTGCCTGGGCCAAGCGGATGGCCTCCGCCTCCGTCATCGCTTTGGGCGGCTGAACGGCAGCCGCTGGTTTCGGCGAAGCAGACACGGAAGAAGCGCTGGGATCGCCTGGTTTGTTACGTGCCAACGGTCCGATAGCGGCGCTTCCAGTGGTTCGGATGCACCGTATCCCTCCTAGAGTTGTCCTTGCAGTGGACGGCATGGCCCAAAACTATAAACACACAGCGAAGAGAATTGTTCCCCGAGGCGTGCAACGGGATGTAGCCGACAAGCAGGCTTGGTTATTCTCCCGCGATATGGGCTATTCGTCTATGACGTAAAAAATTGGCGGCCGGGCGGGGCACTCGGGCGGCGGCATCCCAGGATTCTGCTACGGATTTCTGGAAGCCGGACACCTGGTCTTCCGGCAAAGCACGCAGGAAGGACTTCAAGAGCACGATGGTTTCGCGCAGGCAGGTATTGAGATCGTAGTGCGCGGCGTCGACTATTTTCCAAGATGCCGCGGGGTCGGTAGACACGCCCGCACTCAGCTCTTCCGCGCTGGTGCAGTAATCTTTGCCCAGATCTTCCACCATCTCCTGCAAGGTTCCCAATTTTTGGAGAAATTGCGTCCGCTGCGAAAGCAACACGCGGCTAAGCAGTCCGCTCAAGCGGGCAGATCGTTGCCCTTTGGGGCTTTGAAAATTTTCCGGGTCCAACGGCGCGGTATTCGGGACAGTTCCGTAATGGCGGGCGTGCTCTCCCAGGATGCGAATCAATGCGGCCAGTGGACCTGTAAGACGAATACAAAGTTCGGGCGTTACATGAACAGCCTGACACGACTTAGATAAACGGCCTTCCCGCCGCAACTCCAGCGCTTCATTCAAGGAGACGCTGAGCATCCCATAGGAGGATTCCAGGTCACGGGCATAGGAGCTGAAAACTTTCGATTTTTCTTCAGGCAAACGCGCGCGCCAATCGTCTTTGACCGTACCACGGCTAGGCGGTGAGCTGGCGCGACCCCGCAAGGTGTGCTCCTCGAAACGAACTGGAGGGAGTATAACAAAATCTGTTTCCGCCCGAGACCCTTTCTTAGGGCGTCCTAATCCCGTCTTGCAGCATTTGTTTGATGAACAACAGACGGTTGGCTCGACCCACCCTGCTTCCGTTAGCGAGGTCCACGAGCGCTGCTACTTACGGTATCGTTACCTTGCCCAATGGCTATGCTGGCCGCTATACTCGCCGTTCAACGTCTTCGAAAGGAAGTTTACGTTTGCAATTTGAGCCGCGCGATCAGTTTGAGCAGCGAAAAAAGAAGCTTCAAGAGATTGAGCGGCTTGGGCATGATCCGTTTCCCCATGAATTTCGGTGGACGCACACGGCCCCGGAATTGGTGCAAGCGTACTCGCAGACCTCCACGAGTGAATTGGAAGCTGAGCGACGGCAGGTCCGGCTGGCGGGCCGGCTGGTTTCCTATCGATTGATGGGCAAAGCCGGGTTCGCGCACCTTCAGGGGGGTGGCGGCCGCATCCAAATCTATGTAAAGAAAGACGTAGTTGGCGAAAAGGGCTTTGAGCTATTTCAGCTCCTGGATCTTGGCGATGCCGTTGGCGTCAGTGGGCATTTGTTTCGGACGAAGACCAACGAGTTGTCCGTTTGGGTCGAAGATCTCTATCTCTTGTCGAAGGCGCTGTTGCCGCTGCCGGAGAAGTTTCATGGTTTGAGCGATGTGGAACTGCGTTATCGCCAGCGCTACCTGGACCTTATTACCAACGAGAAATCGCGGCAGGTATTTGTTACCCGGGCACGGCTCATCCAGGAGTTACGGCGCTTCTTTGACACGCGTGGATATATAGAAGTAGAAACTCCGATGATGCACGCGATTCCCGGCGGCGCGGCGGCGCGGCCGTTCGTAACGCACCACAACACCCTGGACCTGGACCTTTATCTGCGCATCGCGCCGGAGCTCTATTTAAAGAGGCTCACGGTGGGCGGGTTCGACCGCGTATATGAAATCAATCGCAATTTTCGCAACGAAGGTATTTCCACGCAGCACAATCCGGAATTTACCATGCTGGAGTTTTATGAGGCGTACAGCAATTATCGCGATCTGATGGATCTGAACGAAGAGCTTTTCGCCTTGCTGGCCAGCAAGCTCACCGGTTCGACAGTAATAAAATATGGCGAGCATGAGCTGGATTTCGCAAAATTTCAGCGCTTGTCCATGCGCGAAGCTATCGTAAAGTACTGGCCCGCGGAGCTGCAGGGCGCGCCTACACTGGAAGAATTGGCGGCACCGAGCGGGCCTTCTGCTATCACGCAGAGATACAACGCCTGGGCCAAGGCTTCGGGCGCTCCGTACGCCGCGGCTAAAGGCAATCTGACGGCTGGGGAGTGGACCGGCGTGCTCTTTGAAACCATCGCCGAAAGCAAACTGATACAGCCGACGATTCTTTACGATTTTCCTATCGAAATCTCGCCTTTGTCGAAACAGAAAGCGGATGATCCCACACTGGTGGAGCGTTTTGAGGTGTACGCCGGCGGAATGGAAATCGCCAATGGTTTTTCCGAGCTAAACGATCCCGCCGAACAGGAGCGGCGTTTTCTGGCGCAGATCGCGCAAGGCGGCGAGGAGTCTCCGAAAAGGCTGGACGTGGATTACATCCAGGCGCTGTGCTACGGCATGCCGCCGACTGCGGGAGAAGGCATTGGAATCGACCGGCTGACCATGCTGCTTACCGATTCAAGGTCTATTCGCGACGTCATCCTCTTTCCCCTGTTGCGCCCCGAAGCTCCGGAATCGCAAGCCGGCCAGTTGCTCGAAAAGCCCGGCGAGAAAGCATAAAGAGCGCGGCCCGCTATGCGTCTTGAATGGTTTGTGGCCCGGCGTTACCTGCGGTCTCCGCACCGCCCCGCGGTGCTTCGCCTGGTGACGTTATTTTCCGTGGTGGGCGTCGCAGCGGGAGTGGCCACGTTGGTGATCGCGCTGTCGATGAACACCGGTTTTCGCGAAACCCTGCAGGACCGTCTGCTGGAAGTGACCCCGCACATCTCTCTTACCCGGCCGGGCACGGGGGGAATCCGCGATTATGAAGCGCTGGCCAGGAGTCTATCCTCTATAGCGGGAGTGCGTTCCGTTACACCGGCCGTTTACCAGACGGTGCTGATGTCGTTCGCGGGGGAAGCGCGCGGGGTGGTCAGTAAAGGCATTGATCCGCAGCGGGAGCGACTCAGCGACCTGGCTTTGCAGCGCATCGTCGCGGGCCAACTGAATTTTGCAGCCGATCGCGACGGCATTGATGGATTGCTGGTGGGGAAGCAGCTCGCCAGGGAATGGAGACTTTCGCCGGGCGATTACGTGACGCTCACCAGTCCGCAGGGCCGCTTGACGCCCTTCGGATTGCTTCCGCGGTCTCGAAGATTCCGGGTGGCGGGGGTCTTTGATTCAGGTTTTTATGATTACGACCAGAATTGGTGTTTTTTAACCTTGCCGGCGGCGCAAAATCTTTCGGGCGGCGGCGACCTGGTGAACGTTCTGGAGTTCCGCCTAGACAAGCCCGACAACGCGTACAACGTGGCTCAGCAATTGCTTCAAGCTGCGGGACCGGGATTCGCAGCGACAACGTGGATGGAAGAAAACCGAGCTCTCTTCCGAGCCCTGCACATGGAAAAGCTGGTCACGGCGATTTTTATAGGATTGATCACCTTCGTCGCCGGACTCAATATCCTCGTAGTGTTATCGATGACCGTGACCGACAAGTCGCGAGATATAGCCGTACTGATGTCCCTGGGCGCGCGTCGTCCGCAAGTTCGAAAAATTTTCTTGTGGCAGGGAGTTACGGTTGGCGCGGTCGGGACGGTTCTCGGGCTGTTGTTCGGTTATACGGTTTCGTTCGTCGGCGGTATCTATCATTTGATTCCGCTCGATCCTCAAGTGTATGCGGTTCCCTATGTGCCATTTCACCCGGGGCTGTTGGATGGGGTATGGATCGGGGCGATCTCCATGGGCATATCTCTGGCGGCGACTATCCTGCCGGCGCGGGCCGCCGCAAAGCTTCTGCCGGTGGACATTCTTCGCTATGAGTGAGAGGTGTGGCGGCCACGTTTTGGCG
>JBBSFG010000229.1:0-6659 GCA_038238965.1 Candidatus Acidiferrales bacterium | reverse complement strand
TGGCCGCTGCCGCGCAAGGCTGTGAGCGTTATCGATTTTGGCGACATGCACTACGGCATGACGGTTTCGGAAGTTGCCATCGCGGCTGCCTACGCCATGCTTGGAAAAAAGGATGTTTTGCGCGCGGCGGCAGCGGTTGTGGCCGGATACCACGAAGTGTTTCCGCTGGAAGAGCGTGAGATAGGCGCGCTTTACGCGCTGATCGGAATGCGCCTAGCGGTCAGCGTGACAAATTCCGCGCAGCGCAAGACGGTTAAATCAGACGATCCGTATGTGACCATCAGCGAAGCACCGGCCTGGGAGGCGCTGGAGCGCCTGGGCATTATTCATCCGCGCTTTGCGCACTACACGTTTCGTGAAGCCTGCGGCTTGACTCCAGTGCCGCAGAGCGCGCGGGTTCAGAAATGGCTTGAGAAGAATGGCAGTGCCGCGGCGTCTGTATTCGAAATGGATTTGCGCGCTGTGCCCAGCGCCGTTTTTGATCTGAGTGTGGGAAGCGAATTTCTCGGCGCCGATCCACGCGCTTCTGAAACGCCGGTGCTGACTCGGAAGATTTGTGAGCACATAAGCAAAGCCGGGGCGGCGATCGGCGTCGGCCGCTACAAGGAAGCGCGACTGCTCTATACGTCGCCGCTATTTGGCTCGGAGATGGATCCGCTGGGCGAGCGCCGGACCATTCACCTGGGGATGGACTTCTTTGTTGAGCCGGGGACCGCGGTGCTGGCACCGCTTGAAGGTGTAGTGCATGTGCTGGCGAATAACGCTGCGCCGCTCGACTATGGGCCGCTGGTGATTCTCAAGCACGAGGTGCACGAGGCTGGCGAGTTTTTTACTTTGTACGGGCATTTGAGCGCGAATACTCTCGAGCGCCTGAAACTCGGCCAGCGCGTCGCGCGCGGAGAACAGTTCGCGCGTATCGGCACCGCGATTGAAAACGGAGGGTGGCCCCCACACCTTCATTTTCAAATTATTCTGGATTTGCTCGATCTGGGCGCTAATTTTCCCGGAGTGACGTTTGCTTCGCAGCGCGCGGTATGGACCGGCCTTTCACCCGATCCGAATCTTCTAATAGGAATTTCCGTAGAACGGTTCCCGGCGGAGGAGCGGTCGCCGAAGGAATTATTAGCGACTCGCCGCGCTGTGCTGGGAAAAAATCTGAGTGTCTCTTACCGCGAGCCGCTGAAAGTGGTACGCGGCTGGATGCAGCATCTTTACGATGAAACGGGGCGCGCGTTTCTGGACTTCTACAACAATGTGCCGCTGGTGGGCCACAGCCATCCTCGTGTCGTGCAAGCCGCGCAGAAGCAATTGGCGCTGCTGAATACCAACACGCGCTATCTGCATGACCTGGTGAACCGGTACGCCGAGAGGCTCACGGCTCGCCTGCCGCCGCCTTTGCGCGTTTGCTACTTCGTGAATTCCGGCAGCGAGGCGAATGAGCTGGCCTTGCGGCTGGCACGCGCACACACCGAGCGCGAGGATGTCATTGTTCTGGAACATGCGTATCACGGGAACACGTCCACGCTCATCGACATCAGCCCGTATAAATTCGACGGGCCCGGAGGCAGAGGGCGCAAGCCGTGGGTTCACGTGGCGCCGCTTGCGGATGACTATCGCGGAAAATATCGCCGCGATGATGCGCGCGCCGGTGCGAAATATGCCGACGCCGTTGGCGAGATAGTGGAACGAGTGCAAAAGGAAAATCGCGGGGTAGCCGCGTTCATTGCGGAGATGCTGCCAAGCGTGGGCGGGCAGATTGTTTATCCTCCGGGCTATCTTGCAGATGTGTACGCGCGCGTACGCGCACACGGCGGAGTATGCATCGCGGACGAAGTGCAAGTTGGCTTCGGTCGTTTGGGGACGCATTTCTGGGGATTCGAAACGCAGAACGTGGTTCCCGACATTGTTGTTTTGGGAAAGCCCATCGGGAACGGTTTTCCGCTTGGCGCGGTGGTGACCACGCCGGAGATTGCCGCTTCGTTCGACAATGGCATGGAATTTTTCAGCACGTTCGGCGGTAATCCGGTGGCCTGCGCAGCGGGGCTGGCGGTACTGGATGTTGTGGAAGAAGAACATTTGCAAGAGCGAGCGTTGCGCGTAGGCGATTATCTAAAAAAGTCATTGCTCGCTTTGCAGCAGAAATTTCCTCTGATCGGCGATGTGCGGGGGTCTGGATTGTTTCTAGGGCTGGACCTGGTGCTGGATCGCGAGACGCGCAAGCCTGCCCCGTTGCAAGCCGGCTACGTGGTGAACCGGTTGCGCGAATGCGGCATTCTTACCGGTACCGACGGGCCGCATCACAATGTGATAAAGCTGCGCCCGCCGCTGATCACCTCCGAACGCGACGCGGACATTTTTCTTGCCGCTCTGGAAAACGTTCTGCTGGAGGATCCGGCGCAACCGCAGTCCACTCCTTCTTGTTGACGCCACCTACGGGTCGTTAACATATTGACAGTTGACATTAGTGTAACGTAGCGCTTACGCTCAACCTGCGATGGAGCTAGACGCATCCCTCTCCTGGCTCGCGCTGGCGCTGACTCCTGGCCTGGCGTGCCGTTTGTCTGCGCGCCTGCTGCGCAAGTTTGGCTCGCCCGATCGGATATTCCACGCGTCGCTGACCGAGCTGGAATCCTGCAGCCTGCCGGCCCTGGTGGCGCAGGCGATTTTCAAAAAAGAAGGTTTCAAGCGCGCTGAAAAAGAGCTGGCGGGGATCCGGAATATTTCCGGCTGCCGGCTGGTGAACTGGACGGAGCCGGAATACCCGCAGAATCTGCTGCAAATTTACGATCCGCCAGTGTTGTTGTACCTGCGCGGCGATCCGCAAATCCTCAATCTTCCCTGCCTGAGCATCGTCGGCACGCGGCGCCCCACGCTGTACGGTTCGCAAATGGCGGAGCGGCTCGGACGCGATCTGGCGGCGCGCGGCCTGGCGATTCTGAGTGGCATGGCGCGGGGCATTGATGCCCTCGGGCACCAGGGGGCTTTGGCCGCGAATGGGCGGGCCATCGGAGTACTTGGTACGGGCATCGATGTCTGTTACCCGAAAGAAAATAGAAAGTTGTACGAAAAGGTTCTGGAACGGGGCGCCATCCTGAGCGAGTTTCCATTGGGGACGCATCCCGCGCCGGAGAATTTCCCGATCCGGAATCGAATTGTGGCCGGGATGCCGCTGGGGGTGGTGGTGATCGAGGGCGCCGAATTCAGCGGATCTTTGATTACCGCGCGGCTGGCAATGGAATTTGGGCGCGAGGTGTTCGGCGTGCCGGGAAATGTGACCCAGGCAGTGAGCTTCGCGCCCAACCTGTTGATCAAGCAAGGCGCCAAGCTGGTGGTCAATGCGGAGGACGTGATTGAGGAACTGTCGACGCCCGTGCGAGCGGCGCTTTTGAAAGTGGAGCGGCCCGAAGCGGAGCAGCGAAACTTGCTGGCCGCAGCGTCGTTGGGAGCCTCGGAAAAGAAACTTTACGAGCTGCTGAACGTTGAAGAAACCAGACACATCGACGAACTTGTAGAAAACTCGGGCTTGAACTCTTCCGAAGTTCTGGCTACGCTTTTCGATCTGGAGATGAAAGGCGTGGTCCGGCAACTGCCGGGCAAGCAGTTCAGTAAAGTGATGCTGTAGCTGGATTTAGAAGTGATTTTGCCGTTAACAACGCGGCCCGCGCGGCGACAAAAAGCACCCGCAAGCGCGATCTCTGCATCTGCATAAGGTAGCGAGAAGGACACACCCCCCTGCGGTCAACCCTTCCTGCGGAAGATTACGGAGTTACAAAGGCAACATGGCTCGTTCGCTGGTAATTGTGGAATCGCCGGCTAAGGCGAAAACGATCAACAAGTATTTGGGGCGCGAGTACGTCGTAAAAGCGTCCCTAGGACACGTCCTGGATCTTCCCAGAAAGACGTTGGGTATTCTTTTGCCGGGCGGCGAAAACGGAACCAAGAAGAAAAAGAAGAAGAAAACCAAGGCCAAGGGCAAAGGCAAGGAAGGCGAAAAGGTCGAGGAGAAGAAGCCGGTAAAGCCGGTAGTGGTGACCGCGGAGAACATCTTCGAGCCGACCCTGGAGGTGATTCCGGGAAAGATTAAGGTTATCGCCGACCTGCGCAAGGCGGCCGAGGTCGCCCCCAACGTGTACCTGGCGACGGACCCGGACCGTGAAGGGGAGGCCATCTCGCAGCACCTGCTCGATACGCTAGCCACCAAAAAGTCGGACCGCGCGAAGTACCGGCGGGTGATGTTCAACGAGATTACGCCGAAGGCTATCAAGGCGGCCTTCGCCAAAGCGGGCGACGTAAACGCCGACCTGGTGGATGCGCAGCAGGCGCGGCGCGTGCTGGACCGGCTGGTGGGCTACAAGATCTCTCCCATACTTTGGGATAAGGTGCGGCGCGGGCTTTCCGCGGGGCGGGTGCAGACCGTGGCGCTGCGGCTGATTGTGGAGCGCGAGATGCAGATTCGCGCGTTCGTGCCGCAGGAGTACTGGAGCATCCACGCGATGCTCGACGCCGGCAATCCGCCGCTGTTTGAAGCGAAGCTGTTCAAGCACAAGGGTGAGGACATCGAAGTTTCCAACCAGGACGCCGCCGACAAGATTGTCGCGGCGGTCAGCGATGCCAAGTGGCAGGTTGCCAACGTCACGCAGCGCGAGAAGAAACGCAATCCGCCTCCGCCGTTCACCACTTCCAAGCTGCAGCAAGCGGCGTATAACCGTTTGCGCTATACCGCGAAGCGCACCATGTCGCTGGCGCAGCGTTTGTATGAGGGCGTGGAGCTTGGCGAAGAAGGCTCGGTGGCGCTGATTACGTACATGCGCACCGATTCGGTGAACGTGTCGGCCGATGCGCTGGCGCAGGTGCGCGAGATGATTCCCGAGCGTTTCGGCTCGAACTACCTTCCCGAGAAACCGAATTTCTACAAATCGAAAAAAGATGCGCAGGAAGCCCACGAAGCGGTGCGGCCCACCGACGCCATGCGCGCGCCGGAAGACGTGCGCAAATATCTCGAAGACGATTTATTCAAGCTGTATCAATTGATCTGGCAGCGCTTCGTGGCTTCGCAGATGCTGCCGGCAATTTTTGATCAGACGACTATTGATATCAGCGCGAGCGATTACACTTTCCGCGCCAACGGCTCGGTGCAGAAATTTGACGGCTACCTGCGGGTGTACCAGACTCCCGCGGCGGTTGCCGACCGAGAAGAAGACGAGAAGGACGATGAGGGCGAAGGCAATGCACTGCCGCGCGTGACTGAGGGTCAGGTGCTGCGCCTGGAAACAATTCGGCCCGATCAACATTTTACGGAGCCGCCTCCGCGATACAACGACGCGACGCTGGTAAAAGATCTGGAAGAAAAAGGTATCGGCCGGCCGTCGACGTACGCGTCGATTATTTCCACGCTGGTGGATCGCGAATATGTGAAGAAGGACCAGGGACGCTTTAATCCCACTATGCTGGGCGAGCGCGTCAGCGTTCTGTTGGTGCGCAGCTTCGAAGATATTTTCGACGTGACATTCACCGCGCGCCTGGAAGATGAGCTGGACGAAATCGAAGAAGGCAAGCTCGGATGGCGCGCCGCAGTAGGCGAGTTCTGGGACAAATTTGTAATCGATCTGGATAAAGCCGGCGACGAAATGCTTTCTTACAAAGCCGGCATTCCCACCGGGAAAAAATGCGAGAAATGCGGCCAGGGAGAATTGCTGGAACGCATCAGCCGCCACGGATTTTTCCTGGGCTGCTCGAAGTATCCCGATTGCGATTTCATCGAGGATCTTTCGCCGGAGCTGCCGGAAGCCAATCCCGGCGACGAAAACAAGATTGAGTATTGCGACAACTGCGGAAAAGAGATGGCCATCAAGCGCGGGCGCTTCGGCGTTTTCCTGGCGTGCACCGGCTATCCCGATTGCAAAACCACGCGCCGCCTGGTGGAAGGCACGCGCACGGCGCGCCAGCCTGACGAACCTCTCGACGAAAAATGCACGCTGTGCGATTCCGGGCTGGTGAAGAAGCACGGGCGCTTCGGCGAATTTATCGGCTGCTCCGGCTATCCGAAGTGCAAGTACACGCGGCCCATCACCATGGGAATTAAGTGTCCCAAGTGCGACACGGGCGAATTTGTGCGCCGCGGCAGCGCCGGAAAAGGCGGGCGCGGCCGCCCACGAGTTTTCTACGGTTGTTCGCGTTATCCGGATTGCGATTTCACCACGCCGCACATGCCCATCGCCGAGCCTTGCCCCAAATGCGGCGCGCCGTTCATTGTGGAGAAGCGCTCCAAGATCGGCACGGTGCGCACCTGCCTCAAGGAAGGTTGCGACTGGGAAGTTCTCGCTCCCGAAGGGCAACCGCCGGTGGTCGCCGCGGAAGAGCCCGTTCCCGTGGCGGCAAAATAATAGTTTTACGATTTCCCACCAGACCGGGCATACAGCCACGGAGTCTCGTTCCCACATCTAAGTTTTTAGTATGCTTTTCGCAGAGAGCTGTAAGCCCATGAAACAAGCCATCGAAAGTTATCTCGAATATCTTGTTTCGGTTAAGAACTCTTCGCCGCATACCGTTTCCAATTACGGCAAAGATCTGCGGCAGTTTGTGGATTTTCTCACGCCTCCCGGTGTGGCCCTGCCGGCGCTCACGACCATCACTCACGGAATCATTCGGGAATTTGTGGC
>JBBSFG010000228.1:0-6771 GCA_038238965.1 Candidatus Acidiferrales bacterium | reverse complement strand
CCGGAGCGAGCACCTTTTGCAAAAGCGGCCGGAGTTTTCTCAAGAAACGGAATTGCGAAGTTTTTGGCAGGCGCGATACTACGATTTTAACCTGTACAAGAAACATAAGCTGCGGGAAAAACTTCAGTACATGCATGCAAATCCAGTGCTGCGGGGCTTAGTGCAAAACCCTGGGGATTGGCCGTGGAGTAGTTGGGGGTTTTATGAAACGGGCGAAGTTGGGCTGGTTCCGATCGACGTAGTTTAGCGAATCTGGAGAAGACAGAGAGGAAAGTCAAAGACTAGGAAAAAAAAATCAAAAGCAAGACCCACCCTCAAAAATCCGAGGGTGGGGCACCCACAGGCGGTTTGCGGACTAAATCTGGACTGTCCACTAATTCGCGACGGGCTTCAAGACCGCGGTGTTGCGCTCGTCATTTCCAATCTCGCGATAAAACTTCTTCAATTCGTCCGCTCTGCTGGCGGGCACGCTGAGTTCTTTAATCTCAAAAGTGCGCGTGTATTTCAGCGTTTTCCCCGTTACTTCCGCTTTGCTGTGATAACTGGCGAAACTGTAATCGGCGTTCACCGGCGGTGGCAAATCGTCGACCTCATATCCCGCGGGTAGCGCGATTTCAAACGTATCGGTGTCCCGCCACGGGCCTTCGAATTCCACCGCATACTTGCGCGGTTCCTTGGTCTCCAGCAAATCTCGCGATTCGTATCCAATGACGCGCGGGCGCACCAGCAAAAGATTGCCCGCCGATTTCGCGTAGTTATTCGCCACCAGCGAATAGTCGTACACAAACGGCAGATTCGATTGCATCAGATTTCCCACTGTCGCTTTGGTGATCTGAAAAGTTCCCAGCGAATGCGACAGCGCCGTCTCAATCGGTTTGATTTTGTCGGAATCCTTGGACGCGGCCTGCAGCACGTAACGTTCGTTTACCGCGGGATCTCCCCGCCGTACTTCACGGATCTCGCCGCTGAGCGTGCCCTTAGCGTCCAGTTGGAATTTAGCAGTGCGCTCCGTGGTATTCAGAGAAGCTGGCAACTGTGGCAACTCGATAAGGTCACCCCCGGTGGGCGTCACCAACAATCCATAGTTTGCCTGTAAGGCTCCGCGCAACTGGCCAAAGGGCGTCATCTGATCGGTTGGATCAAACACCAGCAACTTCCCAAGCTTGGGATCGTTGACGAAGGCCACCAGCGAAGGGTCTGAAACTCCTTCGGGCATCTTGATCGCCAGGATCGCGTGGTTAAAAATTCCAATTTGTGGAGCCATCCCGGCAGTAACAGCGCCGCGCTCGGCATTAATCACAATGTAGTAAGAGTCCACCCCGATCTCCGCCAGCATGGCGCTTGCCAGCGTGGCTTTGTCTTTGCAGTCTCCGTAACGGTGCGCGAAAATCTCTTTTGCGGGATGCGGCTGGTACCCGCCAATGCCCAGTTCGATCGCTACGTAGCGAATCTCTTTTTGAGTGAACGACGCGATAGCGCGCATTTTTTCCAGCGGCGCCGTCATTCCCGCCGTCAGCGAAGCGACTTTCTGCTTTATTTCCGGCGAGCTGTCGCGGCGGCCGCGGGACAACTCGGCTTGCCACTTGCCCATGTCGTCCCAGTTCTGAAATCCTTTGCTCTGCGATGTGCCTCCCGCCGGAATCAGGGATAGCACCATTTGTTCAGCTACCCCGCGCCACGGCGGCATTCCCCTTTCGAGTTTCACTGCCGGAACATTTTTTACCATCCATTGCCACTGATTATTTCCCGGCGAGGTGGGCTTGATTTCATCGTGATTCAACCACGCTGTCTTGTACTCCCACCCCGGCGGAAGCTGCAAAGTGTAGCGAGCCTCGGCAACCGGAATGGGGCCCTGAAAAAGCCATTCGTCCTGCAAAACATATGGCCGTAACTCCTGTTCCACCTCGTACCCGACAATATTTCCGGGGTCTGCGGCTGGAATCTGCAGGATTCTGCTGCGCTCGTTGGTAATCAGGTCGGCGTCGGACACTCCCAAAGATGTCTCGATGGCGTCTTTTTCCCGGACCTCATAGTCTTTACCTTGCGCGGGAATGCACCATCCGTGGATTGCGGTGATGCGCGTATCGGCGTCGAAATTTACGCGCACCGTTCCAAATTTTTTGCCGCCCGCCCGCAGGATTTTGTATGCCGCACGCTCCAATCCCTTAATCTTGCCGTTGGGTTGCACCGTCAATACGTATTCGGAATAGAGCAACACCGCATCGGTTTTCTCGTCATGTTCGGGGAGGGGCACGCTCGTGAGGCTGTGCATCCAGCCTGGGGCCTCCGCTGCGGAAGCGGCAGTGACGGAGACGAACACGGTAAACGCCAGGGCCGCGGCCGCCAGAACGCCAGCCGCCGCAATCACCATCCAGAGCGGGCTAGTTCGCAGCTGCGGTCCCGCCTGGCTGCAAAACGATTTGTTGTTCATCGCCATCCCTCACCACTTGAAAGAAATTCCGCAAGGCCCCGTAATATTTGGTTTCGAGCGAAATGGTATCGATCCTTAAACTCCGCGTAAGGTGCAGCGTGCCTTGCTTGTTCTCGTAAGTGGTGTTGTAAGCGCAGACTTTGCCGGCATCGGTGCGTCCCTTCGGCACGCTGCTTACTTTCCAGTCCAGCGGCAATTCGATGGTCACGTCATCCAAACGCGCCGTTGGAAAATCGAAATAGATTGGATGGACGCGCGCAGCATGTTCAAACACGTGCTTCTCCGGCCCCCCGAAAAGTCCCACTGGAATCAAAGCGCGGCGCCCCGCGGCAGAGGCCCATCCTTGGATCTTGACATCGAATTCCGCGACCAAGGTTGGGGTCGAACTGCTCCAGTCGGGCGTATTCGTCAGGTCGAGGTCAATCCCCACGGGGATGAATTCTCGAACTTGATCCTCAATGTATTTCTTTCGGGCTGCCGCGTCTTCCAGGCGTTCTTGAATCCTGATCGAGAGGGCTTCGAGCCCGGCAAAGGTGATCGTCAGTTTGCCTTCCAGGCTACCCTCTTGGGTCAACTTTAAAACGGCTTTCCGGTCGATGTGAGAAACCGAGCTGTCTGGAAGCGAGGTGGAGACCCACTCACCGCCATCTTTATCGAGCCGCAAGCCATGCACAAAAGTCTCCGGCCACGGAAGAATTCCAAATGGCGTAAAGGCCGTTCCAGGATCGTAGTAGGTATCTTTGCCGTCCAGTTTGACCAGCACAACGTTGTCATTCAGTTGGTGCGGATCCATGGAGTTGGGCTGAAACAAATATTCGTTGCGCCGCGACACCAGCACGGGATAGGCCTGCAGCCCGGCCGCTCGTGCCAGGCCCAGAAAGAGCCAGGTAATCTCGCTCCCCGTTCCGTAGCCGTTCTTCCACAGGTCGTCGACATTGTTTATGTTCTTCTGCTTGCCGCGTTTCTTTTCCTGCTCGGTCAATTCCTCTTCATAACCGGTATTGCGGATCTTTTGCACACGTTCATAGATTTTTCGCAGCTTTACTTCCGGCGTGTCGCCTGGCGCAACGATCTGCGCCACGGCTTGTTCCATGGCTTTGCGCTTGCCGACGAAGCTTTCTACCCGGTCGTTTTGCTTTTTGCCTTCGTTCTTCCAGAATTTTTCGGGCGTCCGCTCGTCATTCTCGCTGTATACGAAATCGACGCGCGCCTTCATCTCGTTCTGCGGCGGCATGTAGTCTTCCGTCTGGAACGCCGGCACATTGTTGGTTTCCAGGCTCACAATTTTGAATTCGTTCTTGGGCGGCGCGGTGCCGGGTGGCAGGCTCTGCCAGCTCCAATTCACCGGAAAATATCCACTGGGTTTCAGCGAAAACTTTGCATGTTTGGTGAATAGTTCTTCGCTCAGAATCCAGTGCGAATTGAAAACTTGGTAGGCCTTGAGTTCGGTGATGTAGTGATATTCGATGATGCTGCCCGCCTGCACGTCCGGCAGAATGATTACCTTAGCCAGATACTTTACTCCCTTGGCCTTGACGATCATTTTTTCCAGCGGCTTGCCTTCAAAATTGGCTATCGTGCCATCCGGGCGAATGGTGCGCGCCTTGATGGCGTGCACATCGCCGATTTCCTTAACAAACGGAATTTCAATATTGGCGTACTTTCGGCCCTCGTCGGTGAGGATCTTGATGCGCTTATAGTTGTATTCGAAGTTGGCGGCGTCGTTACGATCGACTTGTCGATATAGAATGACAGCGGCGGCGCCCGGCGCTTCCGGCACGCTGGTCATACTCAGTTCCGCTGGATTTATCGGCTGCCACTCATCGGCATTTGCCGAATGTGGCGACCGCACCAGCGCGCAAGTGCAGAAAATCAGGACGAAAAAACTCAGGCGGCGGCGCAACATGACGTTTTACCTCCAGGGACATGGCTGAAGGCAGGGCTCCACGGGTTGCGAGGAAGTGGGCTTGCCTCACATCTCCAGGGCATCAGGCTTCTCAACGAGTGTTGATGACCTGTTACAGTATTGCCGCGGACAATATAGCTCGCAAACGTTCCTGTCAAGAGACCTGTCGTCTTCCCGTTTCTTCCTCGGATACCCAAGATTCTCTTCCCCACTTGCCCCACCTGCGGCATAATCCCGCACGCAACCAATTTGGTCTGTACCCTGCTCGGCACCCGGGAGGCTTTCTTTGACCGAACGTCCGTGGAGTTCCACCGCACCGCCAGGCGAATTCCGGCCGTTTGTGCCCAACGACAAAAACATCAAGGAGTTCACGCTTCGCGCCATTATCCTCGGCGCGCTCTTCGGTCTATTATTCGGCGCCATCACCGTTTACGTAGGACTCCGCGCCGGTCTCACCGTTTCCGCTTCCATCCCTATTTCCGTTCTGTCCATCAGCATCCTGCGCGCCTTCGGCCGCTCCACCATCCTCGAAAACAACATCGTGCAAACCACCGGCTCCGCCGGTGAATCGCTCGCCGCAGGAGTAATGTTCACCATCCCCGCGCTGATCTTTCTGGGCTTTGGCGCCGAATTCACTTTCTGGCGAATTTTTCCGCTGGCTCTGCTGGGAGGATGGCTCGGCGTGCTCTTCATGGTCCCGCTGCGCCGCCAGCTCATCGTCAAAGAGCACGGCAATCTCAGCTTCCCCGAAGGCACCGCTTGCGCCGATGTTTTGGTTGCCGGGGAACGCGGCGGCTCGTTCGCCGGACGCGTATTCTGGGGCCTCGGCCTTGGCGGCGCTTATACCTTCCTGATGAACACCGTGCAGGCCTGGACTTCCCAGCCGGAGTCTCGCCCCAACTGGTTTTCCGGCGCATCCTTCCGCGTCACCATCACTTCCGAATATCTCGGCGTCGGCTACATCATTGGTTCGCGTGTCTCCGGCATTCTTTTTGCCGGCGGCATTATTTCCTGGCTGGTCATCATGCCTGCCATCCGTTTTTACGGGCAGCTCGCCAATGGCGTTCCGATTTATCCGTCCACCATTCCCATTCCGCTGATGACGCCCGACCAGATTTGGGGCACCTATATTCGCCCCATGGGCGCGGGAGCTGTCGCCGCCGCCGGATTGATCACTCTGCTGCGCACCCTCCCCACCATTTTTTCCGCGCTGAAAGCCGGGCTGAAGGATGTGCGCAAGGAAGGCGCCGGCAAGTCCGCAGGGGCTGATCGCGTCGATCGCGACATGCCGCTGCGCTGGGTAGTGGTCGGCTCCGGCCTGATCATCGTGATGATGTGGATCCTTCTTACCTTTCACCCCATCCCGGGTGCTGAGACCCACTGGTATCACAACCTTTTTGCCGGAATTTTCGTCACCGTCTTCGGCTTTCTGTTCGTCACCGTCGCGGCGCGCATCAGCGGCCTTCTCGGCAACTCCTCCAATCCCATCAGCGGCATGAGCATCGCCACCCTGATGGCTACCTGCGCGATATTTTTTGTAGCCGGCTGGACCGCGCCAAACTATCAAGTGCTAGCTTTGATGATTGGCGGCGTAGTCTGCATCGCCGCGGCCATCGCGGGAGCCACTTCGCAGGATTTAAAGACCGGCTTCCTCGTCGGCGCCACGCCCTACTGGCAGCAGATGGGCCTGTTGATCGGCGTCACCGTTTCCACTCTGGCCATCGGCACCACGCTCAACCTGATGAACAAAGGGCTCGAAAAATATATTCCTACGCAGATTCCCGTCAGCGTCGCGGCCCTCCCCAACGGTGTGAAAATCGAGCGCGACTCGTTTACCTATCAAGGCAAGAACTACACGCTGATCAATTCTCTCGGCTCGCACACCATTCCCGACGGCGAATATTTGTACAGCCCCGCCACGCAGCAAATCGAGTATCAGTGGGCCCAGGGAATCGGCAGCGAAAAAGCTCCCGCTCCTCAGGCGCGCCTGATGGCCACGGTCATCAGCGGCATCCTCAATCAACGCCTCCCGTGGCGGCTGGTCCTGATGGGCGTCGCTCTGGTTATCGCCGTCGAAATTCTCGGTGTGCGCTCCCTGGCCTTCGCCACCGGCTCTTATCTGCCGCTCGGCACCACCGCCGCTATGTTTGCCGGCGGTTTGATTCGCTCCCTCGTCGACGCCACCACCAAGAAAAAAGACGAAGGCGAAGCCAGCCCCGGCGCCCTCTACTCCAGTGGACTCATCGCCGCCGGAGGTGTCTTCGGCCTCCTCGGCATCATCATCAATCTGTTCCAGGACCCCGAAATCTCCACCCACGTCCCCGGCTGGTTCACCAGCATCCTGCGCCTCCCCTGGCGTCCAGACCTCTTCTCCTTCGGCCCCAAACTCCTAGGCTCGCTAGCCGTCAGCAATCTCTTCGGCCTGTTCATGTTT
>JBBSFG010000227.1:0-6771 GCA_038238965.1 Candidatus Acidiferrales bacterium | reverse complement strand
GTCCTGGTGGCCAAGTCGCTGGGCCAAAATACCAATGCTGCCGAGCTCGACCGCGCGCTGAAATTTTTCCTTACCCACTACGAAGCGCACAAAATGGACAACACCTGCGCCTACCCCGGCGTTTCGGAAGCTCTCGAACATCTTTCCGCCATGCCCATGGCCGTGCTCACCAACAAACCGGTACGCATCAGCGTGCGCATCCTGGAAGCCCTCGGGCTGGAAAAATATTTTCGCGCCGTTTATGGCGGCAATAGTTTCTCCACCAAAAAACCAGATCCGCTGGGCGCCAATACCATTCTTCGCGAGTTCAGCTTGCGACCTAACGAAGCGTTGCTCATAGGCGACTCGGAAGTGGACGTGCAAACCGCGCGCAACGCGGGCATGCTTGCCGCTGTGGTGAATTACGGATTCGGCATCCACGATCGCGCCGTGTATCCCGCCGATCTGTATCTCGACCGGCTCCTCGACATCGTCCCCGCGCTGACCGCGATGCATTCGTGACGTGGATAACTTCGGCGCGCAAACTTCGGAGTCTCTGCCGCTTGCGTTCCATCTCCGCGCTTGGCAGACTCAGCCAGTGCTCATCGGCATATTTTCTGAACTGGACGCCCCCGGCGGCATTCAACGCGCCGGCCGCCATCTTGCTGCCGTGCTGACGGAATTCGCCGCCAGCCGCTCCATGGAATGCCGTCTCTTCAGCCTGAATGATTCGCCGGAACTGCATCGCATGTCGGTGGGCGGCCGCGAATTCGTGTTTACCGGCTGCGAACGCGCCAAGGGTCGCTTCGCCGCGACGGCCATGCGTACCGCGCGCCGCCACGCCAAGCTGGTGCTCGCCGCGCATCCTAATCTCGCGCCGGTAACACAGACCATGCGCCTCGCCGCGCCGCGTATAAAAACAATTATCTGCACTCACGGCATCGAAGTGTATGAGCCGCTCTCTCCCGTCCGCCGCCGTTCTCTACGCCGCGCGAACCTGATTCTTGCGCCCAGTCAAAGCACCGCGGAACATGTGATCGCTCATCAAAAAGTGAAACGCGAGCGCCTCCGCGTTCTTCCCTGGGCTCTCGATCCCGAATTCGAAGCCCTTATTCCCGCCGCTGCAAAAGCTGCGCCGCCGTCCGGTTTTCCAACCGGCCGGGTGATCCTCACCGTGGGGCGCTGGCTCGCCAGCGAACGCTATAAAGGGATGGACACGCTCATTACCTCAGTTCCGCGCCTGCTGCCGCGCTGGCCGGAATTGCAACTAGCCCTGGTCGGGGAAGGCGACGACCGCCCCTGGCTCGAGGAGCTGGCCGAAAAAAACGGCGTGCGTTCGCACGTTCATTTCTTGAGCGGCCTTACTTACGCCGAACTGGCCTCGTGCTACTCTGCCTGCGAAATTTTCGCGCTTCCGAGTCTCGCCGAAGGTTTTGGGCTGGTGTACCTCGAAGCCATGGCATGCGGCAAACCAGTGATCGGCGGGGCCCACGGCGGCGCGCCGGAAGTGGTCATCGACGGGGTGACCGGATACCTCGTGCAACACGGCGACGCCGTTCAGCTTTCCACGGCGCTTGAAACGCTGTTGTCCGATGTCGCGCAGGCGCGAAATATGGGCGCGCGAGGCTGCCAGCGTGTGGAACACGAATTTCGCTTCAGCGTTTTCGCCAAAGCTTTGAAAAAAATACTTCGCGAACTATGCGAATCCTGAACGTTACTGAAACCTACGCTCCCTTTCTGGAATTCGGCGGCCCACCCGTCAAAGTGCGAGCGTTGTCGGAAGGCCTGGCGCGGCGGGGGCACTCGGTGAACGTGCTGACCGCGGACTGGGGTCTGGAGAAACGCTTGGGATCCCAACCAGACGCAGACCTGCAGGCGCTGGGCTGGGATCGTTCGCCTTTCGGCTGGCGTCATAACGAAAACGGAGTGCAATCGATCTATCTACCTTCGTGGTTTCGTTACCGCGCACTCAGCTGGAATCCCGCCATAAAACGTTACCTGCGGGCCCGCCTGCAAAATTTCGATGTCGTTCATATCTTCGGTTTGTACGATCTGCTCGGTCCCGCAGCAGCTTCCGCGGCCCGAGAGCAAAAAATTCCGTACGTGATCGAGCCCATCGGGATGTTCGTACCAATAGTCCGAAACGTCTTCTTGAAACGGATGTATCATTCCCTAATAGGACAGCAATTGTTGGCGGGTTCCAGCGCAGTGATCGCCACTTCCCATCTGGAAGTGGAAGAATTGGTGGCGGCTGGAGTGACGAGAGAGAAAGTTGTGGTCCGACGGAACGGTGTGGAGACGCCTGCCTCGTGGCCGGCACACGGCAAATTCCGCGCTGCTCTGGGCATCCCTGAAAGCGCCAAACTGGTTTTGTTTCTGGGGCGCCTGTCGTTGAAAAAAAGCCCGGAGTTGCTGCTGCAGGCTTTCGCGCAGCTTCCGGAAACTCTTGGGGAGAGTGAATTGATGTTGGCATTCGCGGGCCCCGACGAAGGTGGACTTCAGCGACGCCTGGCTCTGGAAGCCTTGCGGCTCGGAGTATCGACCCGCGTGAAATTCTCCGGCGCCTTATTCGGGGAAGAGAAGTGGGCGGCCTATCGGGATGCGGACGTATTTGTGCTGCCCTCCCGGAACGAGAATTTCGGCAACACCGCGGCGGAAGCGATGGCCGCAGGTACACCGGTGATAATCACGGCGCAATGCGGCATCGCGCCACTGTTGAAAGATATTGCCGGGCTGGAAGTGGAGCACGATGCGTCGTCTCTTGCGAAAGCGCTGGTGCGGCTGCTCGGCGACGCGGTGCTTCACGCTCGATTCACGGCCGGCTGCGCGGAAGTGGTTTCGCGCCTCGACTGGGAGGAACCCGTCGCGGAGATGGAAGCGGTGTACGGGGGTTTGACCGGTGCAGGAAATATCGCTGTTCCGTTGCGGCCGGGGACGTAAACCTTGCCTTCCCCTATTCATCGAGTGGCGATGTTTCGCGTAATCTGGCGCACCGTCAATGCATTGCTTATCGCCACCATGTTGTTCCTCGGTTACGGCGCGGCCTGGGAGTATTCCGTGCGCCGGTACTTGAAGGGATTTTCAGACGCCGTGGTTCCCAGCGGCTTCACTCCGGAAGAAAAGGTTGCCGCCATTCTCACCTGGATGCGCACTGGGCCGCCGCGCGCCGTGGCCGCGAATCCGGCGGCGCTTGCCTATCGCGATCCCGAGGTTACGCTCAACTATCGGCAGTTGCTCAGTGTTTGCGGGACGGCTACCAACGCTTTTCTGAATCTTACCCGCAGCGCAGGGCTGCAGGCCCGCCGCCTGCTGCTGCTGAGTCCCCAAAACTTCGCCAATCACGTAGTCGCCGAAGTGCTGATCGATGGCCGCTGGATTATTGTCGATCCCACGTTTCGGCTGATTTTGCGCGATGACCAGGGCCACACACTTACTCGCACGGAGTTGCGAAGTCCCGAAGTGTTCACGCAAGCCACGGGCAAAATCCCGAACTATCCCGCTTTCTATAATTATGAGCACGTCGGTCATGTGCGGGTCGGTCGTTTGCCGTTAGGCGGCTTGGGAATGCGTGCCGGACTGCGGTGGATCGATCCCACCTGGGATGAAGACCTTGACTGGGGCCTGCTGCTTGAGCGCGAATCCTTCTTTTTCTTCTTCGTCTCCACGCTATTTTTTATCTTTTTCCTTGGGCTTCGGCTGCTACTCGCGTGGTACGCGGATCATCGCCTGCGCGTTCTCCGGTACCGTTTCCGGCGCCATATCGCGCGCGCCAGCGCTACTTTTTTCTCCACGCCGGAGATCGAAGAGTAGCGTGTGCGGCATTTGTGGCGCCGCCTTCGCTGTGCACGATCAGCGTGCCCGGTCGTGTGTGGAAACCATGACCGCCGCTCTATATCACCGCGGACCGGATGGCGAAGGATTTCTGCTGGACGAACCGCGCGCTCCAGGCCTGGCCCTGGGCATGCGCCGCCTGAGCATCATCGATTTGCCGGGCGGCAATCAGCCGGTGTGGAATGAAACCCACGATGTAGCGGTCATTTTCAACGGCGAGCTCTATAACTATCGCATGTTGCGCGAATCGCTGATGCTGTGCGGCCATCGATTCGCCACGCAGTCCGACACCGAAATTCTGGTGCACGCCTGGGAAGAATGGGGAGAGGATTGCCTCCACGAGTTGCGCGGAATGTTTGCGTTCGCTCTGTTGGACCTGCGCCAACGTTATGCCACTGTGCCGGTGGTTTTTATTGCGCGCGACCCGCTGGGCATCAAGCCGTTGTATTACACGCAGACAGGATCCGGGTTTGCGTTCGCGTCGGAAGTGCGCGCGTTGCTTGCAGCCGGGCTTTGCTCCGGCGAAATCTCGCCAGACGCTCTCACCTCCTATTTGCTATTCGGCAGCGTTTCGGAGCCGGTGACGCTACTTGAGGGTGTTTTCTCTTTGCCGCCCGGCCACAAAATGCTGCTGCACATTCCGGAACGCCGGCGGGTGCCACGCGCGCGGCCGTGGTATGACCCGGCGCGAAGTTCCGCTGCTCGCGATCCCAAACGTCCCAAAGACTTTCCCGCGGCGGCGTGCGCTCTTCGCCCGCTGCTGCAGGACGCCGTAGAAACTCATCTCATCGCCGACGTGCCCGTGGGGCTGTTTCTTTCGAGCGGCCTGGATTCCAGCGCGATAGCCATGCTTGCCGGACGCGCCGATGCGGGTATTCGCAGCTTCACGCTTACGTTTCCTGGAACGTCTTACGACGAAGCGGCGCTGGCGCGGGTGGTAGCCGATCGCTGCGGCTCGCGTCACACGGAAGTACCGCTGGACGGCGGCGCGATGATTTCGCGTATCGACGAAGCCGTCGCTGCGCTCGATCAGCCCAGCATGGATGGCATCAATACGTACTTTGTTTCGTGGGCGGCGTGCGAAGTGGGACTAAAAGTGGCGCTCAGCGGGCTGGGCGGCGATGAATTATTTGCCGGTTACTCCACGTTTTCGGATGTGCCGCGACTCGCGAAGCTGGCGCAGCTGGGGAAAGCTTTCCCTGCGCCGCTGCGGCGTGCCTTATCACCGGTGTTTCGCGGGATACTTTCGCGTGGCCAGATGCCGGATGCCGCGCACAAAGCTGCGGCCGCGTGGGCCGATCCGCACATTTTCCCGCACGTATATTTTTTTGCGCGAGCTCTTTTCCCACCAGGTGGTCGTCTTGAAACGCTCATCAACCCGCGCTTTCGCGCCAGCAGCGTCGGGGCCGACGGCGTCACTCTCGATCCCACGTGGCTCGGCTGGCTGCAACGCGCCGCGGATGAAGCCGCGAAGTTGCCGCTTGTCGCGGGAATTTCCTGGCTCGAAATACGCGCCTACATGGCCAGCACGCTGTTGCGCGACACCGATTCGGTCAGCATGGCGCGCTCGCTCGAAGTACGCGTGCCGCTGCTCGACACCCCGCTGATGGAATTTGTCAGTGCTTTGCCCGATGCGGCGCGTGTCCGCGATGGCTCGAAAAAAGCGCTGCTGGTGGAAGCGCTGCGCGACGTATTGCCGCCGGAAATTCTGGCGCAGCGCAAGCGCACGTTCACGCTGCCGTGGGAAGAATGGCTGCGCGGTCCGTTGCGCGCGCGCCTGGAATCGAGTTTCGCGTCGATCTCTCCCAGGCTGGCGCCGCATTTGCATTCCGACGGTGTTCGCGCCGTGTGGAACGATTTCTTGGCAAAAAAAACCTCGTGGTCCCGCCCGTGGTCGCTCTACGTTTTAAACGAATGGTGCCGACGTCACCTACCGGCGTGAAGCGCCGCGGCTGGGTTAAACTGATCTTCGCTCCATGAACATCCGATGAACATTCTTGGGATCAATGCCTATCATGGCAATGCTTCCGCCGCGATTGTTTGCGACGGCCAACTTATCGCCGCCGTCGAAGAAGAGCGTTTCAATCGCGTTAAATATGCCGCGGGTTTTCCCGCGCAGGCTATTCGTTACTGCCTCAAGGAAGCCGGTCTCACGCTCTCCGACATCGATCACGTAGCCATTCCGCGAAATCCTTACGCGCGACTTTTTACCAAGCTGATGTATGCGCTGCGCATGCCGTCCTTCGCCAGGCAGCGCGCTAAGGTGCTGGTCAGCTTTTCCGGAATTCCTGAAGCGCTCGCCGCGGCGTTTGACGCCGATCCGAAGAAAATTAAGGCCAAATTTCATCGCATCGAACATCACCAGGCGCATCTGGCCAGCAGTTTTTTTGTTTCTCCCTTCGAGCGGGCGGCTTTGCTTTCCGCCGACGGCTTGGGCGATTTTGCGAGCTCCATGTGGGGCGTGGGCGAAGGCAGCCGCATGAGCATTCACGGCGCGGTGGCGTTTCCCCACTCATTGGGACTTTTTTACAGCGCGGTCACGCAATTTCTGGGCTTCCTGAAATTCGGCGACGAATACAAAGTGATGGGGCTGGGTGCCTACGGGCAGCCCGATCGCCTGGAAGCCTTTCGCGACATTGTGCGCTTCGACGAAAATTCCCGCGCAAACGGATTTCGGCTTGGCCTCGATTACTTTACGCATCATCGTTCCGGCCCGGAGATGACCTGGGCGGAGGCCGACAAGACGCCCACGCTGGGCAAAATGTTTTCGCCCGAAATGTCCCGGCGCCTTGGCCCGGTGCGCCATCCCGACGAGCCAGTGGAGCAGCGCCACAAAAATCTGGCTTGCTCTCTACAGGCGCGACTCGAAGAAGTGTACCTGGGCATGTTGCGAAAGCTGGCGAAAGAAACCGGCATGAAGGCGGTTTGTCTTGCAGGCGGCGTGGCTTTCAATTGTGTGGC
>JBBSFG010000226.1:0-6774 GCA_038238965.1 Candidatus Acidiferrales bacterium | reverse complement strand
TGCAAGCCTGGTTCTGCCTGCTTGCCGCGATCGTATTGCTGGCTCCCTTTGCCGGCGCCGCCTGGAGCGCCCACGCGGCCGCGTGTTGCACAGGCGATCATTGCCCGATTCCCGAACATCACCATTCGAAAGCTCCCGCGCACACTTCCGAATGCGAACATCAAACTGCTATGACCGACTGCAGCATGAAGTGCTGCCAAAGCGCCGATGGGCCGCTGCTTGGGCAGATCGCGTTTGTGCTGCCGGCCCCAGCTTCGCTGGCGACGCAGGATGGCGCGACCACCGTTGCGGTGGTGCTGAAATCGAATCGATTGCCTCGTTCTTCTGAAGTGCTTTCGCCTCCTCCTCGCGTCTCCCGTTTCGCGCTGTAAATCATCCGCGACGTAATTCAGTAAACCCACTGGCTGCGGTCACTGCGACCGCGCCCTTACGCGCTTAAAGATCGGGAGGATCTCATGCGAAAGCTTCTCTGTGTGTGCGCTATTGCATCGCTTTGCAGTGGAACTGTCTCTGCTACCGTGTTCGGTACGGTGCGTGGAATTGTCCACGATCCGCAGCACCGACCGGTGGCGAACGTAAAAGTTGTTCTGGCGGCAAAGGATTCACAGTACAGCGTGACAGTGGACACGGATGTGGACGGGCAGTTCCACTTTGATGCGGTGCCGCTTGGCGAGTACACGGTGACCGCATCGGATCCGGTGTTTGTGCCCGAAACACATAGTTTGAGTGTGTTGTCGGGCAGCGCGCCGATTCTGCATTTTGAGTTGTACCTGGCCAGCCAGGTGGAATCGGTGACGGTGTCAGCCAATTCCGCTGCGGAGCAAACAGAGTCGGCGACGCCGACGAACCTGATCGATCGCAAAGAAATCAGCGATACGCCGGGAGCGACGCGTTCGAACAGTGTAGCGATGATCACAAATTACGTCCCGGGCGCGTACGTTACGCACGACCAGTTGCATGTGCGCGGCGGACACCAGGTGAGCTGGCTGATTGATGGCGTGCCGATTCCCAACACCAACATCGCCAGCAACCTGGGCCCGCAAATCGATCCGAAAGACATCGACACGGTGGAAGCGCAAAGGGGCAGTTATTCAGCCGATTTCGGCGAACGAACCTATGGTGTATTTAACATTGCGCCGCGCACGGGATTCGAATGGAACAACGATGCCGAGGTAGTGGCCAGCTTTGGCAATTTTTATCAGACGGACGACCAAATTAATTTCGGCGGACACAGCAACCGCTTTGCGTACTACGCCAGCGTCAACGGGAGCCGCACGAATCTGGGGCTGGAGACGCCTACGTCCGCGGTCGTTCACGACGGCACGGACGGCTATGGCGGATTCACATCGCTTATGTTCAATCTGGACTCCCGGGACCAACTGCGCTTTGTCAGTTCATTGCGCAGAGATCACTATCAGATTCCATACGCGCCGGACGACCCGGTGAGCAGCGGACTGCGGGATGTAAACAATGAGGCGGATGCGTTTGCGGCCTTTTCATGGGTGCGCACCTTTGGCACAGGTGTGGTGCTCACCGTTTCTCCCTTCTACCACTTCAACAGCGCCAATTACGAAAGCAATCCGAACGATTTTCCGAGCGCGACGACCGACCGCAGGGCCTCTCACTACGAGGGCGGGCAGGCGACTCTGGCACTCATTAAGGGCCGAAACAATGGGCGTGCGGGCGTGTATGCGTTTGCCCAGCAGAATGACGAACTATTCGGCGTGATTTTCAATGATCCCAGCGACCCGGCTTTTGGTCAAAATTTCCGGCACCCGGAAAACCTGACTGGCTCGATGACGGCGTTATTCGCAGAAGACGAATTTCGCGCGACTTCGTGGTTTACGCTGAACGCCGGGCTTCGCCAGACGCACTTTTCCGGGAGCCTGGTGGAGAACGCCACCAGCCCGCGGTTCGGGGCGGCGGTGCGAATACCGAAGCTCAACTGGGTATTCCGCGGATTTTACGGACGCTTTTATCAGGCACCGCCTTTGCTTACGGCTTCGGGACCGTTGCTGGAATTCGTTACGTCGCAGAACTTAGGGTTTATTCCACTGCACGGTGAACGCGACGAAGAGTCGCAGTTTGGGGTTGCGATTCCGATTAGAGGATGGATTCTGGACGCCGACACGTTTCGGACCCGGGCGAACAATTACTTCGACCACAGCAGTGTCGGGAATTCGGATATATTTTTTCCGCTGACCATTGATGGAGCGTTAATTCGCGGGTGGGAATTGACGGTGCGTTCACCAAAAATCGCCAACCGGGGCCAGCTCTACGTGACGTATTCGAATCAGATTGCGCAAGGGAGGGGCGCGATTAACGGCGGACTGACCGATTTTGAGCCGCCGGATGACGACGGGTATTTCTTCCTGGATCACGATCAACGAAATACGCTGCATGTCGGGGGCAATGTTACTTTGCCGTGGCGAAGCTACGCATCGGCAGACGTGTATTACGGGTCGGGGTTCGTGAATGGGGATGACGAGTCTCGACATCTTCCGGGTCACACCACATTCGACCTTACCGTGAGAAAGAATTTTGGTGAGCAGCTTTCCGTGGGAGTGAGTGGGCTCAATGTCGCAAATCGCAGATTCCTCATCGATAACAGCGTGACTTTCGGCGGCACACACTATGTCAATCCGCGCGAGATTTTCGTACAGGTGAAATACCGGTTTCACTACTAAGGTGGGCTGAGCAGGTATCCCAACCGTCCGCGTGATCGTTAAAACCGGTCTTTAGATTTGAGTAAAGTGGTAGACTGATGAAAATCTTACGGCGATGGAGTTCGCCATAACCGTTCCGGACATTTTCTGGATCTGATGACTCCTGGCTGCCTGGCGGCGCCAGGAGTTTTTTGTTTTTCGCGCCCGTTCGACGGCGCGCATGGAAACGAACTGGAGACAATTTGAAAATTTTACTGATCGCGTTATTTGGGGCCGCCGGGACACTGGCCCGTTATGGATTGCAGGGCGTGGTGCAAGTTCGCACGGGGGGAGCGTTTCCTTATGGCACGCTGCTCGTAAACCTGACGGGCTGTTTTTTTCTCGGATTGATCGCGCAGTTTACGTTGAATCGCATGGTGATTTCGCCGGACTGGCGCGTGGCCATCGCCGTTGGCTTCTTTGGCGGATATACAACTTTTTCCAGCTTCGGCTGGGAGACGGCAAAAATGATGGAAAATGGCGAATGGACGCGCGCTTCTATTTATGTGGGAGCCAGCGTAATTGCCGGGCTGTTCCTGTCGGTGGTGGGCATTCGGTTGGCTAACAAATACTAAGAGGTGGGGTTGGGGGCGGCGATGACGCACGAAAAGTTTGAAGGGGAACGAGTACTGATGCGCGTTCACATCGGGGAATCGGACAAATGGCACGGAAAATCGCTACATGAAGCGATTGTCGAGATGTTGCGTAAAGAAGGATTTTCAGGAGCGACGGTTCTACGCGGGGTTGGAGGATTTGGCGGGTCGAGTGTCTATCACACCGACAAACTGTTGAGGATGTCACAAGATTTGCCGATCATTCTTGAAGTGATCGAGACTGCCGAACGTATTGAGCAAATTCTACCGCGGCTGGATGATATGGTGGAGGGTGGTTTGATCACCCTGGAAAAAGTACGCGTGATTCTGTATCGAGCCGCGAAGCGGTAAACGCTACCGCAGATGTTTATCCAAAATAAAATGCGCAATGGCCTGCCATAATTCCGAACATGCCTGAAGTAAAGACGAAGAACGGGTGGCTGAATCGAACGGTGCTGGGCGTCGGCTTAACGAGCCTGTTCAGCGACTGGAGTCACGAGACCGCGACGGCGGTGCTGCCGGCGTTTCTGGCGTCCATCGGCGCCGGGCCGGCGTGGCTGGGAGCGATCGAAGGCATCGCCGACGGTCTGTCGAGTTTTACGAAACTGGCGTCGGGGCATTACACGGATCGACTGAAACATCGCAAGCCGCTCGCAGTGATCGGATATGCATTCACGGCGCTGGCAACGGCGTCGTTTGCGATCGCGACGCATGCGTACCACGTGCTGTTCGGTCGCGCGGCGGCGTGGCTGGGACGCGGTATCCGATCGCCCGCGAAAAAGGCACTGCTGGCAGCGGATGTGCCGCCGGGCGCCTACGGGCGCGCCTTCGGATTAGAGCGCTTGATGGACACTGTCGGCGCTATCGCCGGGCCACTAAGCGCATTGTGGCTGCTGCACGCGACGGGACATTCCTATCGAAAGGTATTTTTGTGGACACTGCTGCCGGGATTGTTGGCGGCGGTTTTGTTCTGGGTGCTGGTTCGTGAACGACCGTTTACAGCGAAGCCCACGCAGACATTTCTTGGCGGCGTGCGCGCTCTGCCAGTTCCCTTTCGCAGGTTACTTTTTGGCGTGGGAATTTTTGGCGCGGGCGATTTTTCTCACACCCTATTGATTTTGTACGCGTCGCGCATGCTTTCGCCGATCCACGGCGCGGCTCGCGCCGCCAGCCTGGCCATCGGGCTGTACACCTTGCATAACGTGTTTTCCGCCGGTTCCGCGTATTTGAGTGGGTGGCTCAGCGATCACCTTCCGCAACGCAAACTCGTGCTTGCCGCCGGATACGGGCTTGCGGCGGTGACCGCAGTGTTGCTGTGCTTCGCCACTCAGTCACTGTGGATGTTGGGCGTGATTTTTGCGCTGGCTGGCCTGTACATCGGCACTGAAGAAGCGCTGGAAGACTCGCTGGCCGCCGAACTCGTTCCAAAAGAGCAGCACGGCATGGCGTTTGGAACGTTGGCGGCGGTGAATGCCGGCGGCGACTTTATTTCGAGCATCTTTATAGGGTTTCTGTGGAGCGCGGTAAGCGTGCAGGCCGCGTTTGGAGTTTCCGCTGTGCTCTTCTCGATCGGCGCGCTCTTGATACTTCGTTTGCGCACCTCGTGATTTAGCCTTGCACGCGATTGCTCCGCGTGCTAGCTTTGGCGAACAAAAGGCGAATTCACCGGAGGGCCGGATTATGCCCGAATCTCTTGCAGTTCGCAGGGCTGCCGAATCGTCGTCGATCACGCGCGTGCAGGAAGTGCTGGACGGCTTTGCGCTGCGCGACCGTGACGGCGAAACTCTGACTGCGGTGCGGCACTTCCCTGCCCGGGCCGCGCAATGGACGGACTTCCCTGCCTGGGTTCATGCGGACTTGCGCGCCGCGTACCAGGCCAAACACATTGAGCGGCTTTACACTCACCAGGCGGCGGCCGCCGAAGCAGTTCATGACGGAAAAAATGTAGTGATCGTTACTCCCACGGCCTCGGGGAAGACGTTGTGCTACAACCTGCCGGTAATCAACGCGATCCTCGAGAATTCCGATACTCGCGCGATGTATCTTTTTCCGACCAAGGCGCTGGCGCAGGATCAGTTGGCGGAAATTCACGATGTGAATGAACGGCTGGACAACCGCTTCGGCGTTTTTACCTACGATGGCGACACACCGAGCGATGCTCGCAAAGCGATCCGCGAAAAAAGCCACATCGTGCTGACCAATCCGGACATGCTGCATACGGGCATCCTGCCTCATCACACGCGATGGACCAGGCTGTTCGAGAATTTGCGATACATCGTTCTCGACGAACTGCACACCTACCGAGGTGTGTTCGGCAGCCATCTTTGCAATGTGCTGCGGCGTCTGAGACGCGTTGCGAATTTTTACGGCTGCCAACCGCAATTTGTTTGTTGCTCTGCGACCATCGCAAACCCGGGGGAGCTCGCGACGAAGCTGCTGGAGAGAGACGTGGAAGTGTTGAATGAGAACGGTGCGCCAGCCGCGGAGAAAACGTTTGTTTTCTACAATCCGCCGGTAGTAAATCGCGCTCTGGGGATTCGACGCAGCTATATCAATGAGACCTGCCGCGTAGCGCAGGAGTTTTTAAAGCGCGATCTGCAAACCATGGTGTTCGCAAATTCACGGCTGCATACGGAGCTCATGCTGACGTATCTTCAGCAGGCGAATCCCCAGGCGCCAGGCAAGGCTACAAATATTCGCGGCTATCGAGGCGGATATCTGCCGAATGAACGGCGAGAAATCGAGCGCGGTCTGCGCGACGGACAGATTCGCGGCGTGGTTTCGACGAGCGCGCTGGAACTTGGCATCGACGTGGGATCGCTCGATACGGTAGTGATGGCCGGTTATCCGGGCACTATTGCGGCGACGTGGCAGCGTGCCGGACGCGCGGGGCGACGCAATGGCAGTTCGTGCGCTGTATTGGTGGCTTCCTCGGCGCCATTGGATCAGTTCATGGTCAGAAATTCCGATTATTTTTTCGGCAATACACCTGAACATGCGTTCATCCAGCCGGACAATCTGGAAATTCTCGTCAATCATCTGAAATGTGCGGCATTCGAGCTTCCGATCGGTCCCGAGGAACGCTTTGGGGCGGTAGACGTCCAGGATATCTGCGCGCGGCTGGCGGAAGCAGGCTTTTTACACCGTGCAGGGGAGAACTACCACTGGACGCAGGAAGCATACCCCGCGGACACGGTGAGCCTGCGCTCCGTAACCAGCGACAACTTCGTGATTATCGATATTACCGGAGCGCCGACGGTGATCGGCGAAGTGGATTTTTCGAGCGCGCTGACGACGGTGCATGAAAAAGCGATTTATATCCACGGCGGCCAGCAGTATCACGTGGAGCATCTGGATTTCAAAGAACGCAAAGCGTACGTCAAGCGTGTGGAGGTGGATTACTACACGGACGCGATTCGCTACACGGAAGTGCGGATTCTGGAATGCGCCGAAGAGACGCGGGCCAGCGAAGCGAT
>JBBSFG010000225.1:0-6785 GCA_038238965.1 Candidatus Acidiferrales bacterium | reverse complement strand
GCCTTCTTATTATGTGAAGTACGACGACAGAGTTCCGAACGATGCGCGGGTGCAGCAAGTGCTGGCGTGGCTGCGTTTGCCGGCGGAGCGGCGCCCGCATTTGATTACCGTCTATTTTGCGGATGTGGACCATGCGGGGCACGAGTACGGGCCGGACAGCGAGGAAGTGAGCGCGGCGGTGCAGGTGGTGGACCGCGAGGTCGGGCTGCTGCAGGAAGGCGTGGCGAAACTGAAGTTGCCAGTGGATGTGATCGTGCTTTCGGATCACGGCATGGCGAAAGTGCAGGGCGAGTGGATCACGCTGGATAAATATTTTGGCGATAGCGGGGCGTTTGAAAAAATTGTGAGGTCGAGCTTGTATGCCAAGTCGGACGCGGATGCCGAGCGAGTGTACGAGGCGTTGCGCGGGAAGAGTGACAAGTTTGACGTGTACCGGCGTGCACAGATGCCTGCCGTGCTGCACGATGACAGCAATCCGCGGTCGGGCGATCCGATCATCGTGACGACTGGTCCTTACCTGGTGCGGTTTTCTGCGCCGAGGCAGCAGGCTGCGGCTGCGCCGGGTTCTGGCGTTGTGGGCGGGGCGATGGGAGTTGGGCGGCACGAGGAAGTTGGAGCGCATGGGTTTGATCCGGCGCGGGTGCCGGAGATGAAAGCGAGTTTCTTTGCGGCCGGGCCGGACATTTGTCGAGGCGTGCGAGTCGCGCCGTTTGAAAATGTGAATGTGTATCCGCTGGTGGCGAAATTGCTGGGGCTGGATATTTCACATTTGAAGACTGGGCCGATCGATGGAGATTTGCGCGCGCTGCAGCCTATCTTGACGAGCAACGGATGCGGCGCTGTGCACTAGGGCATTGCTGATACAGGCCTGCGGCGATTTGATTTTTGGCTGAGATGAGGCTCGCGGGAGAGGGTTCATGTGGGAAGCGGCAAAGAGTTTGTTTCTGATTTTGAGCGCGCTGTTTCCCATCGTGGATCCGCTGGGGGGCAGTCCGATTTTCCTGGCGATGACGCGGCAATACTCGGCGAGCACCCGGCGGGCGCTGTCCTGGCGGATTGCGATGAACAGTTTTTTCCTGCTGGTGGGATCGTATTTTATCGGGACGCACATACTTTCGTTTTTTGGGATTTCGCTGCCGGTGGTGCAAGTGGGCGGGGGACTGATCGTGGTGTCGACGGGCTGGGCGCTGTTGAAGCAGGGCGGCAACTTTGACGATAAAGAAACGGCACAGAGTGTGGCTCCGACGGAGCCTTATCGCGACGCGTTTTATCCGTTGACGCTGCCGCTGACGGTGGGGCCGGGGTCGATTTCGGTAGCGATTACGCTGGGCGCGAATTCTCCTCATCATCATGGGCTGTATTTCTGGAGCATTCTGACGGCGTTTGTGGGGTGCGCTTTGCTGGCGGTGAGTATATTTCTCTGCTACGGATTCGCGGACCGGCTGGGGCGGATTTTGGGGACGACGGGGATGACGGTGATTTTGCAACTGACGTCGTTTCTGCTGGTGTGCATTGGCGTGCAGATCATGTGGAACGGGCTGAGCGCGTTGTGGGTGGAGTTGCCGGGGCACGTGAGGTGAGTTCATAGGTTGATGATGGTGGGCGGGTTGGTCGAGAAGTTGGGATACCCGCATTTTTCCTGCAAAAGTCCTGATGTTTAACATAGCGATGTGGCTAAAGGTTCATTTGGAATGTCCCAAAATGCTTGGAGCGGAAGTTTGCCGACATAAACAGACCAAATTTTGGGCGATTCTTGGTCAGCCCCCCCCCGAAAAGTCACTCCCTCTCATAAATTTCTCGATCAAATATAAAATTTCTATTTGACATGAAATTGTTTCAGAAGTATAAGCGCGTTAACGAATGTCTGTGGTGGGTGTTGCTACTGAATAGTTAATTTAGTCAAATTTGAGGACCGCTTAAGCCGTTGCTTGCCATTCGCGAGGGTGTGGCAGAGCTGCGTGCGAAGTGTGTTCGCCCGATGGGATGGAGGAAATCCGATATGAGGTTGCTCTCTTATTTTCCTGCTTTCTTGGCTCGGAGTCTTAGAGCCACACGGACCCCGCGAGTGGTCATGGTTCTGCTGTGCGGGGTTCTGTTTCACCCGCTGGTGATGCACGCGCAATCGGCCAGTTCCACTACTATCGCCGGGGTCGTCACCGACGCCTCCGGTGCAGCGGTTGTTGATGCCACGGTGAAGCTCACAGATAAGAGCACAAACAGTCCCCGTTCAACCAACACTAACGAACAGGGCCGTTACTTCTTCGCCGACGTAATTTCTGGCGACTACGAAGTTGAGGTCAATAAGACTGGCTTCCGTATCACCAAGACTGCCGTGATCGCCAAGGTCGGCATTGCTCTGACCGTTGACCTTAAACTGGAGCTTGGCGCGGTTACCGAAACGGTCGAAGTCACTACCTCGAACAGCGAACTGCAAACCATGAACGCTACGGTGGGAAATACCCTGAGCGGAGATGCGCTGACGAACCTGCCCTCGATTAACCGCGACGTTTCTACTTTCGTGACCTTGCAGCCAGGGGTCTCTCCAGATGGCAGCGTGGCGGGCGCGGTGGTTGACCAAAGCAGCTTCATGCTGGATGGCGGGCAAAACACCAATGATATGGACGGCAGCATGCAGGTGTACACGCCGAGCTTCGCGGACGATCCAACCGGTGGCGTGGTCAAGACCAATTTTGGGTCCAACGGTCCTACTGGAGTCATGCCAACGCCGATAGACAGCGTGGAAGAGTTCAAGGTAAATACGGCGGGCCAAACAGCCGATTTCAACAGTTCGGCTGGTGCGCAAGTCCAGGTGGTGACCAAGCGAGGGACCAATGCGTGGCACGGCACGGGGTATGAATATTATCTGGACAACAACTTTAGCGCCAACACCTTTGACAATAATTTCACGGGAACGCCACTTCCCAGCTATCACTACAATCGGTTCGGCGCAGCTGGCGGGGGACCCGTCATTAATAAGAACATTCTCGGAGGAAAGACATATTTCTTTGCCAACTATGAAGGCTTTCGCTGGAACAACTCCGCAACGTACGAGCGGGCGGTTCCCAGCGCTAATATGCGCGAAGGTATCCTTACCTTTGGTGGGGTAGATTACAACCTGAACACCGGAACGAACTGCGGCCCCAGCGGAGCCGCTGCTTGCGATCCGCGCGGCTTGGGAATCAATTCCCTGGTCCAGCAGATGTGGAACACGTATGAGCCCGTCGGGAACGACCCGAGCTGCGGCGCGTTGCTCGGTAGTAAATGCGACGGCGTTAATGAAATAGGATTCAAGGCCAACGTAGGTCTTCCCCAGACCTCCAATTTCGGAGTGGCCCGGCTGGACCACGACTTTGGTCCAAAGTGGCATTTCACCAGCAGCTACCGTTACTACAAACTGCTTCTTGCGACTACCAGCCAGATAGATATCGGAGGCTTTTTCCCTGGAGACACGTTGGGCACGCCTTCTTCGCTTGCCGTGCGGCCGCAACAACCCTGGTACTACGTGGCCGGACTGACCACCAACGTCACCTCCCATACCACAAACGATTTCCACTTCAGCTACCTGCGCAATTACTGGTCGTGGTCTAATCCTGGCGGTATTCCGCAGTTTTCGCAACTCGGCGGTGCCCTCGAACCATTTGGCGAGTCGGCCACGTCGGTTCTCAGTCCTTACAACGTGAACACTCAGAACGTGCGCACCCGTTTCTGGGATGGACACGATACGTTCATTCGCGATGACGTCACGATGTTGAAGGGAAATCACCTCTTGACGTTCGGGGGCGCGTATCAGCGCAATTACGATTGGCATCAGCGATCGGACAACGGCGGCGGCATCAACTATCAGCCTACTTACCAGCTGGGTGACTCGTCCGGAGGTGGCCTGGTGGACTTCTCCGCAACCACTCCGACAGGCGTGAGTGCGAGCACCTGGGCTCGTAACTCGGCTGCCATCCTGGGCATCGTCACCGACTCCCAGATTGCCTATACCCGGTCGGGCGCCGATCTGACTCTGAATCCTCCGCTGACCCACGCGTTTGACCAGAGCACCATTCCTTACTACAACGTGTATTTCAGCGACTCGTGGCACATGAAGCCGTCGTTCACATTGACGTACGGGCTTGGCTGGACGCTGGAGATGCCCCCCACCGAAAAGAACGGTAAGCAGATCGTGCTGGTTGATAGTAGTGCCCAGCAACTGGACATCCTGGCCTACCTTAATCAGCGTAAGGCTGCAGCTTTGGCTGGGCAGGTTTACAACCCCGAGATTGGCTTCGCTCTGGTTGGCAACACGGGAGCCGGTCAGAAATATCCTTATGATCCGTTCTACGGTTCTTTCAGCCCGCGGATTGCCGCAGCCTGGAATCCGAATTACTCGGATGGAATTCTGGGTAGTTTGTTGGGCGCTAACAAGAGCGTCATCCGTGGCGGCTTTAGCCGAGTGTACGGACGACTGAACGGCGTGGACCTTGTGCTGGTACCGCTGCTGGGTACCGGCCTGATCCAGGCTGTGCAATGCCGGCAAAACCTTATGACTGGTGTCTGCGGGCCGACGAATCCCACGGCCGCGAACGCTTTTCGGGTGGGAACGGACGGGAACAACGCCCCGATCCCGGGCCCGTCACAAACACTACCTCAGCCGACAATCCCGGGCGTTAACAGCGTCGCAGCGGGCGCGGGGGAAGCTCTCGACCCGCATTTCCGGCCAAATGTCGTCGATTCATTCGACTTCACGATTCAGCGCCAATTGTCCAACAAGATTTTGCTGGAAGTTGGCTACATTGGCCGCAGAATTACGCATGAATATCAGCCGATCAACATCAACGCTGTCCCTTACATGATGACCTTGGGCGGGCAGAGCTTCGCCAAAGCCTATGCAGCCGTCGAGCAGGGCCTGGGTTGTGCAACTTCTTTTGCCGCTTGCGGCACGGGCAACCCTGCGGCTATCGCACCACAACCATTCTTTGAGGCCGCCATGAATCCCGCCTACTGCGCAGGCTTTTCCAGTTGCACTGCGGCGGTCATGAGCAACGAGATGAGTAATTTCACGTCGCAAAGTGTGTGGAGCCTGTGGAGCGATCTCGACAACGGCGGGTTCAACTTCCCGCGAAGTATGCTGAACACTCCGATCGTTGGCGGGCCGCTGGACTGCGGAACAAGCGCCAATCCCACAACCTGCGGTAGCGGTGGACAGATGTCGTCCGGCGTGGGCGTCAATGCCAGCATCGGGCACGGCAACTACAACGGCGCATTCGTCACAGTAAAGATGACCAACTGGCACGGGATCACGCTGCAGGAGAACTTCACCTGGAGCAAGGCGCTGGGTACCGGGGCACTGGTTCAGGCCACCAGCGAATACACCGTGAACGATCCGTTCGACCTGCGCAATGGCTATGGACTGCAGTCCTTTGACCGGAAATTCGTGTTCAACACCGTGGCCCTGATCGACGACCCCTGGTACAAGAGTCAGCATGGAGTCATCGGACACATCGCAGGCGGTTGGTCATTGTCGCCGATTCTGGCGATTGGCAGCGGCATACCGCTCGGCTGCGGCACAAATCAAGGTGACGAATCAGCCGGTCAAGGCTTCGGCTCGGCGGACAGCTCCAACTTCTTCACCAACGAAAACTGTATTCTCACTAAGGCGGCGTCTGGAGGCTCGGCTTCGCTGCACGCTGCCGGTGATGGACAGTACAACATCTTTTCCAATCCTGACGCTTTGTTGAGCACCCTTCGTCCGGCGATTCTGGGTCTCGACACCAACACCGGTGGACTTGGGGTGTTCCGCGGATTGATGTATTGGAACGTGGACCTGCGATTGGTGAAGGACATTCATATCGCAGAGCGTGTCAGCCTGCGGTTCGAGTACGTCCTCACCAACGTGTTTAACCACCCGGTCTTCGCGGATCCAGCCGTGGGACAACCTGAAACCGCCCTCGGAGTCGATCCCACAGTTGGACCGGGGTCGTCGTTTGGGGTGGTGAATACCCAGGGAAACAATCCCCGGCGGATGCAGTTTGGCCTGCGGCTGAACTTCTAGCCGAGGGAAATCAGAATCGCGAGTTGACGCGGGACCTAGGTAATAGGTTCCGCGTTGCCTGTTTTTTGGGGATGCTGAGGGTAAGTTCCGTTCCGAGTTCACGCGTTAAAGACCCCGTGAAAATAACACGGTTCTCAAAACTGAAAGCGGGGCTTTAAAACCCCGCTTTTGCTTTTCTAATCACTACCGTCTGAATTACTTAGACTTAAAAATGGGTAGGGTCCCGTAGAGATGAGGGTGGTGGGTGCCCCAGGTTCGGTTTGGGAACCTGGGTATTCGCCGTGTAGCCGTTGGGCGCCGGATGAACTGGGACAAGAGGACTAATCGGATTTACACGCACAGATGAGTCAGAAAGAAATGTCAAACCCAAGACCCAGGTTCAGAAAGCGAACCTGGGGCACCCGGCGTTGGGCGGAGGTAGCCATGGGCAATTATACTTTTCTTATATAGTAATCACAAGGTAATAAAAGAACAGGTTGGGACCTGTCCTAACCAACACGCTCAACTGGAGCAGTTGAGGGTCAAATGGTCCGGCTTCCGCCAAAGATGAGATTGAAACTGACACCGGGGCCCCCTTCGAAATTCGCACAGGGTTGCTGAAGGGCGCGAGTCAGCGGCGGCTATATTTCAGGATGGACATGATGGCCCACGACAAGCCCATGACGCCGCCTGACAACAGAGCTGCGCCAAGAAGTAAATTCGCGCCTGAATCCGAAGGGTTCGTCGAGAACCAGACAAACAGTCCTAG
>JBBSFG010000224.1:0-6848 GCA_038238965.1 Candidatus Acidiferrales bacterium | reverse complement strand
GAAGCCTTCTCGCGCGCGGCGCGGCGCAATCCAAGGCCTTCTCTGATCATGCTGAAAATGATGCGCCGGTTTTGCGATATTGTTTTCACCCACGCGAACCGACCGAGTTGCGGGAAATAGATTCCGCGGAAACAAAGCCGTGCGATCAAAATGTTCGCACGAAATCCCAAGGGCTTGTGCGCCACCGCGTTGACGGCTTTGGTGATTGCCTCGGGGCTGTAAGATCTTTCCCAGCCGTATTTCACTTCCGCGTGCGCCTCCGGAATGGTCATCTTCAGCGGAGTGTGCGCCATCGCAAATGGAATGAACTCTTGCCAGTGTTTCGGCCGCGTCAGCCGCCCCGCAGCCTCCAGTCGCTTGTACAGCGGCGTCGCCGGCAGCGGAGTGAGCAAGCCAAAAATAGGCAGTCCTGGCGGCCAGGTGCGAATTTCCTGCAACGTGCGCTCCGCTACGCCCACCGTATCGTTGTCCATGCCAAAAATAAAAGAGGTGATGGCAAAAACGTTGCGGTCCGCCAGCCGCTGCAGCACCGCGGCATATTCGCCCGGCTTATTGAAGCCTTTATTCACATCCTTCAAGTTTGCCGGGTCGATGGATTCCATTCCGATGAAGATCCACTTGCCACCCGCGGCGGCAATCAGGTCCACCAGTTCTTCATCGCGCAGCAGGTTAGCGCTGATTTGCGCCACCCAGTGCACCTGCGCTTCGGCGGCGATAATGTCGCGCAACAGCGATTTGGTGCGCTTGATATTGATCGCGAAATTATCGTCGATGAAAAATACCGCGATCTGGCCGAGCTCGCTCTTCGCGCGCGCTTTCAGCATCAGCAGTTCGTTGACCACGCTCGCATTAGTTCGAAATCGTATGGAATCCCCGAAAAATCCGGTTACCGTGCAGAATTCGCAACCGTACGGGCAGCCGCGCCCCGATTCCACCGGGATAATGCGAAATGTTCCCCAGCCGGCGCCCAGTTTGCGCAGCATGCCGTTGAAAAACTTCGGAACGATGTTGAACTGTTTCAGATTGATGGTGTCCCACGGGATTGCGGGATATTCCTGCAGCGACGGCTTGCGCTCCTGGCCGAAATCGTCGACAGGCGCATAAATAGGTTTCAGCGTGCCGCGTACCGCGTCCTCGACAATTCTTGGCCAAGTCTCATCAGCTTCACCCAGTGCCACGGCGTCGGCGTGCTGCGGCCCGCCATCTCGCCCGAGAGCCTCATCAGCCATTTCCGTGACGTGCGGCCCGCCCATCACCACCGGCACGCCCACCGCGCGAATCGCGTCGGCCATGCGATAGGCTTTGGCGATCATGCGCGTCATCGCGCCGATGCCCACGAGTCCGATGTTTTCATCAATGACGTAACGAGCGATGCCCTCTTCGTCCATGGGCTGCGCGTTGCCGTCGATCAACAGCACTTCGTGGCCCTCGGGAGTAAGCGACTGCAGCAAAAACATCCACAGATGCGGCATGAAATTGCGCGTGACTCCATTGTCGGGGTTATATAGCAGGATTTTCATAGTATTTTCTGTCGGACGCGTCTGACCTGACTCTGACCTGAAAGGAGCGGCTGGTGCTTAGTAGCGCGAAAATTAGCATTTAGCCTTAGGGTGAAACTGTGCAAAAAGAAACACTTTTCAGACTTGGCTCGGGCCGGTCCCTGAATCGGCAGGGAGGGAATTCTGGGTTGCCCCAAGCCGATGCAGCGTGGAGTTTACCGTGAAAAGGCGCGGTTTGCTCATCCTTAAATATAAAACGGGATTCCAACTCGCCCTCCCACTCCGCTCCGACGGGACTACTGCTTTACACCTTCGCGTCGTCAACATATAGTTTCTTAGCTCGCGACCCCCCATGAAACGTGCTTCCTCTCTGAAACTCTTCGCGCTGTTTTGCCTGCTGCTGCCATTGGCCCGCGTGGCGCACGCGGAAGACCTCAAGAAAATTCATCCCACCGGTTACGTTACCGATCTGGCTGGCACCATCGCATCGGATACGAAAACACGCCTGGAAGCGCTAGGCACCGAGCTGCAAGAGAAAACCGGCGCGCAAATGGCCATCGTTACAGTGCGTTCGCTGGAAGGCCAGAGCGTAGAGAATTACGCCGTCGACATGTACAAGCAACTGGGCGTGGGCAGCAAGCAGGACAATCGCGGCGTGCTGCTGCTGGTTTCGCCGGACGAGCGCAAATATCGTATCGAGGTGGGTTACGGGCTGGAGCCGGTGATTAATGATGCGCGCGCGGGCGATGCGGGCCGCGCCATGGTTCCGTTTTTGCGCCAGGGCGATTACAGCAAAGCGATCGAGACCGCCGCGTGGATGCTGGCCAAATATGTCGCCGATGACCGCGGCGTTACGCTGACCGGTCAACCTCCGGCACCTGCGGTTCGCCAGCACGATAGGGGTTCCCGCGGATTTCCCACCTGGTTGATCTGGGCTATTTTTGTGTTCATCTGGATTCTGAGCAGATCTTCCGGATCCGGGCGCGGCGGTGGCGGCGGAGGTGGCTGGTGGATCTGGCCGCTGCTGATGAGCGGGATGGGCGGTGGTGGCCGACGGGGTGGATGGGGCGGCGGCGGAAGCGGCTGGGGCGGAGGAGGATTTGGCGGCGGCTCCGGTGGCGGCGGAGGATTCGGCGGATTTGGCGGCGGCAGCAGCGGTGGCGGCGGCGCCTCGGGAGGCTGGTAATGGCGGAAAAAGATAGTGAGAAACGCGTGCTTTCAACGGATGCGAAACTTCATGAATTGGTGAATCGCTTGAAGGAAGTTGCCGCGGCAAATCTGGAGTCGGTAATTCTTTACGGGTCCGCCGCGCGCGGCGATTTCCATCCCGAACGGTCCGATCTGAATGTTTTGTGCGTACTGGGGTCGCTGGCCATTGAGGAATTGAGCCGCGTCGCTCCGGTGGTGCGCTGGTGGGTAGAGGAACAGCAGGAACCGGCGCCGTTGTTTTTTACCGTGGAAGAACTGCGGCACTCCGCGGACGTTTTTTCCATCGAGCTGCGCGACATGCAGGACAGCCGCCGGGTGCTCTTCGGCGCCGACACCATCGCCGCGCTCCGCGTGCCGGAGAATCTCCACCGCGTGCAGGTGGAACATGAATTGCGCACGGTGCTTTTGAAACTGCGCAACGCTTATTTCAGCGCGCCGGGCGATGCAGACCAACTGACGCCCATTTTGCGTAAATCGTTTTCTTCCGTTCTGGCGCTGCTGCGGCACGTCATACTAGCGTTTGGCGAAGAGCCTTCCGCCGCGCCGCGCGATATCATCAAGCGCGCCGCGGAGCTGACCCACGCAAACGCGGAGGCATTCGACAACGTGCTGCGCCTACGCGAACATGCCGGTGTTCACGTGGAAGTTGCAAAAGTTTACGGAGCGTATCTCGCAGCGCTGGAAATTGTAATTCGCGGCCTGGACAAGCATTTACCGAAAGAGGAATGGCAACGGACCCGGAAAGCGCATTCTTGAATCTCAATAAAACGAGGAGCATATGAAGATAGGCATCGTGATTCTGATTATTGTTTTGATTCTTGCTTTGATGCTGGGCAGCGCGTTCGTTACCCGGCGAAACCAGATGGCCATCAAGCGCGAAGCGGTCAACGCCGCATGGTCGCAGGTGGACGTGGTGCTGCAGCGCCGCGCCGACCTGATTCCTAATTTGGTCGAAACGGTGAAGGGTTACGCGGTGCAGGAGCAGATTGTTTACGGCGAAATTGCCAGAGCCCGTTCCGCTTTGCTGGGCGCCAGCACTCCGTCGGAAAAAATCGCTGCCAACGGGCAGTTGGATTCGGCCCTGGGGCGCTTACTGGTCATCGTGGAGAATTATCCGCAGCTCAAGTCCAACGAGAATTTTATGCGCCTGCAGGATGAACTGGCGGGCACGGAAAACCGCATCGCCATCGAGCGCCGCAATTACAACCAGGTGGTGCAGGATTACAACACCTACATTTCGCTGTTCCCCAACAGCCTGGTCGCCAGCATGGCCGGATTCCAGCGCAACGACGCGTACTTCAAGACCGAGCCCGGCGCGCGCCAAGTGCCCAACGTTAAATTCGACTACAACAAAACGCCAGCGCCAGCCACTCCAGCGCCTACACCCGCTCCCACGCCCGCTCCGGTCCATCCGTAGCGGCGACACAGCGCTTGTGGGTGCCCCACCCTCAGATTTTGAGGGTGGGATTTTTTCTTGAACTGTCTCTAGCCATACGGGGCTCTTTATCAATTGCGATAATTGTCGATTTGCTATTGAGAGCTAGTGATATCCTCGGCCGTGCTCTCTCCTACCCCCTATCGGGCCGGGTTAGTTTTTATCATCGGATTAACCGCCGGGCTGATCGGAATGACCTTCGGTACAAACCTCCGGGCAAACCAAAATCCGCCCGCCAATGCCGTGGGGATACCTTCTTACCCCGACACTGCGAGTGGACTCGAAAGGCTTGTGGCAGATATTCTTCGAGCCAGCAAAAGCGATTCTGGGAAGTACACCGCTTTAGTGTCGAGCCTTTCCCAACCGGTTCCCGCGGAATGGTTTCAGAATACTTTTGGCGATGAAGGCCACGACATGTTGAAGGATTATCCCGACTCCGGGTCGCGTCTAGCGAGCGCGCTGCAAGAATTTTTTGTGAAGGTGCGAGATGAAAAGTTTACCGGAGTTACCGCTCACAAGCGAGAAGCTGCCTGCGATGACGATTCCGGCGAATTGATTTATCCGGTGATGGTGATGAGAGAGCGCCCCGTGCCGCTTTATGAACTAAGGTTTCATGGAGGCACTAAATTCTATCGGTTGTGGGCGCTAGCGTATGTGGATGGTGGATTTCGTTTTGTCGGCGATCTCCACCCGCCGGATTTTAAAGGCGCCACAGCGAAACTTGCAGACCCTGCGGACAATCCCGGGAATTCTTCGAACGAGATCGAAAAACGCGTCCGCATGGGTGGAAATGTCATTGCCGCGAAGTTAGTGCATCGTGTTCAACCTGAATACCCGGTTATCGCCAGGCAAGAGCGCTTACAGGGCACCGTAAAGCTACACGCGATAATTGCGAAAGATGGAACGATCCGATTGCTGCGCGTGCAAACGGGTTCTTGCTCTCTGGCGCAGGCCGCATTGAAGGCTGTCCGCCAGTGGCGCTACACACCCACTATGTTCCAAGGCAAGCCCGTGGAAGTAGACACGACAATTGACGTTATCTTTTCGCTAAATTTTTGAACCTCCTCTGGCTTGGCCCACCTTATACTCTGGCAATGCCTCCCCACGGTCTCCGGCTGTTTCTCTGTTTTCTATTCCTCTCAATTCCCATTTGCCTGCGCTCGCAGACAGCGGCCGCGACCGACGCCGAACTGCGGAAAGGACAAGATCAGTACCGGGCCGGCGATATCGCAGGCGCGCTAACCACCTTTCGGCGAATCGCCCTATCCCGGCCGAATGATCCAAATGTCCTCTTTTCGCTCGCCGAAGCCCTTGGAGACCAGGGATCTTTGCTGGAGGCGGAAGCGGCCTACCTAAAAGCGATACCGCTCTACCAACAACTCCAGGCTCGGGGAACCAGCAGTGGCGCCACCTATCGGCCCAATGTCGCGTTGAGTCTGAACAATCTGGCGATCATCTATAGCCGTGAAAAACGTTTCGATGAAGCCGGCGCAGCCATTGAACACGCTCTTGTCAGTTGGCCTACGCCCAGGTCTACGCCTGCTACCTTTTTTGTCACCCGCGGTATCGTCTTCGAAGGACAGCAAAAGACTGCGCAAGCCTTGGAAGCCTACCGCGCAGCGTTGGCACGTTCTCCGCAGAATACCGATGCTCTGCTCAACCTTGGTATTTTGTTGACCAGTCAGGGAGGGAATGAGGAAGCGATAAAATTACTGCGCACCGGTGTCGGCGTCAGTCCCAACGATCCAGAAATGTTCGCGGCCCTGGGAAATTCACTTCTTAAAGCGGGCTTGTGGGACGACGCTGTCTTGGCTTTTCGTAAGAGCGATGCCTTGCAGCCTGACGCACCGAACGTTTTATTCAACCTGAGTAGTGCGCTGCTACATCAGGGCCATACCTCGGAAGCCCTCGTCGTAATTCAGAAGGCCCACGCGCTTGCTCCGGGAGATCCGGCGGTCACTTTAAGCCTTGGTATGCTGCTGGTGCAGACTGGACATTCGCAAGAGGCAGCGCAGTTGCTCCAAAACACCCTGGAATCTCACCAAGGCGATCCTGAAATCTCGCTCGCTCTAGCCAAAGCTTTGGAAAGTCAGGGGAAAGTAGCGGACGCCATTTCTTTAACGCAGAGAGTGTTACAAGTCCGCTCCGACGATCCCGAAGCGGTTGCACTGCTGACCTCACTCTTAATCGAAACTGGCAAGACAGAGGAAGCGTTGAGTACCGTCCAGCCGGCTATTGCAGCGCATCCAGCAAGCGCTGAACTTCTCAACGCTTATGGGCTTGTCTTATTGGCTCAGGAAAAATCGAATGATGCAGCAACCCAGTTTCAGCGAGCCCTTGCGCTAAACCCTGCGATCGAAGATGCGAAAGTTAACCACGCAATAGCGCTAAACCAAGGTGGAAAATCCTCCGACGCCGTGGCGGAATTCCAATCGGTGCTGCAGGCCAACTCCAGGAATTTGAAAGCTCAGGCTGGTCTCGCAAAAACTTTCTTTGATCTCCACCAGTACGCTGAAGCGGCCTCCGCTTTTGGCCGCGCCGTCGAACTCGCTCCCGATGATCCTTCCCTGCGTACCAATATGGGTATTGCCCTGGAAAAATCCGGACGCACAGAGGAGGCCAAGCGAGCCTTTACAGAAGCCCAACGCCTCCGCTCCAGCAAGGCGCCAAAACCGTAAGCCATGTGAAGCTCAGGTGCGGCCGAG
>JBBSFG010000223.1:0-6851 GCA_038238965.1 Candidatus Acidiferrales bacterium | reverse complement strand
CCCGAGCGCCAGCCGATTCCCGGCGTGAAAAATCTTGTGGCCATCGCCAGCGGAAAAGGCGGAGTGGGCAAGACCACCGTGGCCGTAAATCTTGCTCTGGCGCTGGCCAAGCTGGGACACAAAGTTGGTTTGATGGATGCCGATGTGTACGGCCCTAACGTGCCGATCATGCTGGGGACGCATGCCGAGCCGCAAGCCACGGCGGAGAAGCGCATCATTCCGGTAATGGCGCAGGGCGTGAAGATGATTTCCATGGGCCTGCTAAATCCTGGCGACAAGCCAATGATCTGGCGCGGGCCGATGTTGCACAGCGTGATCACGCAGTTTTTGCGGAGCGTGGATTGGGGCCAGCTGGATTACCTGTTGATCGATCTGCCGCCGGGCACGGGGGATGTGCAGTTGACTTTGATTCAGACCGTGGCGGTCACGGGCGCGGTGATTGTGACTACGCCATCGACGGTGGCGCTTGCCGATGTACGCAAGGCGATTGAAATGTTCCGCCAGGTGAACGTGGAAGTGCTGGGCGTGGTGGAAAATATGAGCACGTTTGCGTGCCCGCACTGCGGCAAGGCGGTGGATATTTTTGGCCACGGCGACGGCGCGACGACTGCGAAGGAGTATGGCGTGCCGTTGCTGGGCGAAATCGAGATCGATCCGCGCATTCGCGTGGGCGGCGATACCGGCAAGCCGGTGGCTTCGCTGGGTGAAGATGGCGCGGGCGCGAAGAGCCTTTATAGCGTGGCGCGCGCGGTGACTGCGCGCCTGACGGAAGTTGGCGCGAACGCGTCGGGCCCGGCGGTACAAATCGATTAGCGGGGATTGATTCAGCGTACTGCGACCGTCGCAGCCGATTTGCGCACCCGCGATTTCTTTCCTCGAAACTCATTCCCCATTAAGATAGGGGCAAGCTAAGAGTAAGCTGAGGCGCTTCAGCGCTCACCACGGGGAATATTGGCGCACGGTCCAGACATTCGAGCGTATCGAGGAAAGCGGCCGCACATCGCTGCCAGCGCGTGGATCGATCCTGCCGCCGTCATTATCGGTGACGTGACCATTGGCGAAGATTCGAGCGTGTGGCCCGGCACGATTATTCGCGGGGACGTGAATTACATCCGCATCGGCGCGCGCACGAACGTCCAGGATGCTTCGGTGCTGCACGTGATGCGCGATGAGTGGCCGTTGATTCTGGGCGATGACGTGACCGTTGGTCATTCCGTGACGCTGCATGGTTGCACCGTCGAGGCGCTTTGCCTGATCGGGATGGGTTCGATCATTTTGAATGGCGCGCGGATTGGAACAGGAAGCATCGTGGCGGCGGGGACGCTGGTTACAGAGCGCACGGTGATTCCGCCGGGCAGCTTGGTAATGGGTTCGCCGGCAAAAGTGAAGCGGGCGTTGACGGAAGTGGACCGCGCTTCGATTGCGGATTACGCCCAGCGCTACGTGCAATACAAAAATATCTATCGCGAGGAAGCCGCTAGTGAGTGAAAGCCCCGCTGCCGGACAGCAGTCCAAGCCTGTGGCGAAGCCTCGCAAATTCCAGGCGATTAAGGGCGTGCGGGATTTGTTGCTGGCTGAAACGCCGCTATGGAACCACGTTGAAGAAACGGCGCGCGGCATTTTCGGTGCGTACGGATTTGGCGAGATTCGGCTGCCGATTTTTGAGCCGACGGAATTGTTTGCGCGCTCGATCGGGTTGGACACGGATGTGGTGTCGAAGGAGATGTATACCTTTGCGGACCGCGACGAATCGATGATCAGCTTGCGGCCCGAGGCTACGGCCAGCGTATGTCGCGCCTACATCGAGCATGGAATGCAGCAATTGCCTCAGCCGGTGAAGCTGTATTACATGGGGCCGATGTTTCGGCGGGAGCGGCCGCAGAAGGGCAGGTTTCGCCAGTTTTACCAAATTGGCGCGGAGGTTCTGGGCGGAAACGACGCTCCCGGGATTGACGCGGAAGTGATTGATATGGTGATGGCATTTTTTGACCGGCTGGAGTTGCAAGGCGTGCAACTGGGCATCAATTCCATCGGATGCCGCGATTGCCGCTCGAAATATGTGGAAGTGTTGCGCGGCGAGCTTCTGAAAGTTCGCGATAAGTTGGGAGCGGACAGCCAGCGGCGTATTGAGACGAATCCGTTGCGCGTGCTGGACTCGAAACTGGAGAGTGAACAGGAAATAATCGCGACATTGCCGCGGATGGCCGCGCACCTTTGCTCCGCGTGCGCGGAACATTTTGCTGAGGTGAAGCGGCAATTGGAGCTGCGCGGCGTGATTTATCGAGAAAACTGGCGGCTGGTGCGCGGGCTGGACTACTACATGCGCACGACGTTTGAGATTACGGCGCAGGGTTTGGGTTCGCAGAACGCGGTTTGCGGCGGCGGGCGCTATGACGGGCTGGTGGAGCTGCTCGGCGGACCTCCCACAAAGGGAATTGGCTTTGCGATTGGCGAAGATCGATTGATTTTGTCGCTGCAGGAGAGCGGGAAGGCTCCTGCGGCGCCGGGGCGCGACATTTATATTGCGTGGATGGGAGAGAAGGCGTTTGCCACGGCGATTCGCGCGGCAAAAACGTTGCGCGCTGCGGGTTATAGCGTGGAAATGCCCGCGACGGAGCAAAAATTTGGCAAGGCCCTGGGTCAGGCCGACAAGCTGGGTGCTCGCTATGCGTTGATTCTGGGGGATGACGAAGTGTCGTCAGGGGAATGGACGCTGAAGACGCTGGCGGACGGTTCGCAGGCGAAATATACGGAGCCTGATTTGGTAGAGTACCTGCGCGAAGGCAAAGCGGCGAAGTAATAGGGTGTTTGCGTTTTATTGAGCGGTATCACGGGAGAGAGCGACTTGCTGGATTTTTTGGGAGATTTGAAGAGAACGCATTACTGCGGCGAATTGCGCGCGAAAGATGCCGGCAGCGACGTTGTGGTGATGGGGTGGGTGGCGCGGCGGCGCGACTTGGGTAATCTGCTGTTTCTGGATGTTCGCGACCGGTCGGGAATCGTGCAGGTGGTTTTCAACAAGGAGACCCAGCCGGAGGCGCACGCCAAAGCGGAGCAGGCGCGCTCGGAATTTGTGGTGGCTGTAGAAGGCAAAGTGCTTCAGCGCCAGAAATCAAACCCCGAATTGGCAACCGGTGAAATTGAAATAGTCGCGTCGGGGTTGCACATTTTTAATACGGCCAAGACGCCGCCGTTCCAAATCGAGGACCAGATTAATGCCGCCGAAGAGACGCGGCTCCGCTACCGCTATCTTGACCTGCGCAGGCCAAAGCCGCATCGCAACCTGGAATTGCGGCACAAACTATTTCTGGAGATCCGGCGGACGATGGACGAGCTGGGATTTCTCGAAATTGAAACGCCTATGCTGACGCGCTCGACGCCAGAGGGCGCGCGCGATTACCTCGTTCCCAGCCGCGTGCATCACGGGCAGTTTTACGCGTTGCCGCAATCGCCGCAGATATTCAAGCAGATCCTGATGATTGGCGGGATGGACCGCTACTTTCAGATCGTAAAATGTTTTCGCGATGAAGATTTGCGCGCCGACCGCCAGCCGGAATTCACGCAGCTGGACGTGGAGATGTCGTTCCCGCGGCAGGAAGATATTTTCAGCGTGATCGAGACGGTGATGGTACGCGCGTGCGCGGTGGCGGGGATTAAGGCTCAAGCGCCGTTTCCGCACATGCTTTATAAGGATGCCGTTCGAAAATATGGCAGTGACAAACCGGATCTGCGTTTCGGGATGGAGCTGAAAGAAGTGACGGAGGCGTTCCCTCCGGAAGCCAGGACGAAGCTGCAGATCGAAGGGAATGTTTTTGCGTTTGCCGCCCCGGGCGCGGCGGGATATTCGCGCAAGCAACTGGATGAATTGGCGGAAAAGGCCAAGGCCGCGGGTGCCCGCGGCGCTTATTTCGTGAAGGTCGCCGCCGAAGGCACCACATCCACGGTAGAAAAACTGATCGGCGCGGAAAACGCAAAAAAGATTGCCGACTTGTGCGGCGCAAAGACCGGCGATTTGGTAGTGGCCGTCTCCGCTCGCGAACAAATCAAAGGCACAGAAGCTGCGGCGCTGGTGGCCGGCCAACTGCGGTTGCAGCTTGGGGAAGCTCTGGGGGCAATCGATAAAACCCAATGGAAATTTCTGTGGCTTACCGGGTTTCCACTGTTTGAGTGGAGCAATTCGGACAAATCGTGGGTGAGCGCGCAACATCCGTTCACCGGGATCGTGGATGAAGATTTAGAGAAACTCGAGTCGGCGCCCTGGGAAGTTCGCTCGAAGGGCTACGACCTGGTTTTGAATGGCGTGGAGCTTGGTTCGGGAAGCATTCGGATTCACCGACAGGATGTGCAGGAGCGTCTGTTCAAGGCGCTCGGGCTTTCCGAGGAACAGTTGCGGCGGAGGTTTGGATTTTTTCTGGATGCGCTTACGTATGGGACTCCTCCGCACGGCGGCATCGCGCTGGGGCTGGATCGCGTGGTGATGTTATTGGCGGGAGAAAAGTCCATTCGCGAGGTGATTGCATTTGGAAAAACTACAGCGGCAGTGGATCTGATGGCGGAGTCGCCCAGCGAAGTGGATACAGGACAGTTGGATCAATTGGGAATACGCATCATCGAAGGTGCGCCGTGAGAGAACGCGAAAATATGTGGGCGCGGTCTTCGAGATAATTCATGTCGCGCATACGCATATTGGCGGAGGCGGTGGCCAACAAGATCGCGGCGGGCGAGGTGGTGGAGCGGCCTGCCTCGGTGGTGAAAGAGTTGCTGGAGAATGCGCTGGACGCGGGCGCGAACAGCATTCGCGTGGAGACGGAGTCAGGCGGAAGGCGCATGATCCGCGTGACCGACGATGGGCACGGCATGACGCACGACGATGCGCTGCTGGCGTTTGAACGGCACGCTACGAGCAAGCTGCGCTCCGCGGATGATTTGCTTTCGATCGCCACTCTTGGATTTCGCGGGGAAGCGCTGCCGACGATTGCGGCGGTGTCGCGGCTGCTACTGGAGACGAGGGACGCGGCCGAACCGGAAGGCACCCGCGTCGAATTCGCGGGCGGAAAATTAATCGGAGTGAAACCGGCGGGGCTGGCCGCAGGAACGACGATCAGCGTGGCGGACCTGTTTTACAGCGTGCCGGCGCGGCGCAAATTCCTGAAATCGGATACCACCGAGCTGGGCCACATTGCTTCGCTGGTGACCCACTACGCGCTTGCGAATCCGTCTAAACATTTTGTGCTGAGCACGCCGACGCAGGAGATTATCAACTGCTCGCCAGTTGAAAAACTGGGCGAGCGCGTCTACCAGCTTTTTGGGAAGCAGGCGCTCGACGAACTGGCGGAAATTCCCGCCGCCACCTCGGCGTTCCGCTCGGCAATCACTGAACCGGAACTGGAAGCTGGAGAAGAGAAGGCCACGCTGACGGTCAGTGGATTTACCTCGCGTCCGGAAGTGCAGCGATCGAATCGCAATGGAATTTATGTTTTTGTGAACCGGCGACTGGTTCGCGACCGGTTGATCCTGCATGCGATTCATGAGGCCTATCGCAATATTCTTCCCGCCGGAGTTTTTCCCGCGACGCTGCTCTTTCTGGACATGCCGTATGACGAAGTGGACGTAAACGTGCACCCGGCGAAGATTGAGGTGCGCTTTCGGCGGCCGCAATTCGTTCACGACTTCACGCGTGACACGATACGGCAGGCGTTGATGGGGACACGCGCGATTGCCAGTTTTGCCACGGCTGCGGGCGGCGGAACTCAGTCGATGCGGATGCCGGGAGCGGGTTCAGGAGTTTCGATGGCGGCGACCACGGCGGCTTTTGCTGAGAGCGCGCAGGGAGTTGGCGCCAGTGCCGGGCCGTCGGGCATTCCGCGAGCCGTGATTCCGGCGATGGAAGAAATCGGCTTGGGTTCGGGCGTGGGATCGGACGGCGGATTCGATTTGACCTCCGCTCCCTTGCGGCCGGTGGAGCAACGACTGGCATTTGAGGTGGGCGGGTTCACCGCCGAACCGGGTTCCCTGCAAAGGCCGCCGGTGGGAAATTGGGCTGCGAATCTGGCGGGACCGAACGGCGATGCACCCGCGAGCTTGCCGCGGCCGGACCAAATTTCGGATCTGAAGCCATTGGGACAAGTGAGCGCGAGTTTTATAGTGGCGGTGAATGCCGGCGGGTTGTGGCTGGTGGACCAGCACGTGGCGCACGAACGTGTGCTTTTCGAGCAACACCTGACGGCAAGGCGAGCGGGCAAAGTCGAAGCGCAACGCATGCTGATGCCCATGGTATTGGGGCTGGCGCCGCGGCAAATCGTGATTTACGAAAAAATTGCCGAAGAGCTGTCGGCTAACGGATTTGAAGTGGAACCAATGGGCCCCAGGAGCGTAGCGATACAGGCGGTACCCGCGGGAATCGCCGCGAGCGACGCAGAGAAGTTGTTGACAGAGATACTCGATGGAGTAGAGCGCGAAAATGCGGCGATCTCCATCGAGACGCTGCAGGCCAAGATTGCAGCTTCCACGGCTTGCCACGCGGCCATCAAGGTGAATATGCCGCTGGACCAGACGAAAATGGAATGGCTGCTGGCGGAACTGGCGAAAACGGATTGCCCGATGAGCTGCCCCCACGGGCGTCCCGTGGTGTTGCGATATTCGGTGAAGGAAATCGAGCGCGCGTTTCAACGAATATGAGTTTCAGTTTCTCACGCGATACGGACCGAAATACATTGACGACTTGAGGTGAGTGCCAAGCATGAGTGAAACGCAGAAGACCGCGGTGGTATTCGGAGTTGCGAACAAACGGAGCATCGCGTGGGCCATCGCGCGGAAGCTGCAGCAGGATGGCTGGCGGCTGGCGATTACCT
>JBBSFG010000222.1:0-6890 GCA_038238965.1 Candidatus Acidiferrales bacterium | reverse complement strand
GGCGGATTTTTTTCGCGGCTGGAACAATACATGGATTGGATGTCGCTGACGTGGAACGAATGGATCATCAGCTATGACTTCGCGCACCAGGTGGTGCTGGCGCAGAACCTGAAAACCAGCTCGAAGGACTGGAGCGAATCGTTGCGAGCGTGGTTTGACAGAAAGCAACAGCAAGGCCGCGATTGGATGAAAGACTGGCAATTCCAGCATTCGAAACTGCGTTACTTGTTGCCGGTGGCGCTGGTGTTTTTTCTGATTGTGCTGCGCGCGGACATGATTCCGGAACTGATCCGGCGGCTGAAGGTGTACGCGCAAATGCGCGTGGGGCGATCGGGAGACACCAATCCGGAGCTGGCGGCGCGATTGTATTCGGAGCTGCTGCGCGTGCTGGACCGCCGCGGGGTTGCGTCTCGCCGGGAAACACAGACGGCGCTGGAATTCGCGGCGGCGGTGGGCGATGCGCGAGTGTTGCCGGCGCTGCGCGAGTTCACGGAGATTTACGGGCGGGCGAGATTTGGCGAAGCGCCGTGCAACGCGGTGCGATTGAGGGAATTGCTGGCGCAGGTGCGCACGGCGGTTCGCTCGCGCTGAACGAGCTGGCTTGGCTGGCCGGAGCCGGGCGCGCGCCGTCGCGTGTTACACTAGGAACGCGAAAATACCGCAGTAAACCCTGCAAATTTTCAACATATGACTAAAGTTGGATTCGTCAGCCTCGGATGCCCCAAGAACCTCGTCGACAGCGAGGTGATGATGGGCATTCTTGCGCGCGGCGGATATGAATTGACGCCGCGCGCGGATGAAGCGGAAGTGCTGGTGGTGAATACGTGCAGCTTCATTGAAGCGGCGCAAAAGGAATCCGTGGATGCCATTCTGGAGATGGCGGAACACAAAAAATTCGGCGCGGCGAAGAAACTGATTGTGGCGGGATGTTTGGTGGAGCGATTCCGCGCGCAGATTCTGGAGCAGGTGCCGGAAGTTGACGCCATTGTGGGCACCGGCGAAGTGGAACGGATTCTGGAAGCGGTGCAAGGCGACTTGCGCATGCTGCCGGCGGAGGCGCCTGCGTTTCTCTATCACGATATGACGCCGCGGGTGGTGACCACGCCGCGGCATGCGGCGTACATCAAGATTGCCGAAGGATGCGATCATCCCTGCACGTTTTGCATTATTCCGCAACTGCGCGGCAAGTTTCGCAGCCGGCGCTTTGAATCGGTGGTGCGCGAAGCGGAAAATCTGGCCGCGGGGGGCGCGCGCGAGATTACCTTGATCGGGCAGGACACGACTTCCTACGGCGAAGACCTGGGATTGCGCGACGGGCTGGCGCAATTGCTGGCGCGGCTGGCACAGGTGGAAGATTTGTTGTGGGTGCGATTTTTGTATGCGTATCCCAATCGCGTGACGCAGAAATTGCTGGATACGCTGGCTTCCCACCCGCGCATTGCTCGCTACATGGATATGCCGCTGCAACATGCCAGCCGCAACATGCTGGCGCGCATGAAGCGCGGCTCGCATGGAGACGCGTTTTTGAAATTGCTGGAGAAAATTCGCGCCACGATCCCGGGCGTGTCGCTGAGGACTTCTTTTATTGTGGGATTCCCGGGCGAAACGGAGAGTGATTTTAGGGAGTTGTGCGATTTTGTGCGCGCGGCGCGATTGGACTGGATGGGCGTGTTTGAATATTCGGACGTGGATAACGCAGCGAGTTACGCGCTGGGCGGCAAGGTGGACGCGGAGACGATTACCGACCGGCGCAACCGGTTGATGGCCATTCAGAAAAAGATTTCGCGAGAAAATCTGCGGGCCAGAAAAGGCTCCACGGCGGTTGCGCTGGTGGAGGGGCCGTCGAAGGATAATCCCCTGGTGTGGGAAGCGCGGCTGGAAGGCATGGCTCCGGAGATTGATGGGAAGCTTTATTTGACGGACGTGGAAGTGGCGGGGGAGATTGCGGAAGCGGGAGCGGTAGCGCGGGTTGAGATTACGAAGACGGACGATTACGATTTGATTGGGCGAGTGGTGGAGATTTTGCCTGGGCGGGTGGGTGAGAATGCTTTCGTGCGGGCTGGCGTTCCGGCGGTTGAGCAGTTGACACGGATTTCTACTGGGGCGGCGTTGCGCGTTTTAGGGTAGGTGTGACGCCGATCGGGCAGAATTGGTTGGCGATGCCACGCACCCGCCTGCAGGGCGGAAGCATCGAAGAGGGATTCCTCGGCTGCGCAGACCCACTCCTTCGCAGGAGCGAAGGAGAAATGCAACGGCGTGGGACTGCTCCGCTCGGAATGACCGTTTTTTGCTTTCAGGTGAATGACGGCGGTGTTCTGAAATCGCGCGCGCTCATGAATTTCCAAAATACAAAACAGGTTAGACATGAAACACAAATGCCCGATATGTAAGGCGGTTACTGATTCGGCGATGCATGGGGAGTTTCCGTTTTGCAGCGAACGATGCCGCGAGCGGGACCTTGGCAACTGGGCCACGGAGAAGTACGTGGTATCCGAGCAGATTTTCAACGAAGATGACAGCGAGGAAGGCGACCGCAAGACGATTATTCTGGATTTGCCTGACCGCGATGAAGCCGAGCCCTGAAACCGACTCCGCAATTCCCTCCTCGAGGCCAAAACCTCACACTTCCATTTTATTGGCGACCTGGTTCGGCCTGGGATACTTGCCGAAAGCTCCGGGGACGTGGGGCTCTGCCGGCGGCGTGGGAGTGGCGCTATTGCTGGCCTGGCTGGACTTCAGAAATCTGAAATCAGTGACGGATTTGTATCAGGAGAGGCATTTTTGGACTGCGGGACTGCTGCCGGGTTACGACGAAGTGTTGATTGCACTGCTCATCACAGTAATCGGCGTGATTGTGGCAGACCGCGCGTCAAAGTATTCGCGAATAAAGGATCCGCAGTGGGTGGTGATTGACGAAGTTTCCGGCCAACTGATCACTTACTATTTATTTTTTTGGATGACGCCGCTCAACTGGAAAAGCTTTCTGTTGGGATTTATACTTTTTCGGCTATTTGATATCTGGAAGCCGTTTCCGGCGCGGCAACTGGAGGGGCTGCCGGGCGGCTGGGGCATCATGGCGGACGACTGGATGGCGGGCATCTACGCTGCCATTGTGTTGCAGGTGGCGCTACACTTCAGAGTGATATGAAACTCGGCTTGGGCGGGGCGGTAGAAAAAAACGGCAGTCCGCGCATTGAGAGAGTCGCGCCCAACGCGGCGATTCCCGGCGGCGAAGTGGTGATCCATGGAAGCGGCTTCGTGGCGCGCACGCAGGCACTGCCGACGGTGCGCTTTGGAGACGCGGAAGCCAGCCTGGCGCTGGCGAGCGGAAAGCGGTTGATCGCGCGCGTGCCGGACGGCGCGACCGGCGGCATCGTACGAGTGACGACCGCGGATCACGAAAGCCAGCCTCATCCCGTGGCCATCGGGATGCAGATCGCCGACAATTTGCATCCGGTAGGAAATCCGGCGGTGGACGCGCACGGAAATATTTATGTGACTTACAGCGGTCAGCGCGGACAGCGCGTGCCGGTGTCGCTATATAAGGTCACCGCCAACTACAGCATCAAGCCGTTCGTGACCTCGCTGACCAATCCCACGGGCCTGGCGGTGGACCGCGCGGGCAATTTGTTTGTGTCCTGCCGGCACGACGGAACGATTCATCGCATCACTCCCGACGGCCGCAGCGAGCAGTGGGTCGAAGGCATGGGCGTGGCCACGGGAATCGCTTTCGACAAAGACGAAAATTTGTACGTGGGCGATCGCAGCGGAACTATTTTCAAGATCAGCCCTAGCCAGGAAATTTTTGTGTTCGCCACGCTAGAGCCCTCGTTTGCGGCCTATCACCTGGCGTTCCATCCCAGCGGAGATTTGTTTGTTACCGGGCCGACGACTTCGAGTTTTGACCGGGTGTATCGCGTATCAAAGGGCGGCGAGGTGGAAGTGTTTTTTCGCGGACTCGGGCGGCCGCAGGGACTGGCATTTGATCGCGACGGGAACCTGTATGTGGCCGCGTGCCACGCAGGCCACCGCGGAGTCGTGCGCATCAGCCCGCAGGGAAAAGCGGAAGTGGCGCTGAGCGGCTCCGGAATTGTGGGCGTGGCGCTGCAGCCTTCCGGGCGCGCCATCGTGGCCACCACCAATGCGCTCTTCACTCTGGACTGGGAAGTTCGCGGCTTGCCGTTAAACGGATAACCAAAATAAATGAAGGCTGAAATCATCGCGGTGGGGTCCGAGCTGCTTACTCCGGATCGCCTGGACACCAATTCCCTTTTCCTAACGGCGGAGTTGAACAAACTTGGAATCGAAGTGGTGCGCAAGACGGTGGTGGGCGACAACCCCGGAGATTTGCGGGACGGGTTCGCGGGAGCGATGAAGCGGGTGGAGCTGGTGATTTCCTGCGGCGGGCTGGGACCGACGGCCGACGACCTGACTCGCGAAACCGTAGCCGAGCTGCTGGGACGCAAACTGCAGCGGGACGATCGCATACTACATGCGATCGAGGCGCGCTTTCGCAGTTTCCGGCGCGAAATGCCGGAGATAAATGTGCGCCAGGCGATGGTGCCGGAAGGCGCGGAAGCGCTGGACAATCCGCGGGGGACCGCGCCGGGCCTGTGGATTGAAAATGGCGACCGCGTAATCGTGTTGCTGCCGGGTCCTCCGCGGGAGATGCGCGGAATTTTTGAAGCGGCGATTGCGCCGCGACTGGCGCGCCGGGCCACGGGCGTGCGGCTGCTTCACCGCGAGCTGCGCGTTACGGGGCTGGGAGAATCGCACGTCGAGCAGCTTATCGCACCGATTTACAAACGGTACGAAGAGGTGATGACCACGGTGCTGGCGGCGCCGGGCGAAATTCAGATTCACCTGCGGCTGTGGAGCGACCAGCCGACGCAAGCGGCGAAAACTCTGGATGAAATCGAGCGCGGATTTGATATTGCGCTGACAGACCGGATTTTTTCGCGCAACGGAGAGCCGTTGCACGAAGTGGTGGCGCGCGAACTGGCGCTGAATCATGCGACCATCGCGGTGGCGGAAAGTTGCACGGGCGGGTTGCTGGCGCAACGGCTGACCAGCACGGCGGGAAGCTCCAGTTATTTTCTGGGCGGCGTGGTGTGCTACAGCAATGAGCGCAAAACGGCGTGGGCGGACGTGCCGCCGGAATTGATTGCCGCGAAAGGGGCGGTGAGCCCTGAAGTGGCCGCGGCGCTGGCCGAGGGAATCCGGCGGCGGGTGGGCAGCGCACTGGGAGTGGGCGTGACGGGAATTGCGGGACCAGGCGGAGGCAGCGAAGAAAAACCGGTGGGTACGGTACACATCGCGCTGGCGCACAGCGGCGGCGTGGCGGAGCGCGTCGTGACGCTGCCGGGCGATCGCGAGTCGATTCGCTTCCAGGCTTCACAAGTGGCGCTGGATATGGTGCGCATGCATTTTCTTTACAATAGCGGGGACGCCAAACTATCTTCCAAGGGAACCGGGCGGGGCTCGAAACGGTAGATTTTTGCTAGAGGCGTGGACATGCGCTTATTCGTGGCGCTGGAAATACCGGAAGCAGTGCGAGAGAACTTGGCGGCGGCGCAAAAGCAGATCCAGAAGAAGGTGCCGAAAGATTTGCGTGCCGGAAGCGCGGAGCTGCGCTGGGTGCGTCCGGAAAATTTCCACGTCACGCTGAAATTTATCGGCAAGGCTTCCAGTGAAGAGCTGGCGGGAGTCATGGAAGAGCTGCGAGGCGTGCGCCCGGACGGCGCGGTGAACGCGACTTTTCGCGGCCTGGGATTCGCGGCAAACGCGAAACGCGGCGGGGTATTGTGGGTCACGATGGAGGCGTCGAATTCTTTGAAACTGCTGGCCACACAGATGGATCGACGGCTGGAGCGATTGGGGATTCACGCAGAGGAACGTGTTTTCTTGCCGCACCTTACGCTGGCACGATGCAAGAACAGCAACGCGATGACGGCCATTCGTGCCGCGGTGCGCGAATGCGAAGGAGACGACTTTGGCTCGCTAGTGGCGGAAGAATTCCATCTGATGGAAAGCCGGTTGGGGCCGGGCGGGTCGAAATACACTACGCTGGCTTCGTTCCGGTTCGCGATGGCGGCGAACGCCTGAAAAACTATGCCTGAGATTCCGATCGCACTGCTGGGAATTGCGGCGGGGGCTTATTTGCTGGGGTCGATTCCCTGGGGCCTGCTGGTCACGCGATTTTTTGGGCGCGAGGACATTCGCAAAGCCGGGAGCGGAAATATCGGTGCGGCCAATGTGACGCGAGTGGCGGGTCCCGCCGCGGGAATTTTGACCTTGGCACTCGATACGGGAAAGGGATTCGCGGCGGTGTGGCTGGCGGGCCGTTATTCGAATGAAAGCGCGACGTGGATGATGATCGCGGGCCTGGCTGTGTTGCTGGGGCATTGCTTTCCGGTGTGGCTGGGATTCGAAGGCGGAAAAGGCGTGGCTACCGCGCTGGGAGTTTTTCTGGCACTGTGCGCGCCCGCGGCACTTTCAGCGCTGGCGTTGTTTGGATTGGTGGCGGCGTACTGGAAGTATGTGTCGCTAGGTTCGGTGGCGGCAGCGGCAGCGATGCCGTTGCTGATTTATTTTTTGTGGGCGCCGCACCACGCTCCGCCGACGGCGATTATTTTTGGCACCATGGCGGCAGCGCTGCTGATTATCTACAAACACGACGCGAATCTGCAGCGGCTGGTGGAAGGCGTGGAGCCGAAATTTACCTTCAGCAAAGACGGCAAACCGGAATGACCCAGATCGCCATCCTTGGCGGAGGCAGTTGGGGAACGGCGCTGGCCATCGTGCTGTCGCACAGCCGCAAGGCGCACGAGATTTCCTTGTGGATGCGGGATGCTTCGCTGGCGGAAGCGGTGGGAAAGAGCCGCGAGAAT
>JBBSFG010000221.1:0-6975 GCA_038238965.1 Candidatus Acidiferrales bacterium | reverse complement strand
GTGGCAGCCTCTCCGACGGTTGCGACTGCGTCCGTTTTGCGCGATTGGATTTCGCGCGCGTAGCTTGGTCTCTTTGTACGCTTGCCATGGATGATAATCCGCCGGAAAACTACAGCAATCCCAGCGCCGATTTATTTTCGCATTTCACTTGCTTCATGGTGCATTCACGCGGCGCTTTCTCCGGCCGCCAGCGCAGAAATCGCGTCCCGTGGCGAAATCTGCCACCGGTAAAGTGATCGAATTGCACTTCGACCACCAGCTTCGGATCCAGCGGCTGCCACTCCATCGAATGCTTGGTGCTCCAGCGGCTCGGTCCGCCGGGAGCTTTGCCCGTGAATCCCGGTGGCTTGATTATTTTCTCCAATTTCTTGGTCAACGCCAGACGCTCGTCGTCCTGAATCGACGAGCTGAACCCCACGTGATCCAAGAACCCTTCCGAGTTATAAAGGCCTAGCAGCAGAGAACCTACCAATGGCTTCTTCTCCAGATAACGGAATCCGCCGACGACACAATCGGCGGTGCGCTGCTTCTTGATTTTCTGCATGCCGGTGCGCTCGCCGGTCTGATACGGCAAATGCTTGCGCTTGGCAACAATTCCATCCAACCCCACGCCCATGTGAAACCATTTGCGCGCCTGCGATAAATCGCTGGTAACCGGAGAGAGGCTGATCGACGCGTTCTCCGCGAAATACGACATCGCCAGCCGCTTCAGTTTTTCCCGCCGCTTTTCCAGCGGCAGCTTTACCAGCGATTTTCCTTTTTCGTCCACCAGCAAATCGAAAACGATGAACACGCCGGGATGCTCCTGGCTCAATTTCAACACACGGCTGGCGGCGGGATGGATACGCATCAGCAGCTCGTCGAACGAAAGATGGCCGTCGACGGGAATCACGATCTCACCGTCCAGAACAAATTGTTTGGGTTTCAGCGCCAGCAACGCCGTCGCCAACTCGGGAAAATAGCGCGTCAGCGGCTTGCCCGACTTGGATTGCAGATCGATACGAGCGCCGTCGCGAAACGCCAGGCACCGGAAGCCGTCCCACTTCGGCTCATATTGCCACTCCGGTCCTGCTGGAAGATCGCTGGCCGGGTCGGCCTCCATGGGCGCATATTTTTTGTTCAGCGGCAGCGTCATAAAAATGCTTTCAGGTTCACGCGGCCGCTTTCCGCCAGCAGCGGCTTCCACAGATCGCCAAGTTTTTTAAGCCGCGCCGGAACATTCTTCACCGTGAAGTCTTCGATACGCACGCCGCGCTCTACGTCTGCCCAGCTCACCGGCGTGGAAACCGTCGCGGCCGGCTTGGGCCGCACCGAATAAACGGAAGCCAGCGTCCGGTTCCACGCGTTTTGATTGTAGTCCACCAGCACGCGGCCGCGCGGGCGCTTGGCCACGCGATATTCGGCGGTAATTATTTTGGGGTGCCGCGATTCCAGTTCTTTTGCCAGTGCCTTGGCAAACGCCCACACCTGTTTTTGCGTTGGCCCGCGCTCGATAGCTACGTAAACATGAATCCCGCGCGATCCGGTGGTCTTGGCATAGTTTTTGATCTTGATGGAATCCAAAGCGTCTCGCACGATCAGCGCCGTCTCCAGCACGCGCTGAAAAGACGCGCCCACCACCGGATCCAGATCGAAATGCAGATAATCCGGCCGGTCCACATCGTCGCAGCGTGCGTACCACGGATTCAGATCGATGCACCCGAGGTTCACCACCCACAGCAGCGATGACAAATGTTGGATCACCGGAAAGCCAATGACATTTCCGGAGCCGTGCTCGATGTCGCAGATGGGAATTGACGGGGGCCGCGGCGAAGGCGCGCGTTTCATGAAAAAGAATTCGCCATCGATCCCGTTGGGATAGCGCTTCATAACCATGGCGCGATTTTTCAGGTGCGGCAAAAGCCACGGAGAAACGTCCAGATAGTATTGCAGCAGGTCCCGCTTGGTCAGGCCCAGCCTTGGGAAGAAAATCTTTTGCAGATTGGTGAGAGTAACCGGCCCGCCATCGACATCCAGGGTGGCGCTCGCGACGTTGCGCGGTATTTCCTGCCCGGAATTTGCCGCGCTCGTAGCGACACTCTGCGAACGGCCGGCTTTTCCGCGAGCGGACTCGCGCCGGGGTGCAGGTTTTTGCTTTCTTTTGGATTTCACGCTGATTAGATGATGTTTCACCAGGCTGCGGTCCTTTTATTATTTTAGGCTTTACCGTCGGCACTATCGCCGGCGCCTCGCGCTAGTGGAAATCATGCGACGACGTCGGCGCGCTGGTAATCGTCAGCCGCTGTATGCGCCGCGATTTCACCGACACCACGTTATCTTGATTCTGCAATTGCCCTTCAATCAGCAGAAATTGCTGGTACACCACCACCACGTGGCATTCTTCAAATAGCTGCGGCGTGATAATCGCATTGGCGATACCCGTTTCATCCTCCAGGCTCAAAAACACAAACCCTTTGGCGGTCCCGGGACGCTGCCGCGCAATCACGCCGCCGGCAATCGTCACCTGCATGCCGTCCGGCAAGCGCGCCAATTCGGCCGCGCAGCGAACGCCCATTTTTTGCAGTTCCGCGCGATGATACGCCATGGGGTGCGGCCCCACGGTCATCCCCGTTCCACGATAATCGGCCACCAGCCTTTCTTCCGCGGTCATCGCCTCCAGCGGCGAACTGGCTGTCTCCGGTTTTTCCAATTCCGTTTCAGCAAATACTCTTTCGTTCGCATCATCGCAATATTCATACAAAGGCCCCGCAGCCCGCGCCGTCCTCTCCACCTGCCACAAAGCGCTGCGGCGATGAAACCCGCGCTGGTTCCCCAGCCGGTTCAAAGCCCCCACCTCCGCCAGCACCGCCAATTCCCCTTTCTGAATCCGCGGCACACGGCGTTTCAAATCGTCCAGCGAAGTAAAAGCACCAAGGTCGCGCTCTTTAACAATTTCAGCGCCAATCTCCGCGCGTAAGCCTTTCACATAACGCAACCCCAGCCGCACGGCAAATTGTTCATCGATCTTTTCCAACCTGCAAAGCCAGTCCGAACACGTGATATCGATGGGCCGCACGCGCAAGCCGTGCCGCTGCGCATCGGTAACCAGCGAGGGCGGCTGATAAAACCCCATGGGCTGATTGTTGAGCATTGCCGCGGTAAATGCCGCGAGATAATGGCATTTCAAATACGCGCTGGCATACGCCAGCAACGCAAAACTGGCCGCGTGCGACTCCGGAAATCCATACAGCGCAAACGAAGTAATCGCGCGAATAATAATTTCCTGTGTCTCGCCGGTGATGCCCTTGTGATTCATCCCTCGCCGCAGTTTGTGCTCCACCTCCTTCATACGTTTTTCAGAGCGCTTGAAACCAAAGGCGCGCCGCAACTCTTCCGCTTCGCCGCCGCTGAAGCCTGCCGCAATCATGGCAATGCGCAACAGTTGCTCCTGAAAAAGTGGCACGCCCAGCGTGCGCGCCAGCACCGGCTCCAGCGACGGGTGCAGGCAATTCACCGCCTCGCGCCCCTGCCGCCGCTTCAAATAGGGATTCACCATCTGCCCAACAATCGGCCCCGGCCGGATAATCGCCACCTGCACGACAATGTCGTAGAAACACACCGGGTGCAGGCGCGGCAGGCAAGACATCTGCGCGCGACTTTCAATCTGAAACATGCCCACGGTGTCCGCTTTCTGCAAAGTCTTATAAACCAGCGGATCGTTGGCGGGCAGCCGGCTCAAATCCACTTCTTCGCCGTAGTCCTCGCGAATAATTTTCAGCGAATCCTCCAGCACCGCCATCATGCCCAGTCCCAGCAGATCGATTTTCACGATGCCCATGTCCGCGCAATCGTCTTTATCCCATTGCACCACCACGCGTCCGGGCATGGTGGCCGGCTCCAACGGCACCACGGAATCCAGCTGCCCCCGGCACACCACCATGCCGCCGGAATGTTGCCCCAGGTGGCGCGGCAGATCCTGAAAGCGCAAACACAGCTCGCAAAATTTGCGAATCTGCGGGTGCTGCAAATCCAGCCCGGCATCGCGAAACTGCCGCTCCAGCGTGTCGTTGGCGTCCTTGTATTCCCACGCGCCCACCAGCGTGGTCAGCCGGTTCAGCACTTCCGCATCGAACGCAAACGCTTTTCCGATTTCGCGCGCGGCGGAGCGCCCCCGGTAGGTAATCACGTTGGCGGTCATGGCCGCGCCGAATTTTCCATAGCGCTCGTACACATATTGAATGGCGCGCTCGCGCTGGTCGCCGCTGGGCAGATCGAGATCGATGTCCGGCCATTCGCCGCGCTCTTCGGATAAAAATCGCTCAAACAATAATTCCATGCCCACCGGATCGACGGCCGTAATTCCCAGCGCATAGCAAACCGCGCTGTTCGCCGCTGAACCGCGCCCCTGCACCAGAATATTTTGCTCCCCGCAAAAACGGATAATGTCCCAGACGATCAGGAAATATCCGGCCAGATCGAGTTTTTCGATCACCGCCAGCTCGTGCTCAATCTGTCGCCGCGCGCGCTCATTATCCGTTCCATAGCGGTGCAGCATGCCGTCGTAAGTGCGGTCGCGCAAAAATTGCATTTGCGACCGGCCGTCCGGCACGGGATAAATCGGGAAACTGTAGCTCAGATCGTGCAGAGTAAATTGCAGCCGCGCCGCCACTTCCTGCGTGTTCGCCAGCGCTTCCGGAATATCCGCGAACAGCTTTTCCATTTCCGTGGGAGATTTCAGGTGCCGTTCGGCGTTGCGCGCCAGCAGCCGCCCGGCAGTCGCCAGCGTACGGTGATGGCGCACGCACGAAAATACGTCCAGCAATTCACGCTGCTCCGGCAAAGCGTGGCACACACCGTTGGTCGCCAGCACCGGCAGATTTAAGTTTCGCGCGATCTCCAGAGCGCGCTGATTGCGAACCTCTTCATCCCGGCAATAATGCCGCTGCAATTCCACGTACACGTTGCGTTTTCCAAATAGTTCGCAAAGTTGCTGAACACTCCGCATCGCCGCCGGCATTCCGCCGAAAGCCAACGCGTGCGCCAGCGGGCCCTCATCTCCTCCCGTAAGGCAGATCAAGCCCGCCGCGTCGTTTCCCAATTGGGCTTTTAATTCCGCGCGCGAAATCCGGCCATCCCCTTTGCGCGCCCGCAGTTTCATGCCGGTGATCAGCCGGCAAATATTTCGATACCCGTTGGCCGATTCCACCAGCAACGCGTACCGCCAGCCTTCTTCGGAGGTAACTTCCGCGCCGACCAGCGCGCGAATACTTGATTTCTGCGCGGCCATATAAAAACGCGGCGCGCCATACATGCCGTCGCGGTCCAGCACCGCCATCGCCTCCATGCCTCGTTCGGCGCACACCCCGGCAAATTCTTCCGGCAAAGATGCCCCGGCAAGAAAGCTGAACGCGGAACGCGCATGCAATTCCGTGTATTTCAATCGTACATGCCCCGCAGAAACCAGCCGCGTTGTTGCGCGTCGTAATACAGCAGGTAAAGGCCGCGCGCGTTGGCGGGATAAGCAGGCTTGATGGTTTTTTGCGGCGCGCTCGAAAAATTAATTTCCACGTCCCATTCGGCCTGGTCCCACGCATCCTGCCACCACTCTCCGGAGGTGCGCCAAGGTCCGGAAGCCGCGGCAACTTCTCCGCGCAGCCCTTGAAAAAATATCCGCGCCGGCAGTCCATCGCGCAATTCCACGCGCACTGGAATCCCCGGACGAAAAAAACGGAAACCATTGGCCGGCTTCGTGGTTGGCGACGCCAAAAAACTTTTCTCCGCCGCGCTGCCCTGCTTTTTCTTTCCGCTACCGCCGATTTCCCGGGCCAGTCGAAACCGATCGATGCGAATGGCATCCGGCCGGTGTGTATCCATCAATTGCGGCGAGCCGACATTTCCATCGCCCACCAGGTTCGCCAGCCGCGCCATGGTCAGTTCCAGTTTTTCCGGCTCCGGCGAAGCGGGAAGAAATAATCCGCGTTGCGTGCTGCGCGGCCGGTCCGGCTCCGCCGACAGCGTCATCTTGATAATGGCCGCCGGCGGCGGGTCGGATTGCAATCGCAGGCGCGCCAATTTCAGCAGCAGCTTGGAATCGCGCATGGGAACGGGAAGCGTCAGCGTCTTTTCAAATTTGCGGAGAATCAGTTTCTGCTGGCTCGCGGACGCCGAACGTTGCAGCTCTTTTTCAAACGCGCGTTCCAGTTCGAATTCCATGTGAATGGCCCGCGCCGACAAGGAACGCGCCGACAGGCGTTCGCACAATTGATCCAGCAACCGGCCCAGAAGAAAACTGAGCGATTCCAGTTCCACCACCGCATCGTCCAGCTCCATTTCTTCCTGAAAATAAATCGAAGGTTTGGCAAGCACCAGCGAACGTTCGCATGCCCCTCGCGCCAGCGTGTGCAGGCGCACGCCTTCCTGCCCCAGGCGCTCGGAAAGCTGGATGACCGGCAACGCCGCCAGCACGCCGCAGGTTTCCACGCCCCAGCGAGCCAGCGTTTCCAGAATTTCCAGTGGCGGCAGCAGCGTGCTCACCGGCAAAGCACTCAGGCATTTCGCTTCTTCGCCCGGCGGGATCAACGTCACGCCCGGCAACCCGCGCGACGCCAGAATGGCCGCTTCTATGCCTTCCGCGACGGCGATGCGCGCGCGAAAACCCAGACTGTCCCCGCGTTTCGAAAGCTCCCGGGCGATTTTTTCCGCCCCGCCAAACAAGGAGCCGAGCCCTGCGAGGTCGGCCACAATCGTGTCCGGCGCGGTATCTTCCACGCGCGGCGAAATCGACCAACCCAGGTCCAGCAGCGCTTCATGCGCCGCTTTTTCCTGTGCGGGCGAACGGTGGCGAATTTCCACCGCGGTAAATTGCGCCGCTTGCGATTTCGCCATTCCCGGCTCAACCCCTATTTGCAAAGCGCGCCGGTTGGCGGCCACCACGCTCCACAATGGCGCTGTGCCTTCCACAATCGCCACGGCTCGCCCGCGAAGCGTGGCGGCGCC
>JBBSFG010000220.1:0-6983 GCA_038238965.1 Candidatus Acidiferrales bacterium | reverse complement strand
TTTTAGCTACAGGGCGGGGTGGGCCGGGCGGGGAAATTCGCGCACTGGACATCTATCTCGCTCGACTGTACACTGAGTATGTACAGATCGTACTTATAACTTGTACATGGAGCTCGATACCATGACCATGCGCGTATTAACCCGTCCCGAAAAGCACACCGTTAACCGGTCGCAGCTGAGGCAGAAGCAGAGTGCCACGCTTCGCATGGCCAAGGGCGTCAACGTGGTGCTCATTTCCGCCGCCCATGAAGACGACGAAAAGCTGTTGGTGGACAAGAAGTATTTCGAAGAATTGCTTCGGCGCTTGCGATCTGTTCTCGCCACGCTCGAGATCACTTCGGACCAAAAACTCTTCAATCAGATCCTCGGCTCCATCGAAACCCTTGAGGAGAACACCCGGCGTGGCAAGCTGCATTCTTTCGAGGAGGCGTTCGGGGAGGAATAGTTGTATCGCTCAAAGTTCACCGATGAAGCGCTTGAAAATATCAGGGAGCTCCCTAAAAACATCCGAAATTCCATGAAGAGGGAGTTTCAGAAAAAAATACACGTAAATCCCGCCACATGCTCCGAGCCTTTGACCGGAGTCCTGGAAGGATTCCGAAGCTTTCACATTGGGGAATACAGAATTGTCTACAGAGTTTTCGACGATATCCTTACCGTCTCCGTCGTCGGCGTAGGAAAGAAAGACAAGGGGCACCAGACCGAGTTGTACAAGAGGTTGGAGGACCTGGCGAGAAGAGGAAAGCTTGCCGAAGCGGTCAGGGAAACGTACCGGTTTGTTTCTCCCGCATCAAAACCGCGAAAATAAAGAAATGCCGGCCCAGCAATCGTCTTGAAAAGTGGATACGCAGTACCCCTCCAGCGATTCCCGCCTTCTTCTTTCCCTGTGGGTCATCTACAATTCCAGCATGCCCTCGCGCGACCGCGCCCTGCTCCTGGCGGGGTTCTGTGTATTTCTCTTCGCGACCGCCGCGTATCCTCAGGAGCCTCCCGCACCTAAAGCCGCGCGGATCCTGCTGCTTCCACGCCGCATCGTCTCCGGTGAGCGAACCACGCTAGCGGTGCTCGATGTAAATGGGCGGCTGACTCCCGGCGTCACCGTAAATTTTTCCAATGGCGACCACCTCACCACCGACAAGACCGGCCGCGCCATGTTTGTCACCCCGCTTAACCCCGGAGTGATTTTCGGCTCGATCGAGGGACGACCCGGGCGAGTCGCCACCGTGGTTCTTTCTCCGGCGGATGCGGAACTTTCCAAAGTTGAGGTGAAGGCCGTTCCGCGCATCGCCTCACTCAGCGACCGTTTCGACATTCTCGGCCACGGTTTCTGCGGCGATGCCGACGCCAACACCGTAACCATCGCCGGCCACCCTGCCATTGTGCTGGCCGCGTCGCCGACCTCGCTGGTGGTTCTGCCCCCTGACGACCTCGAGCCAGGCATCGCGCCCGTGCAGATCACCTGCGGCAGGAACACGTTCCCAACTTTCTCGATGATCTTTCTCAGCTTGGAACTGCACGCCGATTCTTCCGCGCTCGCTCCCGGTGAGCATCGCCGGCTCACCGTCACGGTCAGCGGCACCACGGCAAGAATCTCTCTGGACGCCACAAATCTCGCGCCCGACATTGCCGAACTGGCCGGCGGAAATACCGTCCGCCATTCCTCGTCGGGAGGTCCTGAAAACGCCGCGCGTTTCGAAGTTATCGGTCGCCGCCGCGGCAGATTCTTGATTTCCATCCGCTTGACGCCCATAACCGCACACCCAGCGCCGTAGTCGTTTTTCGAGATGTTCGCAAGCATGCAAGATATGGTCATGCCGACCTGAGCACACCGACGCAGTTGGCGCGCGCAGGGGAGCAATCTCTCTTCTCTTGATTTTTAGATCGTTTTGCAGTCCTGGCAAAATCCGCAATTACGCGCTTTTCTTCGCCGCGGTTTCGGTCGTGGAATCGATCGGCAGCGCCAGCGTACCCTGCACTTCCAGCGCCGCCTGTGTGGAGCTGGTCCCCAGCAGGTTATCCAGAGTGTTCTGCGTTTTCTCCAGCCGCTTGTCCGCGTCGGTGTAGGCCTGCTGCGAGTTCTTGATGTGCGTGCCCAACTTCTCGAATACTTCCGTGAACGTTTCCATCTGCTTGTGCATCCCCGACAAACTCGAAAAAAGCCGCGTGGCGTTTTCTTCGATCTGCATGCCGCGCAGGCCCATGGCGATCACGCACAGGTGCGCGTAGAGCGTGTTGGGCGAAACGGCAATCACCTTTTTGCTGCGGCAATAGCTGTCCAGTTGCTGGCCCTTGGCGTCCGCCAGCATCAGCAGTTCGTAATAGACGCTTTCCGAGGGCACAAACATTAGCGCCAGATCCAGCGTGCCTTCCCCCGGCACGATATATTTTCTGGAGATGCTGTCGGCGTGGCCTTTCACCGCGCTGGCGAATTGTTTTCTGGCGTCATCGCCGTTGGTGGCGATCCGCCGGAAAGCATCCAGGGGAAATTTCGAGTCGATGGCCATCAGCTTGTTGTCGCGCAAAAAGATCACCGCGTCGGCGGTTTCTCCGGAAGAAAATCGATGCTGCGACGCAAACTGCGAAGGCGGTAGGCAATCTTCCAGCAACCGCTCCAGCGTCACTTCGCCAAGCAGGCCGCGGCTTTTGGCACCGCCCAGAATCTCCTCCAGCGACTTCGTCGCGGACGAAACGTTGCGGCCCAATTCCTGGAATTCGCCCAACTGCTTCTGGATTTGCCCCATCTGCTCGCGGGTATTTTTCAGCTCCGTGGCAATGGCCGTCTGGCCCTGAGTGGCGATTTGCGCGGAGTTTGACACGCCGTCCTGCAGCGCCTTGGTCACGCTTTCGAGGCGCTGCGACACGCTTTGCCCGATGGTCGCAATTTGCCCGCTGCTTTGCGCTTGCGCAGTGGCAATGGTTTGCAGGTCGCGGCGCAATTCACTCATCTGCGATTCCAGCGCGTCGCTCTTCCGCTGGCTGTGCGTGCCTTGCAGCATCTGCCACGCCACCAGCGCAACCACCAGAATCGCCATCGTGATGGCCACCACCGTCATTCGCTCTCCTGTTACGTCCGGGTAACCGTGTACTTATCTTATAGCATGGCGTCCGGCTGGCCCAGCCTTCAGACCGCTTTATCCATGCCCGGCGGGGTTGCCATCATTGCTTTGCCGGCGTCTCGCTTCGCGGTCCACGCTTTCAGAGCCGTGGCGATAGCGATCAGAATGGCGGTGGCGAAATTCGTGAGGATAATTGCCTGGGCGCGCAGCAAAATTCCATAAGCCAGCCACAGAATCACTCCGAAGAGATAAAGCGACAGCATTCCGTAAGACAGATCCCGGCCGCCTTGCTTCCATATTTTCAATACTTGCGGCACAAATGCGACCGTAGTGCAAAATCCGCCCAGCGATCCCGCGACGGTGATCCAGTTGTCGGTGGTCATTGCTTCTCCGTCCGCTTCATAACCTTGATCGTAGTTTAGCAGCGGCGGGCGGCAGCCAAAAAATATGCGTGTGGTTTCTCGGGGAAATATCGCTCGGGAGTTTACGGCCGCTTAGCGGAGGCGAATAATTGCGTTCCGCGACTGAAGTTGAAACGTCAATTACTTTCTCATGGACTCTTCAGCCGCGTGTTCGCTGGTCAGCATCGCAACCTGCTGGATAGACGTAGCAGGCGGCACGCGATGAAAATCGGTGTCAATTTCCTTGGTGCGTACGGCGATAGTTTTAAACAGCAGCGCGCGCCCATCCATGCGCACGTCCATGGTGGTCAATTCCCAATATCCCGGGGCGACCTCCTGCTGCTTTACATAAAAAGTTCCGCCCTGGTCAAGGTGTCCGAGCAGTCCGCCCAGAAACTTTACCTCGCTGTCCAGCTTGCCGCTGATTTCCACCAGCCTCTTTTGCTTCAGGTCCAGGGTCAGCGTTCCTTTCATATGGTGCAAAACCTGTGCTGCGAATCCCGACGGGTGGAAATCCGGGTTAGGCGAAAAGTTCAAAGTGATTCGCTCGCCGTCGTTCCTTTCCTGCTGGAACAAAAAGGCCTCCGGGAAAATTTTCAGGATGTTTGTAGCTTGTCTGGCGTCATCATCTTGTTGCTGCTGCCGCTTTCTCAACAAATCGCGATTTGCCAGCAACTTTTCGATGCGTTGTTCTTCCGCCTCGTTTTGCAGGAGTGTGAGTGGTTTGCCGTTTACCGCCAGCAGTCGGTTGATTTCCGCCCCGTTGGTCTGGCAGGAAGAAAACAACTGAACCTTTCCATCTTTATCTTCAAGCTTCCGGTAACACCACAGGGCATGGTCGTCCGCTTGCGCAAGGATTTCATGCTGCAGCACCTCGCGCACCAACGCGTTCGGATCTGAACGCGCTTTCGCGGTTTCTACGGCAATCTGCCGCGGTTCGTCCGCCCCCCGCGCTGCGCCGGTAACGCTTAATAGCAGCGCCAGGGTCGCCGCCGCGAACACCACCATTGCTTTGACCATTTTTTCCATTCTAGCGAGTGGCTTCGGTGGGCCCATAATCTGCCGCCGGCAAACCTCAATGCATATTCGCCTTGGGAAGCGGCCGCCCCAGCACCTCTTCGTCGCGCCGCAGGGAATTTAATTGTTCTTTGCCAACCAGGAAAGCGGCAAAACCTAGAAGTCCCACGATCAGCAGAATACCAGCGATAGCAAACAGCATTCGCACCTCTCGTTGACCGGCCAGGAGGGACGGCACACTGTACCCCCGTCAGGGACTACGCCGTCGATACTGCATTTCACGCATCACCATAACAAATTTCCTGTAGATTGATACCCAATATTCTTAACCCTTCCGGTTTTCCTGCGTCCGAAGCTAGTGACGGAGCGACAGTCAGCTACTTGAGCGCCCTGTCCGGGAAGAGTGGTCGAGTTTCGCCACGCTAATCCAAAGGAGTTTCATGGCCACAGCCGCCCTGGCTGAACCAGCACCACGCCAGTTCAATCGCATTGCCAATCCATTGCACACCGTAATCGTCCTTGCAGTAGAGGCGGCTCTTGCCTATTCCGCGCAACTTCGTACCGCGCAAATGCACGCCGCGGACCATGCTGGCCGGCTGCGCATGTACGAGCGCACTATCCTTGTTGAATGGCTCGTCCTGGCTCTAGTGATCGCCGGCGTGCGTTTGCACGGTTCGCCACTGACTGCCGTTTTTGGCGAGCGCTGGCGTTCCCTCCGTCAAGTTTTCACCGATGCAGGAATCGGGCTGGTATTCTTAATCGTTTCAATCATTGTTCTGTCGGTCCTTGGCGGTCATAACCATGGTCCTGACGCCTCCACGGCATTTCTTTTCCCGCATGGGCGCGCCGAAATTTCAATGTGGATGTTGGTTTCGCTGACCGCCGGTATTTGCGAGGAAGGTCTTTATCGCGGCTACCTGCAGCGCCAATTCATGGCCTTCACAAAGAGCGCCGCCTTAGGTATCGCACTTTCCGCCGCGGCTTTCGGAGCCGCTCACGCCTATCAAGGCTGGCGGCACGCCATACAAATCGCCGCACTCGGCGCCATGCTCGGCGCTTTGGCCTATTGGCGCAGAACCGTCCGCCCCGGCATGATTTCGCACGCCGCGCAGGATATGCTCGCCATTCTCGTCAGACACTAGACTCCTCCGACGTTTTTTTTCAGTTAAGGAAAGCGTTCTAGCCAGGCAGGTTGCGCAAAACCAATTTACGCAATTTGGTGCGATCCTCGTCCTTCATGTGCACGAATTCCACGCCGCCCCCGCCGGGAGCGGTATTGCGCACGATCGCGGTGCAATGAATCTTGCGCCACCCGGAACTTACTTGCAGATTCAGGGAGTCGCCCACTTCAAATTTCCTGGGGCATTCCAGGTATGCGCCGCCCAGGCTGATGGTTTTCACCCGCGCCAGGCTGGCCTGTGCTCCGGCGGATTGCCCGCCTACCTGTGCGCGTAGCGGCGCGTCCAGTGGCACGCGCATGTAGCGCCGTGGTGCTGAAAATAACGCCGTGTTGGCATCCGGCGTATCAAATGTTGCGCGCACTGAAGCGGACGTGGGCCGGTCCTCAATCAAAGCCACCGCGTCCTGTGCTGCGGCGCGCAAGCCGGAAGGCTCCGCATACGCAATTCCGCTGCGCCGTTCCGCCAGCGAATGCAATAACTCGATCGCTTCGATCGCGCGGATGCGGCCCAGCGCTTCGATGGCTTTGATACGCACAAATTGGTCTCGCAAAATGGCGTTCTCGCCCGACGCAATCTCCATCAATTGAGGAATCGCGGAGCGTTCTCCGGCGAGACCGATTTGATCGATCATCATCGGCACCACCATTGGGTGCGCGCTGTTTAACACGCTGGCAAAAAGAAACGCCGCGGTCTGGGCGCTGTTGGCGTTGGCGGGCCGCGACAATTCGCTCACCGCCAGGTCCTGCATGTTCCACTCCCAGCCGCTCAGCGCGCGCGTGAAGCCCCGCAACAAACGGTCCGAGTCCGCGGCCGCTAGCATCCGGATCGCGGCAGTCACTCGTTGCGGCCGCGCCTCATACAAACGCGTTTCCAGCACGCTCAGTACCGGCACCCCGATCGCGCGAATCAGCCGCGCCATGGCCGGCAGCATCTCCAGGCCGCGCGGCTCGGCAAGCAATATCGTCAAGCGGTCCAGCAATCGATCCGGGTCGCGCGCCAGCAATCTCGGCAGTGCCGGGTCCAGAGCGCGATTCGCCAGCGCAGCATCCATCGGGAGCAGCCAACGATCCTGCGCCATCAACCGTTTCGCCAACGCGGCCAGATGAGAATGCTGGCGGTCCGGCGGCGCAAGCTCCAGCGCCAGGAGCATCGCTTCAAAGCCGGAAAAGTCCGCGCGCATCAGTGCGATGCCGCTCAATGAGTCGATAAACGCGGCCAGCGAAGCGGCCGTTTTCGCGTTGCGTTCGAACTCCAGCGCCTTCAGCGCGCCGCGGCTCAGATCCTCTGGCAACTGGTTGGGCCACAATGATTCGATGATGGAGCACAGT
>JBBSFG010000219.1:0-6997 GCA_038238965.1 Candidatus Acidiferrales bacterium | reverse complement strand
GGCAAAAACGCATCCTGCTGCGCCTTGTTGAACCGGTGCACTTCGTCCACAAACACAATCGTGCGATTGCCGGAACGCGATTTGCGCTCCGCCACCGCCATCACTTCCTTTATTTCCTTGATCCCCGCCAGCACTGCGCTGAAGGCTACAAATTCCGAGCTGGTCAGGCGCGCAATCAATCGCGCCAGCGTAGTTTTTCCGCACCCCGGCGGGCCCCACAGCAGCATCGACCCAATGTCATCGTTCTCTATTTGTGTTCGAAGCGGCTTGCCCGGCCCCAGCAATTTCTCTTGCCCGATGAATTCATCCAGCGTGCGCGGCCGCATGCGCTCCGCTAGCGGCTGGTGCGCCGCCGGAACGTCCGGCTCCAGCGCATTTCCCCCCGGCCCCAGTGGTATTTTGTTGAACAGGCTCACGGCTCTTGGATGTTCCGGGTGCGCACGGAGTTGCGCTGCCGCGCCGCCTCGTAAAACAATACCGCCGCGGCGGCCGCCGCGTTCAGCGATTCCACTCCGCTGGCCATCGGTATTCGTATACGCGCATCCGCGCTGCGTTCCACTTCCACCGGCAGCCCCGATCCTTCATTTCCCACCAGCAACGCCGACGCTTTACACCAGTCCACTTCCCAGGGAGCCAGCAACGGTTGCTCGCCCGTTTCCGGTTCGTGCACGCTTGACGCCAGCGTCCGAAATCCTGCCGCTTTTAATTGCGTGATCAAAATCGGCAGCGGGGTGCCAGACAACACCGCCAGGTGTAGCGCCGCTCCCGCCGAAGCGCGTAACGCTTTCGGCGAATATGGACTCGCCGTCCCACTCTGTCCCGAAGCCGCGATCGCCGCTCCCGTCGCGCCAAACGCCGCCGCCGTTCGCAGGATTGTTCCCACATTTCCGGGATCCTGCACTCCCACGAGCACCACCACTAGCGGGGAACAAGCCTCCGCCGGCGCCCGCATCAAATCGTCAAACGTCGTTACCCGCGGCTCTACCAGCGCCGCCACCCCCTGCGGGTGCTCGGTGTCCGCCAATCCTTCAAACAATCGGTCCGTCGTCCGCAAAATTGGAAACGCAATTTCCGGGCGCCCGATCAACGGTGCCAATCTTTCCCGGTAGCGCTCTCCGCTCTCACCAAAAAGCACCGCGTCGATGCGGCACCCCGAGCGCAGTGCCTCTTCCACCAGCCGCACGCCCTCCACGCCCACGAATCCCGCTTCCGTCGGAATCCCTCCGCGCAGCGCCATGCGAAATTGCTTTAACCAAAGGTTGTCGCGGCTGGTCAATACTCCCGCAGGCGCGCGCCCGGCAGGCGAACGTGGTGTCCGCGCATTACGTGTCGCTTCCGGAGGGGTCCCCATCGCCCGAAAGCGTAGCACCGATTCCCGCCGCGCCGCCTCCTACTTATTGCGTCGCCTCCGGGCCTATGGTAGCGTCCCCGCAGCAATCGCAGCGAAGCGCTGTGGGGTGAACAGCACTTCGCCCAAAGGCCATAAATTGCCTGCAGAATTGTTGCGCATCAACGCGCAATCCCCGGAACCGAATGTGCTGCGCTATGCGGCAGAATTTTTAACGCGCGGCCGCGTCATCGCCGTGCCGACCGACACGGTCTACGGACTCGCCGCCGATCCTTTCAATCTCGCCGCCGTGGATCAAATCTACCGCGTCAAGGGCCGTCCGGAAGCCCGCGCTCTCCCCATCCTCGTCAATTCCGTCGACCAGGCCATGTTGCTCTCTCGCGACCTCCCGGAAAATTTTCTGCGGCTGGCCCAACAATTTTGGCCCGGCGCACTCACTATCGTTGTCGACGCCGCTCACCGCCTGCCGCTGAAAGTCACCGGCAATACCGGACGCATCGCCTTGCGCTGGCCGCGCAACGCCGTCATTTCGGCCCTTATCGAAGAATTCGGCGGCCCCATCACCGGAACCAGCGCCAATATTTCCGGCCATCCCTCTTGTGTCAGCAGCACCCAGGTCATGGAGCAGCTTGGCGCGCGACTCCCTCTGGTTCTCGACGCCGGCGACTTGGGCGCCGACCTCGTCTCCACCATCGTGGTTCTCCGTGACGACACCTGGAAGATCGTCCGCGAAGGCGTCATCCCCGCCATCGACCTCGAAAAATTCCTCAGCCGCTAGTTTTGTACCTGCGCCTCACCAAAAATGTTCAAGTGACTCATTCCGAATCCCTTCGTCTGTCGCGCCGCCAATTTCCCCAGCCACCGAACACATCCCACGTCATTCCGAACCCCGCCGCCTTTCAGCGGGGTGAGGAATCTGCTGTTCAATTGTGCAGGGGAAATTTGAGCGCCCGATTACAAAATGCGACGGTGCAAACGAAACCGCGGACAACTCTTGGTTTCGCTCCTCACAACTTCCGCAACGCCACCGGCAACATCCCCGCCAGCGAATACGCTCCCGGCCCCGTCAAAATCAACGCCACCGCCACCAGCAATTGCGTCAGGGCATATTCCAATCCGCCCTTTGCAATATCAAATCCATGCGGCAGGTGCACCATGAAAATCGCCCCAAGCATCACGATAATAATGCACACCGCGCCCACTCGAAAAAACACGCCCGTCAGCATCGCCAGCCCTCCGGCGATCTGCGCCAACCCCGCAAGGTAAGCCGCCATCAGTGGCATATGCGTATACGCGGCGAATCCCGCCGGCCCCGGCCCGCCAAACGCCCCGAACAGAATCGCCGACCCGTGATACAAAAACGCCAGCGCACTCGCGATGCGCAGCACCAGCAACGCCAAATTTATCTGATCCGAACCCGCACTACTCGACCCAATAGTCCCATTCATGTGCATCCTCCTGTCGCAGCCGTTGGATGATGTACTTCACGCTAAGGGCTCGTACCGCTACAATCAGGGATCAATTGATCTAGGTAACCCTCTCAGCCAACACATTCAGACGTGTCATTCCGAGGGGAGCCGCGCCACGTAGTCGAGGAATCTCTCTTCGATTGATCGCGCAGGCAAGCATTCAGAAAAAAGATTCAGCGCGCCACTCGCGCCGACGCAGACCGATCTTTCACCAGCTTGATGAACTCCGCATCGTCATGCAAAATTTTCAGGTCCGGATCCTTCAAACACCAGTCCAGGTTCAGGTACCCGGCATCCACCGACCGCCGGAACGCGTCCAGCGCCTCGTCTCTCATTCCTAAAAGCCCGTACGTGCACGCCGCGTTGTACAAAATGTTGGGATTCTTCGGCTGCATCGCAATCGCAATCCGCGCCTGCATCGCCGCTTCTTTTCCATCCCCAAAAATCGCCAGGTCCGCCGCCAGCAGGATTCGCGCGCGAACATCGTCGGGAAAGTGTCGCAGCTGCTCCTGCAGCACTTCCATTTCCTTGCGCCGCAGCCGCTCGGCATCCGCCATGCGCCCCAGCCGTTCCATCGAATTGATCAGCGGAACCAGCGCGTTATAGTCGTTGCTCACGATTTCCATCGCGCTTTCCGCCAGCTTGGCCGCTTCTTCGAATCGCCCCGAAGAAAAATACGCCCTGCCCAGCACGTCATGCGCGCCTTCGCACTCCGGTTGTTGCGCGATGGCTTGCAGCGCCAGCTTGATCGTCTGGTCGTAGTCCTGCCGCGCATACAGAATCAGCGCTCGCGCCGAAAGCACTTCCGGCAGGTCCGGATTCAGGCTCTCCGCTTTCGCGCACGCTTCCAGGCCCTTCTCCAGATAATCCGGGTTCTCGTTGCGCAATTCATGGAGTCCGCCCCACACGTGCGCCATACCCGCGAACGCCAGCGCAAAATTGGGATCCAGTTTCGCCGCTTCCTCGTACATCGCCAGCGCGTATTCGAACTGCCGCTGTCGCAAGTAATTCCGTCCGCGCAGATAAAAATCGTACGCCTGCGTATTGCCCGTCGGTTTTCTGGCAATCACTTTTTCTTCTTGCGGCGTCAGCGTAATTTCCAGCGCCTTGGCGATGCTCAGCGAAATCTCTTCCTGGATGGCAAACACGTCCTCCATCTGCCGGTCGTAGCGTTCCGCCCACACCGAATGCCGCGTCTTGCTCTCCACCAGTTGTGTGGTAATCCGTAAACGATTGCCCGCCCGCCGGATCGAGCCTTCCAGCACGTACATGGCGCCCAGTTTTTCGCCCACCTGCGGCGCGGTGATCGGCTTATCCCGAAACGGCAGCATCTCCGAGCGCGGAAATATCTCCAGCCGCGCGATCTTCGACAGTTCCGTTACGATGTCTTCCGTCATCCCATCGCGAAAATACTCATCTTCTTTTGCGCCGCTTAAATTTTCGAAATACAGCACCGCCACGGTTTTCTTCTGCGGCTTTGCCGCCGCGGCAACAACAGCCGGCCGCGTCCCGCCGCTTCTCGCCGCCTCCGTATTTCGTGACCCGGAATCCTGCCGCCCCGCTCCATCCACGTCGCGTTTCAAGCGCTTCAAATCCGCGCGCAACTCCGCCGCCGTCTGGCACCGGAAATCGCGATCCTTCTCCAGCGCTTTCGCCACGATGCGGTCCAGCTCCGCTGGAGCCTTCGGGTTTTTCTTGGAAATCGCTTCGGGCGATTCGTTCAGGATGCGATCGAAAATAATCGCCGTGGTATTCCCCTGGAAGGGCAGCTGCCCGGTAGCCATTTCGTACAGCACCACTCCGAACGAAAACAAATCCGTGCGCGCATCCAGTTCTTCGCCGCGAGCCTGCTCTGGCGACATGTACGCCACCGTCCCCAGCGTGCTCCCCGGACTTGTCAGATCCCCCACCGGCACTCCCACCGTCATCTGCGATTGCAGATTCACTGCGCGCGAGGCCCCATCGGAGGAACGCATCGCGTCTTCCACCTTGGCCAAGCCAAAATCCAGAATCTTGGCGCGTCCCCGCCCGGTCACAAAAATGTTAGCCGGCTTGATGTCCCGGTGCACGATGCCTTTGGAGTGCGCCGCGTCCAGCGCGTCGGCAATGTCGATCGCCAGCGCCAAATGCGTCGCAAAATCCAGCGGCCGCCCAGAAATCTTGTGCTTCAGCGTCACGCCTTCCAGGTATTCCATGGCGATGAACGCCTTGCCGTCTTCCTCGCCCACGTCGTAAATCGTGCAGATGTTGGGATGGTTCAGCGCGGAGGCCGCTTTGGCTTCCCGTCGAAATCTTTCCAGCGATTGCCGGTCCTGCGCCACATCCTCGGGCAAAAATTTCAGCGCCACAAAGCGGTCCAGCCGCGTATCCTCCGCCTTGTACACCACGCCCATACCGCCGCCGCCCAGCTTGTCGACGATTCGATAATGCGAAACAGTTTGTCCGAGTAGCGACTGGGGGTCGGCCATAGTGGACGTTCATCTTAAATTGCACTCCACACCAAGTCAAACGAACCGCACTTTCCAGTGCCGGCTCTCTTTCCGATGATCACGAGTCACGAGGTGTGTTCAATCGAGCGCTCGATCCACCTGTCGCGGCTCATTTGGTCTGCTAATCGCTGAACTCCCCGTGGCGCTTCCGGCCACAGCATACTGTTTTGGAATCGATCACATTCCCCAGTGCCAATGACCCTACTATTCACCGAATATCGTAAATACTACAAAAAACTAAATATAAATTTAGGCTTTTGCTTACCGATGCATCTAAAGCCAAGTTGTTAATTGTAATGTTGTCAGGCAGTTACATGCTCTGTGGTCAGTAAAGTAGATAGGTCGTCAATGTGCAAATAAGCCGACGTTTACACATTACAAATGTGCTTTACAGCCTTGAAGGGGGAATTGATGCGCAAGCTCTCTATCTTTTTAGCCGGCGTCCTGTTCAGCTTCGTTTGCTTGGCTGTCGCCAATTTGGCCACAGCGCAGGAATTCGCCAGTGTCACCGGAACGGTCGTTGACCCTCAGGACGTTTCCGTTTCTGGCGTTGCTGTGCAACTCGACAACGCCAAAACCGGAATTCACGCCAGCACGGTGACCGACGAGCTAGGCGTTTATCAATTTCTTCGGCTGCCGCCGGGCCCCGATTACCGCATCACTTTTGCAAAAGATGGTTTCCGCAAAGTCGCCCTGGACAACGTAAATCTTGCCGTCAATACCACCAGCACTCAAAACGTGTCGCTCCAGTTGGGCGAAGTTTCCTTTACTCTGGAAGTCTCCGGCACCGGCGCGGAAACCCTCAATACCACCGATGCCACTGTTGGCAACGTTTTCGGTACCAAATTGCTGGATAGCCTGCCCGTGCAGTTCCGTGATTCCCCGGCAGCTCTTTTGGCGCTGCAGCCCGGCGTCGTCATTGCCGGCTCTAATGACCCCAATGGCAATCGTGAAGGCGCAGTGACTGGCGCTCGCGCCGACCAGGGAAACATCACCATCGACGGCATTGACGCCAACGATCAAGCCACCGGTCAAGCCTTTGCCACCGTTGGCAACGCCCCGATTGACGCCGTTCAGGAATTTCGCGGCATCACAGCAGGAATCACTGCCGATCTCGGCCGCAGCAGCGGCGCCCAGATTCAACTGGTGACCAAGAGTGGCACCAACGATTGGCATGGTGCCGGCTACGAATATCATCGTAACACCGTCACCGCCGCAAACACCTTCTTCAATAACGCCGCGGGAGTTCCCCGGGCCGCTCTCATTCGCAATCAATTCGGCGCCAGCCTGGGCGGGCCCGTCAAGAAAGATCGCCTCTTTTTCTTCTTCAATTACGAAGGACGCCGCGACGCCAGCCAGGATCAGGAACTCCGCACTGTTCCTCTGGATAATGTCCGCAATGGATTGCTCAACTACATCAACAATAATCCGGGCTGCGATGCTACGGCCACTATCCAGAGCGCTCCGCAATGCATCAGCACCACTCCGATCACTGGACCCAATTCCATTCAAGCCCTCGATCCAGCTGCTGTGGGCGTGGACACTGCTCTGCAGCAATTTGTTAACAGCCGCTATCCTTCTGCCAACGACTTGTCTGCTGGTGACGGCATCAATACCGGTGGTTTCCGGTTTAACGCGCCTTTCGCCCTCGGCAACAATACCTACACCACTCGCATGGATTTCAACATCAG